>JAKCCH010000022.1 GCA_021838945.1 Actinomycetes bacterium
GCTCGCCCGTCGGCTCCAGCTTGGAGACCCTGGCGGGCACCTCCGCCGAGGTCTCGCCAGCTTCCCGTTCTCCGGCGTAGCCGAGCAGGTCATCGAGCGCTATTACAAGCCCGGGGGCATCGACGCGAGACGCCCGTTCCGCCCGGTCCCTGCCAGTTCGCTGCGGCCAAGGCCCTCGGCAGCACTGCTTGCAGTCGCCGCCAACTTCGTCGAGGTGTTCCTCGCCAAAGAGAACCACGACGGCCCCGTAGGGGTTAACTACCTCGAGAAGCTGCAGATGGCCACGCCAGCGGCCGTGTACGGCGCCATGCTGGCCGGGGTCGACTATGTGCTGATGGGAGCCGGTATCCCCGCTGATATACCCGGCCTGCTGACCAGCCTGGCCGCTGGGCGCTCGGGAAGCGTGACCGTTGGAGTGCATGCGAGCGCGGGGACTCCTGCAACGGTCGTTATCGACCCGGCCACGCTGTTTGGCGTCACGGCCGAGATGCCACGGCCGAGGTTTCTTGCCATCGTCTCGTCGAACGTGCTCGCCAGCTATCTGGCCAGAGACGATCGTACCCGCCCGGACGGGTACGTGGTGGAGGGAGCGGGAGCCGGTGGGCACAACGCCCCGCCTCGAGGTCCGCTCGTTTTGGACGAAGCTGGCGAGCCTGTGTACGGACCGCGCGACGTGGTCGACCTTGACAAGATGGCAGCGCTGGGCCTGCCGTACTGGCTCGCTGGCGGGCAGACCGGCCCAGGGAGGCTCCGCGACGCCCGCGCTCGTGGGGCGGCCGGCATCCAAGTCGGATCGGCTTTCGCCCTCTGCGACGAGTCCGGGATGGACCCCTCGCTCAAACGGGACTTGATCGACCGTTGGTTCGCCGGCACCCTCAAGGTCCGTACCGACCCTGTCGCTTCTCCCACCGGGTTCCCGCTCAAGGTCGCACACCTGGCCGGGACGGTAGCCGAGCAGTTGGTCTACGAGCAGCGCACCAGGATCTGCGATGTCGGCTTCCTCCGCCTCCCATATCGTAAGGCAAATGGCAGGATCGGCTACCGATGTCCGGCAGAGCCGATCAGCACCTACGTCGGCAAGGGCGGCCAGGTCGAAGACACCGCTGATCGGCGCTGTTTGTGCAACGGGTTGATCGCCACGATCGGGCTCGGGCAACGACGCCCGGCCCAGCAGAACGAACCCCCGTTGGTCACCATAGGCCAGGATCTCTCGTTCCTCCGCGACCTCGCGTCATCACCCGACCGCAGCTACACCGCTGCCGACGTGATCGCCTATCTTCTTCGGTCCGCCTTCCGACAGGACACCTATCCGCGATAGCGCTCCAGGAGCAGCGGCACCGAGCCCCCCGGCCGCGAGCTCATCGGCGAGATCCGCGCGGAGATCGAGCGCGTCGTCAACCACGCCAGCCCCGACGTCGTGAAGCAACTCTTCGCCGAGCTGATCGACCGCATCGAGATCTCGCCCGACAACCACGCCTACCTGTACTTCCGGGTCCCGGACGCGAAGAAGCCCGGGCCGATTGGGACCCGGGCCGCTTGCAGGACCCCCGGTTCGTATGGGGTCACATCATGTTCATGTGGAGGTGGCGGGAGTCGAACCCGCGTCCCCCGGTGTTTCAGTGGGACTTCTCCGAGCGCAGCCGGCGATCAGTCTCGGAACCCACCTCGCCACCGGCACCGGGCGGGCTCCCAGCTGACTGAAGTGTCCCAGGGCGAAGTGTCAGCGACCTCGCTCAGGTGAGCCCTACGAGATGATGCCCGCATCCGACCCGTAGGGCTGGGGCCGGGCGGACATTGCCGCTATTTAGGCGGCAAGCGCAAGCTGTGGCTTGGCGTTTGTGTTTGGTTCCGGCTCTTTAACGTGGCTCCGGAGACCACGGCTCGCTTCTCCCACTTCGACGACCGGAGTCGAAGCCTGTCACCCCCTTGGTTGGTTGATCAGGGTCTAACACTCTACCGGACGCCGTCGGGTCTCTCCCTCCCCGGCCCCGGCGTCCGGACCCGATCACGACGGCGAACTGGCAGGCAGATCGCGTCGAAAGCGGCGCGGTCTGCCTGCCAGTTGCACGGCGGCCGGCTCCTCCGACCCACCTGCGGAGTCCCGTCCGCGGTGGCCCGGGAGGGCCGCCGCGCTAGCGCGCCTCGTACTCCTTCACGCTGCGAGCCGTCTCCCGTGCGGCGTCCCGAGCGGCGATGGCATGGCGCTTGTCGTAGAGCCGCCGCCCACGGGCTAGCCCGATCTCGACCTTCGCCCGTCCGTCCTTGAAGTAGATCGACAGCGGCACGAGCGTGAGCGACTTCTGCGACACCTGCCCCGCCAGCTCGTCGATCTCGGCGCGGTGCAGCAGGAGCTTTCGCGGCCGGTCCGGTTCGAAACGCCCATATCCGGCCGCATACTCGTACGGCGCCACATGCGCCCCCACGAGCCACGCCTCCCCGTCGTCGATCCGCGCATAGGCGTCCTGGAGCGACACCTGCCCAGCCCGCAGCGACTTCACCTCGGCACCGCGCAGCGCGATCCCGCACTCGAAGGTCTCGAGGATCTCGTAGTCGTGCCGCGCGCGCCGGTTCTGGGCGACGCGCCGGATGCCCCGCTCGGCATCGGCGCGGGCCCGTGCGCTGGCGCTCTTCTTCTTCGGCACGGCGTTGAACGCTACCGTGGCGCCGATGCCCTCCCTGGTCGCAGGCGGTCTCCGAGACGATTCCGTGCTCCGCCTCGAGGCGCGCCATCTCGACGAGATGGCTGCCCACTGCCTCACCTGCTATCCCGAGGAAGGATGCGGCCTCCTCGTCGGAGACCCCACGACCGGCACCGTCACCGAGGTGCACCCGACCGAGAACGTGGCGCACTCGGGCCAGGTCTACAGCGTCGATCCGAAGGCCTACCTGCGTGTCGACCGGGCGGCAGAGGATGCCGGCCGCGCCATCATCGGCGTCTTCCACTCTCACACCCACACCGATCCCTGGCCGTCTCCGACAGACGTGGAGGAGGCGATGGGACCCCTCAAAGACCCAACTTGGCACTACGTCCTCGTGTCGCTCCGCCACGAGCTGCCATCCACTCGTTCGTACCGCATCCAGGACGGGAACATCTCCGAAGAGCCCGTGGTTGTGCTTGGTCAGTAGAATCTGACCAAACCGGTCAACAATCGGAGGCATCGTGTCCGTTGAAGTTCGCATACCTACCGTGCTGCGCTCCGCCTCAGCCGGCCAGGCCGTCGTGTCGGTCGATGGCTCGACCATCGGCGAGGTCCTTGGCATGCTGCAGGACGCCTACCCGGGTGTGCGAGGGCAGTTGTTGACGGACGAGGGGAGGCTGCACCGTTTCGTCAACGTGTACGTGAACGACGACGACGTGCGCTACCTCGACAAGCTCGACACCAAGGTCAACGACGGTGACGTCGTGTCGATCCTCCCGGCGGTCGCCGGAGGCTGACCGGAGCGACATGGCCGTCTATCCGAGCATCCTCGACCTGATCGGGAACACCCCGCTCGTCGACGTCTCCGTTCTCAGCCCCAACCCGCAGGCTCAGATCCTCGTCAAGCTCGAGGGCCAGAACCCCGGTGGGTCCGTGAAGGACCGGCCGGCGCTCGCCATGATCGAGGACGCCGAGAAGCAAGGGCTCCTCCTGCCCGGCGCCACGCTCATCGAGCCGTCGTCCGGCAACACCGGGATCGGCCTCGCCATGGTCTGCAGGGTGAAGGGCTACCACCTGAAGGTCGTCCTACCCTCGAATGTCTCGGTCGAGCGCCGCCAGCTGCTCGAGCTCTGGGGCGCCGAGATCATCGAGTCGCCCGGCGCGGAGGGCTCGAACGGGGCCGTCCGCCTCGCGCGCCGGATCGCGGCCGAGCACCCCGAGTGGGTCTTCCTCTACCAATACGGCAACCCGGCGAACCCGAGGGCGCACTACGAGGGGACCGGGCCGGAGATCTTCCGCGACTGCCCCGAGATCACGCATCTCGTCGCCGGCCTCGGCACGAGCGGCACGCTCCTCGGCGTCGGGACGTACCTCAAAGAGCACAAGCCCGACGTGCAGATCTGGGCTGTCGAGCCTCCGTCGGGAGAGATGGTCGACGGCCTCAGGAATTTCGACGACGGCTACATCCCGCCCATCTTCCTCGATGGCGGGGGCGAGCACCTTCTCGACCGCAAGACGGTCGTCGGGCCGAGAGACTCCATCCTCTGGACCCGGCACCTGGCCGATGTCGGCATCTTCGCAGGCCTGTCGACCGGTGCGGCGATGGCCGGCGCCGTCAAGTGCGCCTCGGCGATCGATTCCGGCGTGATCGTGTTCGTCTCGGCGGACGGCGGCTGGAAGTACCTGTCCACGAACGCCTGGACCGGCGATCTCGACGATGTCGTGGAGCGGGCGAAGTCGCTCATCTACTTCTGACGCCTACTTCTGAGCCCCTTGGCGCGGCTGCCCGGGCCTGCTCGTGGGCATGATGTAACCAGTGGGACAGCTTGCCGGGACGAGCGAAAGTGACGAGCGTCCGATCGGCGTGTTCGACAGTGGCTTCGGAGGGCTGACGGTCGCGCGGTCGCTCATCGACCTGCTCCCTCACGAGCATCTCGTCTACGTCGGCGACACCGGGCGCTACCCCTACGGTCCACGCCCGGCTCACGAGGTGCTGGGATTCGCCACCGAGATCGGCGACCATCTCACGACCGCGGTCGGGTGCAAGATGCTCGTGGTCGCCTGCAACACGGCGGCATCGGTGGCCATGACGGCCCTCACCGAACGGTCAGGCGTGCCGGTCGTCGGCGTTCTCGAGCCGGGCATGCGGGCCGCAGCCAAAGCGAGTAGGAACGGTCGCGTCGGCATCATCGGAACGGTGGGCACCATCGGGTCCGGCGCCTACCAGGAGCTCGCTCGGGCCATGGCGCCGGAGGTCGAGGTCACATGCGCCGCCTGCCCCGGCTTCGTCGAGTTCGTGGAACGGGGCGAGACAGACGGCGACCAGGTTCACGTGCTCGCCGAGCGGCTGCTCGCTCCTCTCCGCGAAGCCGAAGTGGACACGGTGCTCCTCGGGTGCACGCACTATCCGTACCTCGCGAGGACGATCGGCGACGTGATGGGCCGCGATGTCGTCCTCGTCTCCTCCGCCGACGAGACGGCCTTCGACGTGCGGGCGCTGATCGACCGGCTCGGGATCGGGCGGCCCTCGACGGCTCCGGCCCCCCGGCACCGCTGGCTCTCCTCCGGCGACGTGGACTGGTTCGTCGAGATGGGTCAACGGCTCCTCGGGCCCGAGCTCGACTCCGCCGAAACACTCGACCTGTCACCGCCCCCGACTTCACCCCCCGACGGGGCGTGGTAAGCCTCAGGCATGACCTCCACCGCGTCCGCGCGCCGTGACGGCCGCGCCCCCGACGAGCTGCGGCCTGTCTCGTTCGAGCGGGACTTCACCGAATTCGCCGCCGGTTCGATGCTGGTGCGCATGGGCCGTACAGCGGTCCTCTGCACTGCCTCGGTCGACGAGGACGTGCCGCGGTGGATGCGCGGCACAGGCAAGGGATGGGTGACTGCGGAGTACTCGTTGCTGCCTGGGTCCTCAACGGAACGTGTGAGCCGTGAGGCGGCGAGGGGACGTCAGTCCGGCCGGACCCACGAGATCCAGCGCCTGATCGGCCGGTCGCTCCGCGCCGTGTGCGACCTGGTGGCGCTCGGTGAGCGCCAGATCGTGCTCGACTGCGACGTCCTGCAAGCCGACGGAGGCACCCGCACGGCGTCGATCACCGGCGCCTACCTTGCGCTGCACGACGCCTGCAGCCGGCTCGTCGCAAAGGGGGCGATCCCCAGGCATCCGCTGACGGACCACTGCGCAGCCGTGTCGGTCGGTGTGGTCGGAGCCACCTCGGTGCTCGACCTCGACTACTCGGAGGATTCGACCGCCGAAGTGGACATGAACCTCGTGATGACGGGGTCGGGCCGTTTCGTCGAGGTGCAGGGAACGGCCGAAGGCATCGCCTTCACCCGTTCGGAGCTGGACGAGATGCTCCGGCTCGGTGAGCTCGGCATCAAGCAGCTCCACGCCCTCCAGGCGGAGATGGTGTCGGTCCCGCCGGAACCGCGGCCGGCACTGTGACGGGCGAGGCCGAGGTAGAGCTCGTCCTCGCCACCGCGAACCCGGACAAGGCGGCGGAGGTGCGTGACATCCTCTGCTCCGTGCTCGGTGCCGGGATCGTTCTCCACGGCCGTCCCGCAGACGTGCCCGAGGTGGCGGAGACGGGTGACACGCTCGAGGAGAACGCCCGGCTGAAAGCAGTGGCGCTGGCGGCGGCGACCGGCCTCGGCGCAGTCGCAGACGACACGGGACTGGCCGTCGACGCTCTCGGGGGCGCGCCTGGCGTCTATGCCTCGCGGTATGCGGGAGAGCACGCGACCTATGCCGACAACGTCGCGAAGCTCCTCCGGGAGATGGAGGGGGTGGGGGAGCGAGGGGCGCGCTTCTCGACGGTCGCGTACGCCGTCCTGCCGGACGGAACAGAATTCTCGGCCGTCGGCGACGTCGAAGGCGTCATTTCGCTGGCGCCTCGGGGAGATGGCGGTTTCGGGTACGACCCGGTCTTCGTCCCGGTCGAGGGGGACGGGAGGACCTTCGCCGAGATGTCCCCTGCTGAAAAGCACGATCTGTCCCACCGCGGCCGCGCCTTTCGCGCGCTGGCTGGGCTGCTGGCCGCCCGCCGACCTGAGCGCCGCTAGGGAGGCCTACCAACCGCGGAGGTCGATGAGCCAGGTGTCGAGCACCTCGGCGTCGCCGACGGCCTGGCCCGCCGCAGCGTCGAGGAGCCTGTCCACGATGTGCAGCCGGTCGTGGTAGGCGAGCGTCGGGTCGACGTGCGCGGGCTGGACCAGGACGCGGCTGCCCACGCTCATCGCCGGGGCGAACGTGAGGTGCTCGTCCGAGCAGAACCAGACATCGGCACCCGTTATGGACGGGTTCCCGTGATCCATGCCGAGGGACTTGAGCCCGCAGTCGGCGACCGCGTGCCTCCCGTGGCTCGAGATGACGGTCGCGAGCACGTGGACCGCCTGGTGGAAGGGCAGCCCCAGCTTCGCGTATGCCGTGTCCATCAGGGCGTACGATCCGGCCTGGATCTCCGTCGCCCAGGTGTTGAAGGCGTAGGTGCCGGTCCCACCGCCCGAGATGATCGGACCACCGACCAGCTCGGCAGCGCGCATGAGGAGCTCCATGGAACGCCGGCACCCCGCCGCCCGCTCCTCCGCCACCGTCAGGCCTACGACGTGGCCCTCGTAGCCCATGACTCCCTCGACACTGAGCCCCAGCCGCCTCGCGGAGTCCGCCAACCGGGCGGCATCGTCGGGATCGCAGCCACAGCGCGGCAGGCCGACGTCGACGTCGACGAGCACCTCGTGGACCCCGCCGCGGGCAGCAGCGTGAACGGTCTCATCGGAGTCGACCGCCACGATGACACGGTGTCCCTCGTCCACGAGGCTGCCGATTCGCCGGCAGTCGAGGACCTCGTTCGCCAGGAGCAGGTCCGCGCCGAGGCCGGCCGCGGCCATGCCCTCGCACTCGCGGATGGTGGCGCACGTGAAGCCGTGGTGGCCCGCCTCGTACTGGCGTCTCGCGAGCTCTGTGCACTTGTGCGCCTTCACGTGCGGACGAAGCCGCGGGCCTGGCAGCGCCGCCGACATCTCCTCGATGTTGTGCTCGAAGGCGGCGCGATCGACGACGAGGGAGGGCGTCTGCAAGTCACCGACACGCATTCGGCGAACGGTAGTGGGAGTAGCGTTGCCGCGGTGGCAGTCGATCACAGCGCCACCATGGACGACGTCACCCTCGGCATCGACATCGGCACGAGCTCGGTCAAGGCAGTCGTGGCGCGACCGGACGGGACCGTCGTCGCCCGCCGCAAGATCGCGAGCAAGATCGGATTCCCGACCTCGGAGCGCATGGAGCACGACGCACGCCGGGCGTGGCGGCTCGCCCCGCGCCGCGTCATGAGCGACCTCAGCCGCCTCGGCGTGTCGGAGCCACGGGCGATCTGCGTCGCCGCGCTCGTCCCCTCCCTCGTCGCCGTGGATGGGCGGGGCGTACCGGTCTCCCCCGGCCTGCTCTACGGGGACACCCGGGGCACGGTGCCGGCCGAGATCTCCTCCATGCCGGTCGGCCGAGCGCCGGAGCTGCTCCGCCAGCTCGTGGCCTCCGAGCCCGGGGCCGCCGGATACTGGCCGGTGCAGGCCGTCGCGAACTACTCGCTCGGGGGGGTCGGCGCCATCGACGTCACGACGGCCATCGCGATGTCGCCGCTGTTCGACGGCGCAGGGTGGGACGTAAGCCTGTGCGCGCAGGCCGGCTGCCTCCCCGAGACCCTGCCCGAGGTCGCCGGACTCGCCGAGCCGATCGGCAAGGTCAACAACGCCGTCCTCGCATCGGGCATCGTCGACACCCTGGCGGAGCAGATCGTCTCGGGCGCCGTCGAGGTCGGCGACGTGCTCGTGATCTGCGGGACGACACTCGTCATCTGGGTCGTCTCAGACGAATGGCGCGAAGTGCCCGGGCTGTGGACCGTGCCCCACACGGTGCCGGGTCGCACGCTCATCGGCGGCGCCAGCAACGCCGGTGGCATGTTCCTCGACTGGGCAACGAAGTTCACCGGCTCCGCGCCCGGCGCCACGCTCCCCTCGAGCATCCCGGTCTGGGCGCCCTACCCCCGCGGGGAGCGGACGCCCTTCCACGACACCGCCCGCAGGGCATCACTGATCGGCCTCGAGCTGTCCCATGATCGGCCGCAGGTGAGGCGGGCGGCGTTCGAAGCGGCCGGTTTCGTCGTCCGCCAGCACATCGACCTCTCAGGGATCCGGGCGCGACGTGTTGTCGCCACCGGCGGTGGCACGAGCCGGCCGGAGTGGCTGCAGGCACTGGCTGACTGCACCCAGCTGCCGGTGGACGTCGCGGCGGTGCCCGAGTGCGGTGCACTCGGAGCCGCTTATGTCGCCCGCCTGGCCGCCGGTCTCGAGTCCGGGCTGGACGGAGCGACGGCCTGGGCCCGGGTCGGCCGCCGTGTCGAGCCTGACGAGAGCTGGGTGGAACCGGCCGGCGCCCGCTATGAGATGTTCACCCAGCTCGTGGCGGGCGAGCGGCCGGTCGTCGGCAGCACCGTCGACCGAGCGTGAGTCCGATCGACTGAGCGACCTCGTCGCGAGCTTGGGTCAGCTGCCCTCTGCGAGGGCGTCGCCGATGGTGCCGAGGGGTGGGCTGCCGAGGCTCAGCAACGACTCGTGGAAACGGAGGTGGGAGTAGCGCGTGCCCCACTCGGCGATCGCCTCGTCCCGAAGGGCCAGGATCTCGAGCTTCCCCCATGTGTAGCGGCCGTACGTCGGGTCGTAGGTACCCCGGTTGGCCTCGGCGAGTGCCGCCGGTCCTCTGAGGAACGCATCGGTCTCGAAACGTCTCGTCGCCTCCTCCAGTCCCATCGTCCCTCGATGGATCCCGAGGGCACACGCGAGGCGGGTCACGCGGAGGAGGGCCTCGAGCCAGACGCCGATCGCATAGCGCGGGTCGTCCGCCCTGAACCCCTCCTCGACGAGCAGCTCCTCGGCGTAGTGCGCCCAGCCCTCCACGAAGGAGGCGGAGGCGAGCGAGCGCCGGACGTCGGAGCGGGCGAGCTGCATGACGACCCGCTGGTGTGCGAAGTGCCCCGGCGTCACCTCGTGCGCCGTGATCGCCGGCAGTGTCGTGGCGCTGAACACCGACCGCCACTCGGCCTTCTCCCGGTCGCTCCAGGAGGGGTCGGGCGGGTTCACGTAGTACCAGGCAGCGGCCTCGTCCTCGTACGCGCCACCGGGCGACATCATCGCCATCGCCCAGCGGCGCGAATCCGGCGCCGGGCCGACGAGGCAGGTGCCACCGGGATCCGGGATGAGGTCGTGCTCGAGTGTGAAGTCCGTGATCTCGCCGATCAGCAAACGCGCCTGCTCGTAGATCCCGTCGTCGCCGGGATGGTCCGCGAGCAGCTCGGGGATCAGATCGCGCGGCCTCGCGCCCGAGCGGTAGCGGTCGCAGTCCTGTTCGAGACGCTCGCGCAGCCGGTCACGCTCGGCGTCGGCCCGGCTCTCGAGCCGGCCGAGGTCGACGGCCATGGCCTCTGAGTCGCCGAGGAGCCGGACCAGCACGTCGTCGCCGAGTGCGCAGTCATCGGTCCCGGTCGCGATCGCCTGCTGGAATCGCTCGAGGAGGTGCGCCAAGGCTGCGAGCGCGTGCTCTTCCTCGACCCCGGTTGCCAGGCCTTGCGCGCCACCCTGCAGTGCCTGTGCGACCGGGGCCGGAATCCGGTCGAGCGACTCGAGCGAGGCGTCCACGGCCTCGGGCCACTTGGCGAGGTGGCGTCTTCGAGCCGCCTCGCGCTCGCCGGACGGCGCGTACTCACGGTTGTAGCAGGCGAGGTCGAGATTCTCGATGTGGGGGAGGGGATTCCAGCGATGGAGCTCCGCGGCCTCGTAGGCGGCACGCAGTCCTGCCTCGGCGGCCTGCAGGTGAGCCTCGTCGTGACGGTCCGAACTCCGCCCTGCTCCTGCTCGAGCAGTGCCCAGGCGGTCCAGTCCGGCACGGACGCCAGCGGGAGACAGGTCCATCACCTCGCCGTCGTAGTCGTGCACGCCCGCGTACTCACGGATCTCGGGAACGGTGAGGTCCCAGACGGCTCTCAGGCGAGGCGAGATCGAGTCCCTCACGGACGACCGAAGGGTCGGTGCAGACGACGCCGCTCGAGATCCGGGTTCGGCCATGCCGAGCACGGTACCGTTGGGCATGGCGTCGCGGTACCGCTGCAATGCGTGCGGCAACCTCACGCCGTTCGACGTCGTGGCCACCAGGCGGACCAGGTCATTCCACCACTTCAGGGTCGGAGGAGCAGGTGGTCAGCTGACCCTGCGGGTGAAGCGAAGCTCCGGCAGGAGCCCTGCCTGGTGGAGCATCTTCATGGCGCGGGCCTCCGTCACGTCCACGATCACGGTCTCGGACTGAGGGCTCTCGCCGAGCAGGAACGAGACCACGCAGTCGTCACATGCGCTCGTGCCTTCGAGGCAGCAGTCGTCGCAGCTGATGGTGAGCTGGTCCATGGGGCCATGATGACAGAGGGGTGTAACACTCTCACCGTGCCGCACCTGCTCGTGACGAACGACTTCCCACCGAAGGTCGGTGGCATCCAGTCCTACCTGTACGAGCTGTGGCGTCGCCTGCCCTCAGACATGGCGACCGTCTACACGACCCGTTTCGCAGGGTCGCGCGAGTTCGACGAGGCGCAGCCGTTCCGCATCGTGCGCAGCCGGCACAGCGTGCTGCTCCCGACGCCGGCGACCGCCTCCGCAGTCAACCGGCTCGTAGACGAGACAGGGAGCGGGCTCGTGGTGCTCGACCCTGCGCTTCCCCTCGGGCTGCTCGGCCACATGCTGAGCCGCCCGCACGCCGTCGTGATCCACGGCGCCGAGGTGACGGTTCCCGGTCGCCTGCCGGTCACGAGGCAGCTGCTCGGCCAGGTGCTCCGCTCGGCCAGCTGGGTCGTGGCAGCGGGCGGGTACCCTGCCGCCGAGGCTCGGCGCAGCCTCGGTGACCGGTTGCCGCCGCTCACCGAGGTGCCACCTGGTGTCGACGTCGAGCGCTTCCGTCCGCTCGACGATCTGCAACGACGTGAGGCTCGCCGGCATCTCGGCCTCCCCGAGGACGCCGTGCTCGTGACGAGCATCAGCCGCCTGGTCCCGAGAAAGGGGATGGACGTGCTGATCCGAGCGATTGCTCGCCTGCGGGCGACCCGGCCCGACCTCGCTCTCGCCATCGGCGGCGCCGGGCGAGACGAGCGCCGCCTCCGGCTCGTGGCACAGACCGCCAGGGTGCCTGTCCACTGGCTGGGCCGGATCTCGGAGGAGGACCTGCCGCTCGCCTACGGCTGTGCCGACGTCTATGCCATGTGCTGCCGCGATCGCTGGGGAGGGCTCGAGCAGGAGGGTTTCGGCATCGTGTTCCTCGAAGCAGCAGCGAGCGGGGTACCCCAGGTCGCCGGTTCCAGTGGCGGGTCGGCCGAGGCCGTCGCCGACGGCGTGACGGGAGCCGTGGTCGGTCGTCCCCACGACCCGAGGGCGGTGGCTGCCGCGCTGCAACCGCTCGTCGACGACCCCGGATTGCGCGAACGGCTCGGGCTTGCGTCGCGCGAGCGGGCAGTCACGGAGTTCGCATATGACAAGGTGGCGCAGCGGCTCGAGCGGACGCTGCTCGAAGCCGGGGGATGAGCACGACGAGTGGGCGCGTCTGCGGGTACTGTCCCACCGGCACAGTCGAGTAGATCGATCAGGTCGACACCAGCATCGGATCGAGCCGAGCCGGCCGAGCGAAGGGAGGAGTAGGTGGCGGAGCAGACCACGGAACGCATGCTCGTGGACGCGACTCCCGAGCGGTGCTTCACCGTCGTCGCCGACATCGAGTCCTATCCCGAGTGGGTGGCCGACTTGAAGCGTGTGGACGTCCTCGAGCGTGACGCTGAGGGGCGCCCGGTCGTGGCGGCCTTCCGGGCAGCCGCCTTCGGTCGCTCGACCAGCTACACGCTCGTGTACGACTACTCGAAGGCACCCGAGGAGTTCGCCTGGGTGCAGCGTGACGGCGACCTCACGAACCGCCTCGACGGCTACTACCGGTTCCGGCCGACGCCGGACGGGCGCACGGAGATCACCTATCAGCTGGTGGCGGAGCTCCGAGTACCCTTGCCGGGCTTCATCAAGCGGCGCGCGGAGGGAAACATCCTGCATGCGGCCGTGCGCGACCTGAAAGCTCGCGTCGAGTCTCGAGCGTGATCAGCGTCGGGCTCGACGTCGGGGGCACGAAGGTCCTCGGCGTCGCGGTCGACGCGTCCGGGACCGTCCTCGCGGAGGAGCGCCGGGCGACGCTTGACAGTGGCGCCGCCCTCCTCGACGACCTCGCGGACTTGTACCAGCACCTGGCAGCCGAGGCGTCAGAGCACGGTGGCGGGACTCGTCCGCCGGTCGGCGTCGGCGTGCCGGGGCTCGTTGACGCGAAGGGGACGCTCGTCTTCGCACCCAACCTGCGCGGCGCGAGCGGCACGGACATGCGCGCCGGCCTCGTCGCCCGCCTCGGGCAGGATCGCGCACCGGTCATCCAGGTCGACAACGACGCGACCTGCGCGGCGGCGGGGGAGTCAGCCTTCGGCGCTGGCAGCGGTCGCCCGGACGTGCTCTTCGTGATCCTCGGCACCGGTATCGGCGGCGGCATCGTCGCCGGCGGGCGGCTGCTCCGCGGCTCCGGGAACCTCTCGGGCGAGATCGGGCATGTCGTCGTCGATCCGCAGGGACCACCCTGCGGGTGCGGACGCCGTGGCTGCTGGGAGCGCTACGCGTCCGGCTCGGGCCTCGGGAGGATCGCCCGGGACTTCGCGCTCGCAGGGCGTGCTACCCGGATCATCTCGCTCGCCGGCGGGGACGCCGACGCGGTGAGGGGCGAGCACGTGATGCGCGCCCTGGCGGACGGTGACGAGCAGGCGGCCATCATCGTCGAGGAGTTCGCATGGTGGCTCGCTCTCGGTCTCGCGAACCTCGCCAACGTCCTCGATCCGCGGGTCATCGTGATCGGCGGTGGGTTGGTGCGGGCGGGAGAGGCGTTGTTGGGGCCGGTACGGGCGGCGTTTCTCTCGCAGATCGAAGGCGCGAACGTGCGGTCCGAGATCGAGATCGTGCCGGCATCGCTCGGAGACCGAAGCGGCGCGATCGGCGCTGCTGTGATCGGGTTCGAGGCGGCGGGAACCTCGATCCTCTCCACGTGAAGGTCGGGGTCACGCTTCCGACGTTCTCGCCGGACGCCGGGGCCGTCCTCGACGCCGCACGGGGAGCCGAGGCGGCAGGTCTCCATGGCGTCTTCAGCTTCGACCACCAGTGGCCGCTCGGCCATCCGGAGCGCCCGTCCCTCTCGGTGCATCCCGTGCTCGGCGCCGTCGCGGCCGTGACGGAGGCCATAGGCGTGGGCACATTGGTGGCGAGGATCGGGATCCTGCCCGACGAGGTCCTCGTCGCCTCGATCGAGGGACTGCGCGCCATCGCCGGCGATCGGGTCATCGCCGGTCTCGGGACGGGCGACGAGGCGAGCGAGCCGGAGCACATTCGCTACGGACTCCCGTACCTGGGCGTCGCAAGCCGGCTCGAGCGCCTCAGAGCCGTTGTCGAGCGCCTTCGGGCCGCCGGGATCGAGACCTGGGTCGGTGGCGGCAGCGCCGCAACGAACCTGATGGCCCAGGCGGTGGGGGCGACCCTCAACCTGTGGGACGCCTCTCCCGAGCGGATCGCGAGGACGGTCGCGAAGTCGTCCGTCCCCGTCACCTGGGGCGGACCCGTCCCGGGGAGCGCGGGCGAAGCCGCGTCGCAGCTGAGGAACCTCGGCGAGGCGGGCGCGACGTGGGCTGTCTGGGCTTGGCCGAGCTCCCTCGAGCGCGTGTGCGAGGCGGCGGCGCTCGCCGGAGTCGAGCTCGGTGGTGCCGGACGTCAGTAAGGCTGAGGACGCCAGGACCTTCGCGACAGGGCCTTCTCGAGCGCTTCGGGGCCCCCGACTAACTTGAGGCGATGGAGCTCCGCCGCGTCACCGGCCTGCCGCCCTATGTCTTCGCCGAGATCAACGAGCTGAAGCTGCAGGCGCGCCGAGCAGGCGAGGACGTGATCGATCTCGGCTTCGGGAACCCGGACATCCCGTCCCCGTCCGTCGCCGTCGAGAAACTTGCCGAGGCCGCCCACAACCCCCGCAACCACCGCTATTCGGCGAGCCGCGGGATCCCGAAGCTGCGGCAGGCGATCGCGGACCTGTACGAGCGGCGTTTCGGAGTGGCGATCGATCCCGAGCGCGAGGTCGTCAGCACGATCGGTGCGAAAGAAGGGCTCTCGCACCTCATGTGGGTGCTGGTCGGCCCGGGAGACACCGCTCTCGTGCCATCGCCGTCGTACCCGATCCACATCTATGCGCCCCTGTTCGCCGGGGCGGATGTCCGGATGGTCCGACTGGAGGAGCTCGGCGCCGACGAGTCTGAGGCGGGAGACGCTCTCCTCGCCAATCTCGACGAGGCGTGGGAGTCCGCCTGGCCGAAGCCGCGCGTGGCGATTCTGTCGTTCCCGCACAACCCGACGACAGCCTGCATCGACTTCGAGACGATGCAGCGCCTCGTCGACTGGGCCCGTGAGAAGCAGGTGGTGCTCGTGCACGACTTCGCCTACTCCGACACGGCCTTCGACGGGTTCGCCCCACCGTCGATCCTGCAGGTCGAGGGCGCGAAGGAGGTGGCCCTCGAGCTCTACACGATGACGAAGTCGTTCTCGATGGCAGGCTGGCGGGTCGCCTTCCTCCTCGGGAATGCCGAGCTCGTACAAGCGCTGACGAAGCTCAAGAGCTACCTCGACTACGGCACCTTCCAGCCGATCCAGATCGCCGCGATCGTCGCGATGAACGAGGCGCCTGACTACCCGCGCTTCGTGAACGCCATCTACGAGTCGCGCCGCAACGCGCTCTGTGACGGGCTTTCCCGGATCGGTTGGGAGGTCGCTCGCCCGAAGGGGACCATGTTCGTCTGGGCGCGCATCCCCGAGGCGTACTGCGAGATGGGATCACTCGAGTTCGCCAAGTTCCTCGTGGCGGAGGGAAAGGTGGCCACCTCGCCCGGAGTGGGGTTCGGGCCCGGTGGTGACGGGTTCGTGCGTTTTGCCTTGATCGAGAACGAACAGCGGATCGCACAAGGTGTGCGGTCGCTCCGCAAGGCTTTGTCGAAGCTGTAGCCCTGTGCACCCGGCCTGCGTGATCCGCTACCTCGGCGTCGAGCCCGACGGCGGAACGGCTGTCGAATCTGCAACAGCTTCGTAACGGAGCACCTTCCTCAGGGTTTGTGAACGTTGAGCGACGTTGCATGGCCCGCCTTCACGACACCGTGGTGCCGGAAGTAGCCTCGCCGCGGTGCTCTACGGGCTCATCAAGACGATCCTCCGCCCGATCTTCCGCATCCTCTGGCGGGTGCGGACGACTGGCCTCGAGAACGTGCCCGGAGACGGCCCGGTGATCGTGGCATCGAACCATCAGGCGTTCTGCGACTCGTTGTTCGTCCCGCTCTCCATGCCACGCCGCGTCACCTTCGTCGCGAAGGCTGAGTACTTCCAGTCGTGGAAGACGAACTGGCTCTTCCGCGCCCTCGGCCAGATCCCGATGAACCGCGAAGGTGGTGACGCCGCCAAGCGGTCGCTCGGCGAGGCGCTCGAGCTGCTCCAGAACGGCGGCTGTGTCGGCATCTATCCCGAGGGCACGCGCCCGCCGGACCGGCGACTGCATCGCGGCCGCACCGGCGTCGCGCGCCTTGCTCTCGCGGCCCGTTGCCCGGTCGTGCCGGTCGGCATCAAGGGCACTCGGGAGATCCAGCCCATCGGCGCGCGGCTGATGCGTCCGTTCAGGAGCGTCGAGATCGCGGTCGGTGAGCCGCTCGACTTCGTCGCGCGCTACGGAGACCGCATGGACGACCCTCTCGTCATGCGGCAGGCGACTGACGATCTGATGTGGGAGATCAGGCAGTTGTCAGGCCAGGAGTACGTCGACCGCTACGCCTCGCGCCGTGCACAGGCGGCCTACGAGGAGGAGCAGCGGCGCGGGCAGGAGGGCGGCTCGGCCCTCACCGGCGAGGGTGTGGGCGCCAGCGGCTCCGGGGCGAACGGAGCCGCAGAGGCGGCGCAGTCGAGGCTGCTCGTCGACTCCGCCTAACCGGCGCCTGACCGGCCTGCTCGGCGCTCGTCCCGTCGGCGGGCCGCTCAGGCCCAGTCCCGGCACCTCGCAACGGCGTCGAGCCAGCGGCGGTGCTCGGCGTCGGCTCGCGCCGCCCCGACGGCGGGCTCGAAGCGGGCCTCTGCCGGCACCAGTTGCCGGACGTCCTCCTCGCCCCAGAACCCCTCGGCGATCCCGGCGAGGAAGGCGGCCCCGAGCGCCGTCACCTCGGTCGTGGCCGGGCGCAGCACAGGGACTTGGCACTGATCTGCCTGAAGTTGCAGCAGGAGGTCCATGACGGCGGCCCCTCCGTCGGCGCGGAGCTCGGAGACCTCCAAGCCCGCGCTCTCGACCATGGCGTCCACGACGTCGCGTGTCTGGAAGGCCATGGCCTCGACGACGGCCCTCGCCAGATGGGCGCGTCCGACGCCCCGCGTGACGCCGATGATGACTGCCCGGGCGTGCGGGTCCCACCACGGGCTCCCGAGTCCGGTGAAGGCCGGAACGAGGGTCACGCCCTCGGCGGAGGTCACGCCCCCCGCGAGCGGTCCGACTTCGGCGGCCTCGACGATGACCCCGAGACCGTCTCGCAGCCACTGGATGGCTGCGCCGGAGCTGAAGACGGCCCCCTCCAGCGCGTACTCGAGCTGCCTGTCGTCCCCGAGCTGCCAGGCGACCGTCGTGAGCAGCCCCTCGGCTGGTACCGGCAGGTGCGGGCCGAGGTTCATCAGGACGAAACTCCCCGTCCCGTACGTCACCTTCGTCTGGCCCGGCCCGACGCAGCACTGCCCGAAGAGCGCTGCCTGCTGGTCGCCGGCGATGCCCGACAGAGGGACGCCCGCGAGCCGCCCGCCTGCGACGTGCTCGCCGATCAGGCCGATCCGTCCCGCCGAAGGCAGCACCTCGCCGAGCACCGTCCTGTCGATGCCGAAGACGTCGCACAGCTCGCCGTCCCAGCTGGCCGACGCGATGTCGTAGCAGAGGGTGCGCGACGCGTTGGTGGGGTCGGTGGCGTGCCGACCGGTGAGATTCCAGCTGAGCCAGTCGTCGACGGTCCCGAGCGCCAGGCCGGGTGCCCGATCGACACCCCCGTGGCGCAGCATCCACTCCCATTTCGTGGCGGAGAAGTAGCTGTCGAGGACGAGGCCGGTGCGCTCGCGAACGGTCGGGAGAAAGCCGTCGTCCTCGAGCTCCCGGCAGCGTTCGGCAGTCCGACGGTCCTGCCACACGATCGCGCGATGGAGGGGAGCACCCGTGCGGAAGCTCCAGGCGACGGCTGTCTCTCGTTGGTTCGTGATGCCGACGGCCGCTACGGCGGGGGGCGGGCTCGCGTCGTCGAGGCGGGAGCACAGCTCGGCGAGCGTCTCATCGACGAGGCGCATGATCTCGCCGGCATCGTGCTCCACCCAGCCCGGGCGCGGGAAGTGCTGAGTGAGCTCCCGATAGGAGATCCCCACGACCCTCGCCTGCTCGTCGACGGCGAGGGCTCTCACACCTGTCGTGCCGGCATCGATCGCCACCACCACGGCCATCCCGGCAACGTAGCCCGGCGCGCAAATCTTCGCGAACGCCCTGTGACCTGGAGGGATCGAAAGAGGTTCCCATTGACAGGGGCGTAACTACGGTGCTGTAATTACCCGGCTATCTGGTGGTCGAGTCGCATTTGACCACAACATCTTGTGGTCAACGGTAAACTTCAACCCGGGTGCGGAGCTTCGAACCCGGCGACGGAAAAAGGGGACGGAAGCATGGCTGTTGCAGGAGAGCGCCTCGGAATCGGTATCCGGCGGTACTTCACCGACGAGGGCCGCCACCCCTATGACCAGGTCGCCTGGGAGCGGCGGGACTCGCGGATCTCCGACTACCGGACCGGTGTCATCGCGTTCGAGCAGCTCGGTGTCGAGGTGCCGGCGTCGTGGTCGATGAACGCGACGAACATCCTCGCCCAGAAGTACTTCCGCGGCACTCTCGGCAGGCCCGAGCGAGAGTGGTCGCTGAAGCAGGTGATCGACCGCGTGGTGGACACGGTCACCGCCTGGGGCCTGAAGGACGGGTACTTCGTCGACGCAGCGGAGGCGGCAGCGTTCAACGACGAGCTGAAGCACCTCATCGTGGAGCAGAAGGCCGCGTTCAACTCGCCGGTGTGGTTCAACATCGGCGTGAAGGGCGTTCCGCAGCAGGCGAGTGCGTGCTTCATCCTCGCTGTCGAGGACTCGATGAGCTCCATCCTCAACTGGTATGTCGAGGAGGGCAACATCTTCAAGGGCGGTTCAGGCTCCGGGGTGAACCTGTCGCGCATCCGGGCGTCGAAGGAGCTGCTGCACGGTGGTGGTACTGCATCGGGTCCGGTGAGCTTCATGCGTGGTGCCGACGCCTCTGCGGGGACGATCAAGTCTGGGGGCAAGACCCGTCGCGCAGCGAAGATGGTCATCCTCGACACCGATCACCCGGACATCCAGGAGTTCATCTGGTGCAAGGCGAAGGAGGAGCGCAAGGCCCGCGTGCTCTCCCAGGCCGGCTTCGACATGGACCTCGACGGAGCGGACAGCCACTCGATGCAGTACCAGAACGCCAACAACTCCGTCCGCGTGACCGATGGATTCATGCAGGCGGTCCTCGACGATGCTGATTGGGACTTGACGGCGCGTACGACCGGCGAGGTGCTGGAGACGGTGAAGGCGCGTGACCTCTTCCGCCAGATTGCCGAGGCTGCGTGGGAGTGCGCCGACCCCGGTCTGCAGTACGACACCACGATCAACAAGTGGCACACAGCACCGAACACGGGTCGGATCACAGCCAGCAATCCGTGCAGTGAGTATGTGCACTTGGACAACAGCAGCTGCAATCTGGCAAGTCTGAATCTCTTGAAATTCTGCAATGAGGCAGGCATCTTCGATGTGGACGGGTTCCGCGCCGCCGTCGAGGTGGTGTTCACAGCCCAGGAGATCCTCGTCGGAAACGCCGACTACCCGACGGAGAAGATCGGCGAGACGACTCGCCGCTTCCGGGAGCTCGGGCTCGGCTATGCCAACCTGGGCGCACTCTTGATGTCCGAGGGCCTGCCGTACGACTCCGACCAGGGTCGTGCGTGGGCGGCTGCTATCACCGCTCTCATGACCGGCGCCGCCTATGAGACCTCGGCCCGGACAGCTGCTCGGATGGGCCCGTTCGCCGGGTACCACGAGAACGCCGAACCGATGCTCAACGTTCTCCGGATGCACCGAGCGGCCGTGGCGGAGATCGACGAGGAGCTCGTCCCCACGGAACTGCTCTCGGCGGCGCAGGAGGCATGGGATTCGGCCGTGGACCTGGCCGAGGAGCACGGGGTGAGGAATTCCCAGGCGACGGTGCTCGCCCCGACGGGGACGATCTCGTTCCTGATGGACTGTGACACGACCGGTATCGAGCCGGACCTCGGTCTCGTCAAGACCAAGAAGCTCGTGGGCGGCGGCACCATGTCCATCGTCAACCAGACGGTCCCCCGAGCACTTCGGCGCCTCGGTTACACCGATCAGCAGATCTCGGAGATCATCGGACACATCGACGAGCACAAGACGATCGTCGGCGCCCCCGGTCTTCGTGCCGAGCACCTGCCGGTGTTCGCGTGCTCGATGGGTGACAACGTGATCCACTACTCGGGGCACGTGAAGATGATGGCGGCTGCCCAGCCGTTCGTCTCCGGCGCCATCTCGAAGACCGTGAACATGCCGGAAGAGGTGACGGTCGGAGAGGTCGAGCAGCTCCACGTCGACGCTTGGAGGATGGGGCTCAAGGCGATCGCCATCTACCGCGACAACTGCAAGGTCGCCCAGCCGCTCTCGACCACGAAGAAGGAAGGCGCCGCGGCGTCATTCGATGAAGCTGCGGTGCTCGAAGAGCTCCAGTCCTCGGCGTTCGCCGCACGCGAGGCCGAGCTCGTCGCGCGGATCGCCGACCTCGAAGGTGCGCTCCAGCAGTCGCACGTGACGGCGCCCGCCGCCACGACGCGGACCCGTCTGCCCCGGCGCCGCCGGTCGAACACCTTCGCCTTCCGCGTGGCGGACTGCGAGGGCTACGTGACAGTCGGCGAGTACGAGGACGGCCGTCCCGGCGAGGTCTTCATGAAGGTCTCGAAGCAGGGTTCCACTCTCTCGGGCGTGATGGACGCCTTCTCGATCGCCGTCAGCCTCGGGCTGCAGCACGGTGTCCCGCTGTCGACGTTCGTGCGGAAGTACACGAACATCCGTTTCGAGCCGGCAGGCATCACGGACGACCCGGACCTGCGGCTGGCCTCGAGCCTCGTCGACTACATCTTCCGGCGCCTCGCCATCGACTACCTGAGCTACGACGAGCGGCTCGAGCTCGGTGTGCTGTCGACGGGGGAGCGCACGCAGCCGACGCTGCCGGGGTTGGACGACCTCGACGGCGGCAAGGCGGCAGCGGCCGAGAGGGAGAAGTTCGGTGCCGGCGGCGACGCGACGAGTGCCGCAGCAACGCGTGCGACCCCGCCGGCCAGCGTGCCTCAGATGGAGAGTCGGGACGCGCCGTTCTGCTATGCCTGCGGCAACATCATGCAGCGGGCAGGCTCCTGCTACGCCTGCCCGAGCTGCGGGGCCACCAGCGGCTGCAGCTGAGCGTGCGAGCGGGGCGAGAGCGTCGCCAGGAGGTGGAAGCTCCTTCCGCGGCGAAGTTCCCGAGGAGAGGTGGATGGCCGCGCGCGTGAGACCCGCCGAGGTGGAGGATGCAGCCGCGATCGGTCGCTGCCACGTGCGCGCCTGGAAGGCGGGCTACCGGGGACAGATGCCGGACGACTACCTCGAAGGGCTCGACGAAGCGCTGCGAGGCGAGAGTTGGAGGGGAGCCTTGGAAGCAGGGCGGGAGGCCGGCGGAGAGCCGGGCACCGCTGAGCTCGGTCAGAACCGCACGCGGGTGCTCGTCGTCGAGGACGACGGCGGCGAGGTCCGGGGAGTCGCGTCAGTCGGGGCGGCGCGAGACGCGGGCGAGGACCCCGAGGCGACCGGTGAGCTCTGGATGATCAACCTCGAGCCCAGCGCGTGGGGCAGCGGCCTCGCCACAGCACTCCTGGAGGAAGCCACGGCCGAGCTGCGCCGCCTCGGTCATCGCGAGGCGTACCTCTGGGTGTTGGACGCGAACCGGAGAGCCCGCCGCTTCTACGAGCGGGAGGGTTGGGCGACCCGAGGCGAGCAGAAGCGCGATGTGTTCGGGGAGCGCGAGCTCGTCGAAGTCCGGTACTGGCGCGACCTCTCGACTTAAGACAGCTCTGCCAGTCGAGGAAGCGCAGCGTCCTTCGCCGAGAGCAACGTCCGGTCCTTCGGGTCGATGGTGATCGGCCACGGGATGGCGAGGTCCGGGTCGAATGGGGATACGCCCTTGCCGGGAAGGTCGGATCGCCACTCGGTGTCGAAGCCGTAGAGGTACTCGCATCCCTCGCTCCCGGTCGCCTGGAAGCCGTTCAGGACGCCCTCCGGAACAAGGACCTGCGTCCCGACCTCGAGCGGGACGGTGACGACCTTTCCGAAGCTCGTCGAGCCCGGTCTGGCGTCGACGTAGGCACCGAACGCCCGGCCGGAGATGACGCCGACGAGCTTGGTCATCTCCTCGCCGTGGAGGCCACGAATGGCGCCGCGCCGGGTGTGGGTCACGTTGAGCTGAGCCCAGCCGGCGCCGAGGTGCGCGTCGAGGCCCGCGTAGGAGCTCCGGCGGTAGAACTCGCGAACCGTCCCGCGGTCGTCGGACACCTGCTTGACGGTCATGACGAGTAGCCCGGGTATCTCGGTCTCGCGTGCGTCGAACGGCGTGAGCGCCACAGGCACAAACTAGGGGACACGGCGGAAGGGTTCGCGATGCGGGGTCCGGCTCCTCGGCCCGCTTGCCGCAATCGGCAGGCGCCGCGGATAGCCTCGCTCCCCGTGCCGGCCCAGATGGAGATGCCGAGACCGGCGCCGGATGAGAAGTGGATCCGAGGCCTTCCGAAGGCAGAGGTGCATCTCCACCTCGAGGGTTGCGTTCCCTACGGGCTGCTCGAGCCTGCCGCCGCCGGGTCCCCTCCGGTCCCGGTCGAGGACGGGATCCCGCTGTTGGCCGGCTTGTCCGCGCTCCTCTCCTACCTGGACTGGTCCTGTGGCCAAATGTCTCGAGGTGAGCAGCTGGAGCGGATCGCGTATGCCGTCGCCGAGCGGGCACGCGCGAATGGTGCCGGACACGTCGACGTCATCGTGAACCCCACCCATTGGCCGCACTGGCGCGGGCGGCTCCCCGCCATGGTCGACGCGCTCGATGCCGGCTTCCGTGCCGGTGAGTCGGACCACGACGTCACGTCGAAGCTCTGTGTCAGCCTCAAGCGGACTCAGAGCAAGGCGGAGGCGCTCGAGCTGGTCGAGGTGTTGCTCGATCTCGGCCACCCGCGTGTCGCGGCCCTCTCGATCGACGGCAACGAGGAGGACGGCCGTGCCTCGCACAACGAGCGATTCGCGCCGGCGTTCGAGCGGGCGGCTGCCGGGGGGCTTCGCCGGTGTGCACATGCTGGCGAGTCGAGTGGCGCGAGAGGCGTCAGAGAGGCGGTCGAGATGCTCGGAGCCGAGCGGATCGACCATGGCATCCGCAGCATCGAGGACCCGTCGGTGATCGCGCTCCTCGTGTCCGAAGAGATACCGCTCGACGTCTGTCCCACCTCGAACGTCCTGCTCGGAGTGGTTCCCACCCTTGCCGAGCACCCGATACGCCGTCTGCGCGAGCACAAGGTGCGCTGCTCGTTGAACACCGACGATCCGCTCCTGTACGGGATCGACCTGGCGGGGGAGTTCCGGCGATCCGCTGAGGCCTTCGGGTGGGGGACCGACGAGCTGGGGGAGATGGCGAGGGTGGGGATCGAGTCGTGTTTCGCCGAGGAGGACCGCCGTCGCAGCTTGTCGGCAGAGCTTTCCGCCTACCTGTCGCCCTGACCGGGCAGGGGGATCACCTCTGCACGAGTGCTCGCCCGGGCTCGTCTTCCTCTTCGGCGGCGACGGAGCCGGCCGGCAGCGGCTCGAGAGCCGATCGGGCCGAGTCGAACCCGGCGAGGGCTCGGCGGTCGCGCTCTGCCGCTGCCATCACGAGGACGAGAACGATCGCCGCCACTGCCAGCACGGGAAGCACGACCGCGGCGAGGACGTCGACCGGCGCAACCGACGGCGACCAGTTCGGGTGCCTGACCGAGAGCAGGTTGAGTGGGCCGTTGGTGGACACGCTGTAACGGCGCAGCATCGCCCAGAAACAAACCCCGTCCAACACAGCCCAGCCGACGATCATCCCCGCCGCGACGCGGCGTCCGGCTGCCGAGGCACGCAGGCCGCTGCCCGATCGCCATGCGGCCATTGCGGAGACGAGGACGATCGCGACGGCGAAGGGGATCGTGTAGCGACCTTGCCAGTTGATCCCGTCCTGCCGCACGCGAGGGGCAGCGAGCGCGACCGGTATGAGGAGCGTGGCGAGGAACGAGAACCCGATCGCCCCTCGCTCCCGCGCAGTCCCGCGGACGAAGCCGGTGATCACGAGCAGGCAGAGGGCGACGAAGGCCACGACGAAGGCCGGAACAGGCAGCTGTGTCTCCTTCGTGAGCGCCCCCACCATCTGCTCGGCGAACCAGCCCTCACGGTCGAGCACGAGCTGGACTTCACGCCAGTCCGACGCGTGCTTGTAGACGAGGAGGAAGTTCGGCCATGGCTGGATCGCGAGAGCGTGTGCCCCGAGGATCCAGGCGGTGGCGAGGGCGGTCGTGACGAGGATGACGCCGACCCAGATGCGGACATCCCGCAGTCGCAGCCACGCACGCCAGTACGCCCAGGGCACGAGGATGAACGCCACGATGCCAAGGCAGGCGAGCCAGAGCGGTGAGAGTCCACGGACGAGGCACAGGGCGGCACCGGCTCCACCGGTGGCTCCGACGAGCAGGCGCGGCGGTCTCACCTCGGCTGAGTGCACCGCCGCGTGCAAGGCCAACCCGACCACGCCCGTCGCAGTCAGCAAGCCGAGCGTCGCTTCGAGGCCGTTCGGCTGGATCGTGGAATCCATGTAGATCGCGACGGGCGTGAGGGCGCAGCAGTAACCGACGAGGATCCCCGAGCCCATCCGGAAGCGCCTGATCAGGAAGACGCCGAAGGCGAGCAGGGCGGAGTTGAGGAGCGCCGAGATCACACGCATCCACGCCATGGAGGACACGGAGTGCGACAGCGCCGTCGGCCAGCCGACGAGGATGTAGTAGAGGGGCGGGTAGCGGCCGACGTGGGTCCGCGCCGGCCAGATCTGAGAGCTCGCGACGATCTTCGGGGCACAACCCGCCGGGATGTAGGCGCGCTGGCGGTAGCAGTCGAAGTTGCCGATGGCGCGGGCGTAGGTGCGCGGCACGTACATCGTCATGGTGGCGCTGTTCTGGCCCGCCGCGTGCTGCCCGAGCCACTCTCCTCGCCATACCGCAGCTGCCTTCACGACGTGATGGGGCTCGTCCGGCGACGACATGAGAGGCACCGACCACGACCAGAGGATCATGATCGCGGCGAAGGCGCCGAAGGCGCCGAGCCCAGCGGCTCCGCCCCGAGCCGCCTTCGGAGACCCCCGCGCCATCGAGACGAATGTAGCCGTCGGTCAGGTGGAACGGCTGGCTTGCCCGTTCACGAAGGAAAGCCGCCCTCGCCCCAGTCCTCGAGCAGGTCTCCATCCGGCTGCGAGCGGAGAAGGGGGATCGCACCGAGCGTCTTCACCATCGCGGCGTCCTCACCGAGGACCGCCTGCCACCCGCTCGCTTCTGTGAGCAAGGCGCCGAAGACGACGGGCTCGCCACCGATGCGGCGTACGAGGTTGATCGCCGCCCGGCTGGAGCCGCCCGTCGAGATGACGTCGTCGACGATGCCGACGCGCTTGCCGGCGACCGCCTCGATGCGGCGCCGGTCGAACAGCAGCCGCTGGTCTGCCCGGGTCGTGATGGACCGGACCGACTCGGCGACGGCGTCCTGGAGGTGGATCTTCGGCGTCTTGTGGAGGATGGCGTAATCGTCGAGGCCGAGCGCCCTCGTCACCTCGATCGCGAGCGGGATGCCCATGGTGGCGACGGAGGCGACGATCTCGACGTCATGGGGCTCCATGAGCGCGGCGAGCTCCTTTCCGGCGAGCTCGGAGAAGTGCAGCCCGTGATCCACGCTGATCAACAGCGCGATCGAGAGCCCGGGTGCGACCTCGACGATCGGGAGCTCGACTTCCTGCGAGCCGACGGTGGCGCGATAGGTGCGCTCCCCGGTCATCACGAGAGCGCGGCCGCCGCGGCTTGCGCCGCCGGGTCTGCCACCGGGAGCAACATGAAACGGCCCGGCTGCTCACCGATCTCGCCCGAGCGCGCGATCGGATGCCAGCAGCGGCGGAGAGCCGGATTGGTGTTGGAGATCATCGTCGGCTCGGTCACGTGAAGGATCCCCTGAGCAGCTCTGCCGCCAACCTCGTCATATCGAAGATCACGGTAACCCCCTCGAGGGTCAGCCGTTCGATCGGGACGAGTCCCCCGGCGTAGGCGATGGCCCGCATCCCGGCGGCTCGCGCGGCTTCCAACCCGGGAGGGCTGTCCTCGACCACGGCGCAGCGCGCGGGAGCCACGCCGAGCGTGTGGGCGGCGTGCAGGAAGAGATCGGGAGCAGGCTTGCCCCGTTCGACCTCGGTGGCTGAGAACACCCGACCTTCGAAGTGCTCCCAGAGATCCGTGTGACCGAGGGTGAACCGGAGCTTCTCCTGTGTGCCGCTCGATGCCACGGCGGTCTCCACGCCGGCGGCAGCCAGCTCGTCGAGGGCTTGGTGGATGCCCTGCACCGCCGTCAGCTCGCGCTCGAAGGCCTCCCGGTAGCGCGGCTCCATCTCCTCGAGCCAGGCGGGTGGCAAGGTGATGCCGAGGTGCTCCTCGATCTGCGCCACGTAGTCGGCGTCGCTGATGCCGAGGAAGCGGCGCACGATCTCGTCGGGCGTGATCTCCCATCCGAGGTTGCCGAGGATGCCGACCTCGACCTGTACCGCCAGCCGCTCGGAGTCCACGAGCACGCCGTCGCAGTCGAAGATCACGAGATCTGGTGCGTCGTATGCGGATGGCTGCTTCCCGGCCTGGTCGATCAGTTCAGCACCCTCGTGCACAGGATCGGCGGGAGGTTGTCCACGAAGAGCCGCCAGTTCTCACCGCCGTCGGCCGACGCATAGACCTGGCCGGTGCGTGTCCCGAAGACGAGCGGGAAGGGCGCGCTGCGGCCGACGTCGAACGCGTCCCGCAGCACCGTCAGGTGTGCGTTCGAGGAGGGCATCCCCCGACCGAGTGGCTGCCATGACTCGCCTGCATCGGACGTCCGGTAGACCCGGCACGTACCTTCTGCCGTGCAGCGGTACTCGTCGGACTCGAGCGGGAACACGAACGCCGTGCCCGGCTCGTCAGGGTGGGCGACGATCGGGAACCCGAAGTCCGACGGCACACCGTCGGGCTCTCCCGGCCGGCCGACGTTCGCCCAGTGGTCGCCGGCATCGAGCGACCGGTAGATGCCCCAGTGGTTTTGCAGCCAGAGGACGTCCGGTCCTTCGGCATCGAAGGCGACCTTGTGGACGCATTGGCCGAAGTCGACGTCGGAGTTGGAGAGGTGAACTGCCTTGATGCCGGCGTTCTTCGGATGCCAGGTCGCACCCCCGTCGTCGGAGCGGTACACACCTCCGGTCGAGATGCCGACGACGACGCGTTCGGGGCGGTCCGGGTGGGTGAGGATCGTGTGGAGACCGAGGCCACCGCCACCCGGCTCCCATCGCTCCCGATGCGGGTGGTTCCAGAGCCCACCGACGAGCTCGAAGGACGTCCCGCCGTCCTCGGATCGGAAGAGAGCGGCAGGCTCGACGCCGGCGAGGATCGGCGGCATGCCGTCGGAGCCGCCGGGCGCCGCCTCGTGGCGACGATCGCGGTGCAGTTGCCAGACCTGCGCGAGTGCCGCCCCGGTGCTCTCCGGAAAGGCGATCGGGCGTCCAGTCGGCTCGGACCAGGTCGTCCCGCCATCGATGCTCGAGTGGATCGTCGGGCCGTAACGCGGATCGGTCGTGGCGGCGACATACCTGCCTCCGACCTCGACGAAGGCAGGCACGTGCTGACCCTTGAACCAGGGCCCGTCGGCGAGGCCGTCACTGACGAGGAACAGGCCCTTCACCGTCCCGACCGCGAGGGCCAGGTGATCGGTTGCGCGCGCTCGGAACCCAGCTGGAGGACCGGATCGTGGTGGCATACGCGAAGTATGGCCTACGGGCCCCGGACCTTGCTGGAAAGCTCGTGACCGACAAGCTGGCGGGTCATCCGGGCCGCGCCGAGGAGTCGATCGAGCTCGATGCCCGTCTCGACACCGGAGGCGTCGAGGAAGGCGACGAAGTCCTCGGTGGCGAGGTTGCCGCCGGCGCCCTCGGCGAACGGGGACCCGCCGAGGCCACCGACGGAGGTGTCGAAGCGGGTCACCCCGAGCGCCAGCGCGGCATAGGCGTTGGCGAGCGCCGTACCCCTCGTCTCATGCAGGTGGAGTCCGGGGTCCACGCCCGGCAGGGCCCGGTCGAGGTTCGAGAGGACCGTGTCGATGACGGCGGGCGTTGCCACTCCGGTCGTGTCCGCAAGGGTGATGGCGTCGGCCCTCCCGGCGTCGCTGCCGGCCCCGTCGCCTGCGACGCGACTTGCGAGGTCGGCCACGAACTCGGGCCGGATGGCAGCCTCGTACGGCGAGCCGAAGGCGCAGGAGATGACGACGTCGACCGCGACGCCCTGACGGTGCGCCAGCTCCGCGACGCGGGCGATCTCGAGGACGGAGTCGTCGATGGAACGGCGTACGTTTCGCTCGTTGTAGGTCGGGCTCGCCGCCACCGTGACGGTGAGCTCGTCGACCCCGGCGGCGAGCGCGTCCTCGGCGCCACGGACGTTCGGCACGAGCGCAGTCACCCTCGGCTGTGGCCGGCTGCTCCTCGCGAGGTGATCGCGGAGACGGGCGATGACCTCGGCCGCTCCCGCCATCGAAGGCACCGCTGTTGGGGACACGAAGCTCGCCGCCTCGATGCGGGTGACGCCGGCATCGACGAGAGCCGCCGCAAGCTCCGCACGTTGCTCGGGGTGAACCGGCTGCTCGGCCTGCAGCCCGTCACGCGGCCCGACCTCTCGGATCGTGACCCTGCCTGGGAGGGTGGGCAGATGGGATCTCGACACCGGCGGCACGCTATCGAGGAGGGCGCGGCTTTGTCGCATGTGCTCGTGGCCGGAGGACAGCCGTTGCGGCGGTGGTAAGTAGGGTGGCGGCCCGTGGCTCACCTGGTGTTGTCCGGCGTCGTCGTCCGTGGCGATCAGCGTGGGCGCGCGCTGGGCTTCCCGACCGCCAATGTCGAAGTCGACGATGCGCTCCTCCCGGGCGACGGGATCTATGCAGGTTGGCTCGAGGACGAAGCCGGGGTGCGACGGGTGGCGGCGGTGTCCGTGGGCGGTCGCCCGACCTACTACGGCGACCACGGCGCGCGCCTCGTGGAGGCCCACGTGCTCGACTTCACCGGCGACCTGTACGGGCAGCACGTGCGGATCGGGGTGGGGGAGGCGGTGCGCGGGCAGGAGCGTTTCTCCTCCAACGAGGAGCTGATCGATCAGATGCGCCGCGATGTGGAAGCAGTCCGGGTTGCAGCTGCCTCCGGTTGAGCTCGGGTCGGAGCCGCCCGGCCTCGGTCTGCAGCGGCCGGGACGCCGACCGCCATGTGTCATGCTGGAGGGGTTCGCACAGCGGCCCAACGGGTACTGCGTGGCCGCTCTGGGCGTACATGGTGGCCGTAGCTCAGTTGGTAGAGCGTCGGGTTGTGGTCCCGAATGTCGGGGGTTCGAGTCCCCTCGGTCACCCCAGTCCAGTCCCGGTTGGGTCGGTGCGCTCCGGCACACCAGTCGCGCCCCGGCTGTCGTCGCTGTGGCGGAGGGTGGCCGGCCGAGCGGCTAATGTCTCCTGCCGAACCACGCGCCTCTAGCTCAATTTGGCAGAGCAACGGACTCTTAATCCGCAGGTTCTGGGTTCGAGTCCCAGGGGGCGCACCTGCTGGCGGCGCAGGCTCTGGTGCTCGCCGGCAGTTCGGCATGGCCGGGACGATCGGCCCGGTGGTGGGCGCTTGTGTGCGGAGCTGGAGCGCCCGGCGAGACGTGACCTCCCCGTGCCGGCTTCGTCGCGTCCGGGTCGGGTCGTCGAGGCACCGTTGAACCGGCAGGACCGGCAGGACCACCGGCTCGAGCGCGAGCGATTAATTTGCCCGAGCATCGACAACGCCTGAAGGCACGCGTGCCACAAGGAGGCGAGGACGACTTGAAGGGAACGGTGATCGTCGTCGACGACGAGACGAAGCTCCGCGACCTCGTCAGAGCCTTCCTCGAGCGCGAGGGCCTGACGGTCTTCACGGCCGCCACCGGCTCGGAGGCTCTGTCGCTCGCCGAGAAGGTCCAGCCCGATCTCGTCGTGCTCGACCTCGGTCTCCCGGACGTCACCGGCGAGGACATCGCCCGTGAGCTCCGCAGTCGCTCCGATGTGCGCATCCTCATGCTCACCGCCAAGGCAGGAGACGAAGACCGCGTGAAGGGCCTCGAGATCGGCGCCGACGACTACGTCACGAAGCCGTTCAACTCGCGTGAGCTCGTCCTCCGGGTGCAGGCGCTCATGCGCCGCAGCCGGACGTGGGAGGGGAGCACGGGCGTGCGCTCGTTCGGAGAAGGTGTCATCACCATCGACGACGGGCGCCACGAGGTTCGCTGCCGCGGCGAGGTCGTCCACCTGTCGCCCACCGAATGGGGGATCCTCGAGACGCTGACCCGGATGCCCGGCAGGGTCTACTCCCGCTACGAGCTCGTCAATGCGGCGCGGGGCTACGAGTGGGAGGGATACGAGCGCGTGATCGACAGCCACGTGAAGAACCTCCGGCGCAAGCTCGGCGGTGACACAGGGGGCCGCAAGGTGGTCGAGACCGTCGTCGGCTACGGGTACCGTTTCGGGCTGGAGAAGGACTGATGAGCGCGCTCCGGCAAAAGCGCAGCGGCCAGCGCTCCTCGGAACCCCGGCACACCGGGATCCTCGGTCCACTCGGCCGCCGCGTCGCCGCAGGATCGCTCGTCATCGCGCTCGGATCGATCGCGGTCCTCGCGATCATCACGCTGATCTTCCTCGACTTCGACCTCGGGAGCGCGGGCCGCGAGCAGGAGAACAGCTCGCGAAGCGCCATCGCCGCCGCCGTCCGATCGGCCTACCTCGCGCAAGGCTCGTGGGCCGGAGCCGACCTCTTGCCCGCCAAGGTGCTCGCAGAGCTACAGGGCGTCGGCCTCACGGTCCAGACTCCCTCGGGAGAGACCACGACGCTCACGGAGTCAGCTCCTAGCTCACGGGTCTTCACGCTCGCCGTCGATGCCCACGGGAGCAAGGTGGGAACGCTGCGAATTGCAATCCCGGCCTCCGGGCTCTCCCCCGAAGAGCAGACGCTCCGCAAGAACCTCGTCAACGGGATCGCCATCGCCGCTGCGGTGGCCGCCGTGCTGGCGCTGTCTGCGGCCGTCTTCGCGAGCCGGCGCATCGTGGCGCCCATCCGGACGCTCACCGCGGCGGCGGGGCGCTTCGGGGCGGGAGAGCGGTCGACGAGGGTCGGTTCCGTACGCGCGCCGGGCGAGCTCGGGCAGCTCGCCCGCGCCTTCGACAACATGGCCTCGGACCTCGAGCGCGAGGACGAGCTGAGGCGGGCGCTCGTCGCCGACGTCGCCCACGAGCTGCGTACGCCGCTCGCCATCCTGAGGGCGCATCTCGAGGCGGTCTCGCAGGGTCTCACGGACCTGTCGCAGGCGACAGTGGACTCACTCACTGAAGAGGTGCAGCGGCTCGGTCGGCTCGTCGACGACCTCGGTGTCCTGGCCGCCGCACAGGCGGCCGCTCTGCGGCTCGAACGGCGGCCGGTGGACCTGGCCGACGTCGCGAGTGTGGCAACCGAGCGCCTTGCGCATCGCTTCGTCGACCGGGAGATCAGTCTCGTGTCGACGCTCGAGTCCGCCCGCGTCATGGGGGATGCCGGCCGGCTCGAGCAGGCAACGGTCAACCTGCTGTCGAACGCCGAGAAGTTCAGCTCACCAGGCTCGGAGGTCCGCATCGAGGTGCACCGTGACGGCCCCCACGCGGAGCTGTCGGTGTCCGATGACGGCCCGGGCATCCCGCCGGCGGAACAGCGCGCCATCTTCGACCGCTTCTACCGGTCTGCCGGTGCCAGGGTGACCACGACGGGCAGCGGCGTGGGGCTCGCGGTCGTATCGGAGATCGTCCGTGCGCATGACGGGTGGATCGAGCTGCAGAGCTCGCCCGGGCACGGCAGCACCTTCCGGCTGCTGTTCCCCGCTCTCCCATAGGCGCGGCGCACGCGAGGGCCGCCAGATGCGAGCCCCGCCCGGTTCGCCTCCGTGTGGCCGGCGTCCGACGGTCAGGTGACGCGGAAGACCTCGTACGCGACGCCGCTGCGGGTGAACCGTCCTCTGCCGACGAAGATCGTCTGGTTGACCCAGGCGTAGCGTTCGTCACCAGACTCCAGCCGAGGGGTGATGCGGTAGTACTGGTCCTCGAAGCCTGTCTCCTCTTCCGCCGACAACATCGCGCCCATCACCTTGTCGGTGATCTGCAGGAGACCCGTGTAGGTGACGTAGACGCAGGCACCGTCATCGGTCTGGATCTGGCCCCGGACATCCAGACGGCCCCAGCCGTCCGGCCCGATCAGCAGCCAATCAGCGCCGGGACCGAGGACGCTCCCGTGGATCCGATCACCGGTGACGCTGCCGCCTGTCACCGGGGCGACGATGCGATTGCCATAGGGTCCGGGACCGGGCATCTGCGGCTGGCCGAGCTCGACGTCGTAGGTGAACTCGAGGGCGAGATCCATCGACAGCACGGTAGCCGAACACCTGTCGGAGAGCTCAGGCAGCTGACCCGAGCGACTGGCGCACCTCGATGAACGCTGCGATCGCTCGGTCGATGTCCTCGTCGCTGTGGGCGGCTGACATCTGAACCCGGATGCGTGCCCGGCCGATCGGCACGACTGGGTAGGAGAAGCCGATGACGTAGATCCCGTGTTCGAGGAGCGCGTCAGCCATCGACGTGGCGAGCGCTGCATCCCCGATCATCACCGGGATGATGGGGTGCTCGCCCTCGAGGATGTGGAAGCCGGCCGAGCTGAGTCCCGACCGCATACGGGCGGCGTTGTGCTTGAGCCGCTCGCGGAGCTCCCCCGATTCACCGAGCAGCTCCAGCGCCTCGAGCCCCGCCGCCACGATCGACGGGGCGACGGAATTCGAGAAGAGGTAGGGCCGGGAACGCTGCCGGCAGAGCTCCACGATCTCGGCCCGTCCGCTCAGGTAGCCGCCGCTCGCTCCGCCGAGCGCCTTGCCGAGCGTGCCGGACAGGACGTCGACGCGGTCCTGCACGCCGTAGTGCTCCGCCGTCCCGCGGCCGCCTGCCCCGACGACCCCGACGGCGTGTGAGTCGTCCACCATGACCATCGCTCCGTGGCGGTCAGCGAGGTCGCAGATCCCGTCGAGGGGCGCCATCGACCCGTCCATCGAGAAGACGCCGTCCGTCACGACCAGCACCCGTCGAGCGCCGGCAGCCGCCTCCAGCTGCCGTTCCAGGTCTCCGAGATCCCGGTTGGCGTAGCGGAACCGCTTGGCTGCGCACAACCGGATGCCATCGATGATGGACGCGTGGTTGAGCTGGTCGGAGATGACGGCGTCGTCGTCGCCGAGGAGCGTCTCGAAGAGGCCGCCGTTCGCGTCGAAACACGACGAGTACAAGATCGTGTCATCGGTGCGGAGGAAGGCGCTCAGCGCGCGCTCGAGCTCCTTGTGGACTGACTCGGTGCCGCAGATGAAGCGCACCGAGGCCATCCCGAACCCGTACTGCTCGAGGCCCCCGGCCGCCGCTCGGACGATGCGCGGGTCATCAGCCAGCCCGAGGTAGTTGTTGGCGCAGAAGTTGAGCACCTCGCGGCCTGACACGAGGATCCGGGCTCCCTGCGGCGAGTCGATGAGGCGCTCGCTCTTGTACGTCCCGGCTTCTCGGATCTCCCTGAGCTCGGATGTGATCTCCTCGCGGACCTTGTCGAACATGCTCCTACGCCTCCGACCAGTCGAGGATGACCTTCCCACACCGTGCCGACCCGACGACCCTGAAGGCTTCGTCGAACTCGTCTGCCGCGAACCGATGTGTGATGACCGGTGAGATGTCGAGCCCGGATCCCACGAGCACCGACATCTCGTACCAGGTTTCCATGATCTGGCGCCCGTAGATGCCCCGGACCGTGGTCATGTTCATCACCAGTTGCGACCAGTCGATCTCGAAGGGTTCCTCGGGCAGACCGAGCAGTGCCACCTTGCCGCCGTGACGCATGCTCGCCAGCATCTGGCGAAGGGCGTTCGGGTTGCCCGACATCTCGAACCCCACGTCGAAACCCTCCGTCATCTGCAGCTCCGCCATCACGTCCCAAAGCGTCGTCGTTGCGGGGTCGACGACCCTCGTGAGCCCGAGACGGCCTGCGAGATCACGCCGGTAGTCCGAGACGTCCGAGGCCACGACAAAGCGGGCGCCGGCGTGACGGGCGACGAGCGCGGCCATGAGACCGATCGGACCCGCTCCGGTGATGAGCACGTCCTCGCCGAGGAGCCGGAAGGCCGTGGCTACGTGGACGGCGTTTCCGAAGGGGTCGAAGATCGCGGCCACGTCGAGGTCGATCGAGGGCGGGTGGTGCCAGAGGTTCGAAGCAGGCATGGCGATGTAGTCGGCGAAGGCGCCGGGGCGGGAGACTCCCACGCTCTGCGAGCGGGCACATTCGACCCGCCGGCCGGCCTTGCAGTTCCGGCACCGGCCGCAGACGACGTGGCCCTCGCCACTCACGAGGTCGCCTGGCTGGAACTCAGTCACGTCCTCACCACATCGGTCCACCCGACCGACGAACTCGTGGCCGACGACGAGACCGACGGCGACATGCTCGTCCGCCCAGCGATCCCACGCGTAGATGTGGTGGTCAGTTCCGCAGATGCCGGTCCGGAGGACCCGAACGAGCACGTCCTCGCGTGCGATCTCGGGGACCGGGACATCCTCCATCCACAGACCGGGCTCAGCTTTCGACTTGACGAGCGCGCGCATCATCGCCTCCTTGGCACCCCGTTCTAGCGGCCGGCGCGCGCGGAGCGGAAGGGTCGACGGTCACTGTGCAATCATCGCCTGATGATCGCAGCATTCTCTGTCGCGCCAGGTGGCGCCGGCGAGTCGGTGAGCGAGTACGTCGCCGACGCCGTCCGGATCGTCCGGGAGAGCGGCCTCCCGAACGAGACGAACGCCATGTTCACGAACGTCGAAGGTGACTGGGACGAGGTTCTCGGTGTGATCAAGGCGTGCGTCATGAAGGTTGCGGAAGAGGCGCCACGAGTCGACGTCGTGATCAAGATCGACTACCGACCGGCTGCTGTGAACCCGATCCGCTCGAAGGTGCAGGCCGTCGAGGAGCGGCTGGCCCGCGGCTGATGGCAACCCCCTTGCGCCGCGACGGCACATCGCTACAGCGCGCGGGATGGACGCTCGTGTGGTTGTCCGTCATTCGGACGAGCTTCGGCGTCACCCACTACTGGACGATGTCGTCCTTCGCGGCCGTGCTCGCGTTGGTGATGGCGATCGGTGGCCTGGCGGCGCTCGTCGCGGTCTGGACGGTGCGGAGACCGTCCGGGCAGGTCATGCAGATGGCGGCGTTCGCCGGGATGGTTGTCTCCATCCTCTTCCCGATCTCCTTCGCGATCCACCAGACCGCCTTCTATCCCACCGATTCCGCAGCTCTCGACCACTTCGCGGCGTACCTGCTCGCTCACGGTCGGAATCCCTACGCGGTCTCGCTCGCGCCCGCGGGCCGGTTCCTGCACCCGGCGGCGGCGTTCTGGACTTATACGACTTCGGGGTCGCACGTGGTCCAGATGTCGTACCCGGCGGGCTCGGTGCTCGCTTACATGCCGGCTTATCTCCTCGGGCTCCACCACCTGGTGGTGTCGTGGACGGACCTCGCTTCTTGGGTGTTGGGCGCGGCGCTGCTGTGGGTGCTCGTGCCTGTGAACCTACGTTTCGTCGTGGCGTTGCTCGCGATGACCCCGGTGTTCGTCGGCGACTTCGGACTGGGCGGCACCGACTCCCTCTGGCTGCCGTGGATGATCTTGGCCGTGTGGCGCTGGGACCGGTTCGCGTCACCCGGCGCTCGGTGGGTCCGCTGGGCCGGACCGGTCGCGCTCGGCATCGCCTGCAGCATCAAGCAGACGCCGTGGTTCTTCGTTCCGGTCTTCGCGATCGGGCTCGGGCTCGAGGCGTCGCGCCAGGGTCGCGTGTGGTGGCGAGTGTCAGCCGCTTATACGGCGATCGTGCTCGGGGTGTTCGCCGTGGTGAACCTGCCGTTCATCGCGTGGCAGCCGTACGACTGGTGGAAGGCTGTGACGCTCCCTTTGCTCGGCGGTCTCGTCGCCGACGGCCAGGGCTTCGTCAGCCTCGCGACGCACGGGATCGTGAGCGGTGTCGACCTGACGGCTCTGAGCGCTGCCGCGCTGTTCTCATACGTCGCGATCCTCGTCGCGTTCGCGCTGTGGTACTCGAGCCTGAAGCGAGCGATCGTGGTGCTGCTCCCGTTCGCGTTCGTGCTGGCATCGAGGAGTCTCTCGGTCTATCTCGTCAACTTCGTGCCCGTGGCCGTCGTGGCCGGGATCAGCGTGAGCAGACCAGGCGGCCAAGCGGTGCCGGAGGACGCGGTCCCTGTGCCGGGGCCGGCCAGGCCTGTTGCCGCGACAGACCCGGAGTTTGCGCCGGCTGTCACGCCGGAGCTTCCACCGAAGCTGTGGCGAATGGGGCTGGCGGCCTTGGTGCTGCTGTTCGCGGCCATCATCGCGAGCTCGACGCTTGCGTTCTCCGTTCAGCCGGTACGAGTGACGGTGGACCGTGTCCAGCCGGTGAAGAACCTGCTCTACGTCAGGTCGATCACCGTGACCGTACACAACGACACCGGGTCTGCCGTCGAGCCGCACCTCACCGTGGACGCGGGGTCCGGGCCCGCAGGCTTCTGGCGGGTCGCGAACCACCGCCGCCCGGTCGTCATCCCACCGCACGGTTCCGTGACCCTGCGCCTGTTGCCGCAGATCGGGACACTTCTTCCTCCCGTCGGCAACGCCTTGCTCGTCGAGGCCTACACGCCTCGTCCGGACGCGCTGAGCCTCACCTCGGTGGTGTG
>JAKCCH010000121.1 GCA_021838945.1 Actinomycetes bacterium
CAGAATGCAGCGGCGTCGAGAATCTGGCGGTCTGGGCGGGATCGTCCCTGCATAGGGCCAATTCTCGTCTATCGAGACCGAAATCGCGAGCACCTGCGACAGGGCGACTAAATCAACAGCGCCCTAGACGAGCGCCTCGGGACCGGCACTCTGTCAGCAGACATACTGCGGGTCGTTGGCCGGGCGTGGCGCGACGGGTGCGACGTGTTCGCTCACCCTTCTCGTGAGCGCTGAGGTGCCTGCCGCCTCACCTGCGACCTTGACGAGGCCAGGGCGGCGGGAGCTTCGGGCCATGAAGACCAACTGCCGGATCCCCACGCCGAGAAGGTCGAGCTCCCCGCGCCCACGTGATGCGGCTCACCCTCGAGACGGACTGGCCGGCGAGCTCGAGCTCCTGCCCGGATCGAACGAGGGGTCGCTCTTCGCGCCGCTCGGCCGTCCTCGGTACCTCGTGCAGGTGCGCGGTTGCCTCCGAGAGCCGGACGATCACGTGGCCCAACGGCTCGGACCTCGACCCGCCGGCGCGCCATGGCGATTTCGAGCCGCGGGCGTGACCCACTTCCGGCGAGTCTGAGTGCCCAGTCCGAGCGGTCGTGTCGCAGGTCGACGGCGATCCTCCGCGTCGCCACCTGCAGGCGCACCGAGGAGCACCACTTCTCTCGAAGGCCGGATGGTCCACGCTGTCCAAGCCGCCCTTGCAGACGAGCGGGCACGCTCGCCGGCCCGCCAGCTGAGCGCACCCATCGCTGATTGCGGCCACCGACGACCGGAGGGATCATGCAGGCCATGTCCTTGCCCGCCCCCAGCCTGCAGACCGGCCGGCTTCGGCTGCGGCCCTTCGACGACGACGACGCGACCGACCTGTTCGCGTTGCAAAGCAGCGCGCATGTGCTGCGCTACTGGGACGCGCCGCCCTGGAGCGAGCGCCGGCAAGCCGACCGCTTCATCACGGCTTGTCGGCAGATGGCGGAGCAGGGCACCGGGGTGCGGCTGGCCGTGGATCGGCTCGCTGACGGGGCGTTCATCGGCTGGTGCGCCCTGAACGGGTGGAATCCTGACCACCGCAGAGGCTCGCTCGGCTACTGCTACGACGATGACGTCTGGGGTCACGGCTACGCCACGGAGGCGGCGGCCGCCCTGCTGGGGTGGGCATTCGACAGGCTGGAGCTGAATCGGGTTCAGGCTGAGACCGATACGCGCAACGTTGCGTCAGTCCGCGTGCTGGAGAAGCTCGGATTCCTCCGTGAAGGGAGGCTGCGAGAGGACTGCGTCGTGAACGGCGAGGTCTCCGACTCGTTCGTCTACGGGCTGATCAGGCGGGAGTGGCGGCCGCCGTCCGAGCCGGCTCCCGCCCGCTGATCCCGGCGCTGCCCGCTGTGGATCACCCACCCCGGTCGTTCCTGCGGTGGGCACGCCGCCCCCCGCCGCGCCTCAGCCCGCCTTGAGGCGAGCCTGCCACGGGGATGCGGCGGTCGCCTGGCGAGGTCGGCACACGGCGGGGGAAGGTCTCGTGCTCGTCGAGCACGAGATCGGTGATGTCGGGCAAGGCTCCTTCTCCGGGTGGGTCGGGCGCACGGCCGCGCCGGGTCTCGGTACCAAGGAGGGTCTCGGGTTCAGCCGTCGAGGTTCGCGGCGGTCGGTTCCGAGCCGGGGCGGACGACCACGAGACGGCTCTCCTCGTCGCCGCCGCTGGTCTCCCGGTGGGTCACCCCCAGGGGAGGACGTGGACGAGGTCGCCGGCCCCTGCCGAGACCGTCTCGGCACCATCGGGACCACTTCGAGGAGGGGTTGCCCGGCGGCGACGTAGGTCGACTCTCGTGGTGGTGCCAGGGGCAGGGTGCACCAGCCCGGCCGCGAGCTGCCCGCTGGCGATGGTCTCCTACCGGCACATCCCCGGCGCACGGTCGGCGTCCGACCAGACCCGGGCCGGTTGTGACGGTTCGCCCGGGCGCGGTCACAGACCCGAGGCTGCCCGCCGCCGCGACAACTCCTGCTCGCTCAGGCCTTGTGGCTCTCGAGGTACGAGAGGTACCACTCGACGGCCTGCGGGATGCCCTCTTCCACCTGGACCGAGGGCACGAAGCCGAGCGTCTCGCCGAGGAGCGAGACGTCCATGCCGTTCTCCTGCACTTCCGCCGCCATGGCGTCCACGAGCTCGAGCTCGGCCGACCGCCCGACGGCCACCTCGACGAGGCGGATCATCTCCATCAGCTGGACCTGCCGCCCGGTGGCGACGTTGAGCACCCGCCAGGGGTCACCGGCGATGGCGGCCCGGGGGCCCCCGCCGGCAGGAGTGGTGCCGAATTCCGCGCCGTCCACGACTGCGAGCGCGACGACGTGGGCGACGTCGTCTCCCCAGACGAAGTCGCGCACCATCTTCCCGTGGCCGTGGACCTTGATCGGCTCGCCGCGGGATATGCGCTCGGCGAAGGTGTACATGGCCATGTCGGGCCGGCCGTCGGTGCCGTAGACCGTGGAGAAGCGCAGCCCGGTGCAGGAGATCCTGGCGGCGTGGGCGTAGCTGAAGGCGAGCAGCTCGTCGCAGCGCTTCGTGGCCCCATAGAGCGAGAGGGGGAAGACAGCGGCGTCCTCCTCCTTGAAGGGCAGGTGCCGGCTGCCCCCGTAGACGGCACCGGAGGAGGCATAGACCATCGTCTTCACCTCATGGTCGACGGTTGCCTTGATGACATTGCCGAAACCCGAGATGTTGGAGGAGATGAAGGTGGCGGGCTCGTCCATCGACTTCCGCAGGCCGCCCTGGGCGGCGAGGTGGACGACGGCGTCGGGCACGGGCCGGAAGAGGGAAGAGACGGCGTCCTCATCCCGGATGTCTCCAGTGATGAGGTGGAAGCCCTGGCGCCCCTCGAGGCGCTCGACCCGATCGTGTTTCAGCTCGGCTGAGTAGGTGGTGTCGAAGTTGTCGATGGCGACGACCTCATGACCGCCATCCAACAGCTCGTCCGAGACCTTTGCTCCTATGAAGCCGGCCGCTCCGGTCACCGCGATGCGCATCGCCATTGCCTAGCAGAGAGCATCGCCGATGACATCTTGTGCCGGTGTCTCCCGAGCGGCGCCGGAGGTGCCCGCCGGCGGCTCGGCTTGTCGGCAGGGAGCCCACCAGCCTCTCGTCGATCGCCTCGGACGCCTGCCAGCTGCATCGAGCGTCCTGGTCCCTCGAGCCCCGCTCGGCCTGGATCCACCGTCTGAGCTCTGCCACACGCGCCTGTCCGGCAGATTGTCCGGGATGCTGCAAGGTTCCGGTTGTTGCCGCTCCGGCGAGAGGCGTGCGAGAGCAGGCCTTTGTTCGGCGGCGTTCGTGCTGGAGATCGCCGGGGCGTGCCACCGGCGATCTCGGGGGCGGTCGCTCAGGTGTGAAGCGAGCAGAGTCGCTCGTAGGCCTCGAGCCACTGTCGGTCCACGGCCAGCTCGTCGGTAGGTGTGGAGGCGCCGTCGGGCGCAAGTGGGTGCGATGCCCGGGCACAGCGAGCAGACGCGGGCGGATCGTCGCCCACTACTACGACATCGAGTCGGGCACCCGCTCCTACGCCGCCCAGGGCCCTGGCGGACTGGCTGGCTTCGACATCCCGATCCCCCGAGACGGCGGACTGCAGGACCTCCTCGCCGACGCGGCGAAGCGCCCGGCGCGCCTCGACCGGGTGATCGTGGCGTCGATCTCCCGTGTGTCACGCGACTCCTCGGTCGTCTTCCGGGTCGAGGACGAGCTGCGATCGGCCGGTGTGCGTCTCTGCGCGACAGACGAGCCGCTCGAGGAGTCCTTCGGCACCATCGTGCTCCGCCACGTGAACATCGGCATCGCGCCGGGCTACCACCACGAGCTGATGGTCAAGTCCCGCCAAAGCCAGGAGAGCTCGACCCGCCAGGGTTCGCACACCGGCGGCGTCGCCCTCTACGGGTACCGCTTCGTCACCCACGACCACCCGAGCCCGCACAAGGCGAGCCGCGGCATCAACAAGCGGACCTTGGAGCTCGACCCCGTTCGCGCGTTGGTCGTGCGCACCATCTTCCCAGGATCCACCGACGCGTTCGCCGCTGACGTGCCTTCCCAAAGAGCACTTCGGCTGGTGCCACTGTTCCGAGCTCCGAAGAGGGTGGTCTCGTGACCGTCACCGGACGGCCTCGATCATGGTACGTGCCAAGCAGCGCTCGAACTGGAACTGGACCGAGCTGCTCGCACGTAGGCAACGTTGCGGAGGGGGAGCGCCCGGCGGAGCCGCCTCCGGCCGTTCCCGGGCACCGCCATCGAACGTCCGAGCCGTCAATCCGCGATCTCGAAGATCACCGTGACGTGTGCAAGAACCTCGTCGGATCCGGCCTCCACCGGCACTGACGCAGCGTGGGCAGCGGCGAATGTGGCAAGCCGGCGAGGCGGAGCAGGCATCTCGCTGATGGCGACCACTCGGCCGAGCCGGACGCCGGCGGCGTCGGCCACGCGCTCGGCTTTCGACCGAGCGTCCTTCACCGCCCGGGCCGCCGCGTCGTTGCGCGCCGCCTCGGAGTCGGCGGTGGACAGCTGGAAGCCTCCGAGCCGAAGAGAGTCACCGGCCGCCTCGCTGATGGCGGTCACCACGGCAGGAGCGAGTCCGAGTGTCCGTAGCCGAACGGACATTGAGTACGAGGCCACGTAGGTCACGACCCGAAGACCCCGCTCGTCCATCTGCGGATGGAGGGCTACACCTTGGGTCTGGACGTCACCCTCGTCGATCCCCTGGTGCTTGGTCGCTGCCAGCACCTCTTCCGCGCGACGAGCTACGACGTCGAGCGCCACCGAAGCAGCATCGGCCCTTGCCTCGAGGCCGACATGGAGCACCGCGGCATCTGGCGTCACCGTCGTCGATCCTTGCCCGGTCACGACGACCGTGTTCGGGGGCACACTCCCTGTGGTCATGCCCAGACGCTACCCAGGGACCGGGGAGCAGGCGGGTCCCCCGTGTGTCGGCAACGGTACCCGGGCGCGAGGATGAGAGCACCGGAAACGTGAACCCGAGGTCTTTGAAACGTGAAGACCTCTTGGGCGCCCCCGGCAGGAGCCGGCTCAGTCCTCCGACGGGTGGTGCGGCTGAGCCAGAGGCTGGAGCTGGGGTGAGAGGACCGGCTCCGATTGGGCCGGCGAAGGAAATCATACTCACATAGCCAGAATGTGGGTATGATTTCCTCCCATGAGGACGGCCAGAGGGTCCGGTCTGCGAGAGCAGCTAGGTGACACGTTCAACTACGGGGAGGCCAAGAAGGCCGGCGTCGGCGACAGGCGGCTGTACGCCCTGCGCGACAGCGGGGAGATCCTCGCGCTCGGCGGCGGGGTCTACCGCTGGGCCGATGCCCCGCCCGCCGACTCCGACCTGGTCGAGATTGCCGAGCGGGTCCCGCACGCCACGCTGTGCCTGGAGACCGCGCTCGCCCGCCACGGCCTGCTGGACGACATCCCCGCCGCCATCGACATCGCCATCCCTCGGGGGAGCACTCGGCCGTCCCTGAAGGCGCCGACCCGCATCCACCAGTTCGACCCCCGCACCTTCGGCCTGGGACGAAACGAGCTCGAGGTCGGGGCCAGGCGCCCTCTAGGTCTGTACTCGGCCGAGCGGTCTCTCATCGACGTCGTCCGCCTGCGCCACCTCGAAGGTAGCGAGGTCGCCTGGGAAGCGCTGCGGCGCTGGCTTGGCCGCCCAGGCCGAAGTCCCGCCCAGCTGATCGGGCTCGCCCGGGAGTTCTCCCGCGCCGAGCCCGCTTTGCGCCAGGCGCTGGAAGTCCTCCTGTGACCGCTCCCTCCCGGGCCACCCGGGCGGGGCAGGCATACCTTGACCTGCGGGCCAAGGCCCGCGGCGATCGCCGCCCGGTCGACGAGCTCTTGCAGCTCTACGTCCTCGAGTCGTTCCTCGCTCGCCTGGCCGAGTCCCGGTTCGCTGACAAGCTCGTCTTGAAAGGCGGGGTGCTCCTGGCTGCCTTCGGCGAACGCCGCCCGACCCGCGACATCGACCTGTAGGCCCAAGTGCTCGACAACGACGCGGAGAGCGTCCGAGCGGTCATCTGCGAAGTCGCCTCCCTTCGCCTCGACGACGGCGTGGTGTTCGACGTGGGCGGCGCCGCTGCAGCCGTGATCCGAGACGAGGTCCTGCTCGGCGGCGAGGTCGTCGTGCAGGGGCACCCGCTTGTGATGGTGCACGCCGAGAAACGATCGTGACTGCCGTCGCACGAGAGACGGTCAACACCCGCTGGAGGGGCCTCCTGGGGTCGCTCCGAAGCGCTCGGGCGGCCGCCCAGCGGCGCAGCGGCGGCTCGGGGCGACGTCGGGTCTGGGCCATTGTGTCTTCGTCGACGACGAAGCCAGCTGCCTGGTCGGAAGAGCCGAGGTCCAGCCCTACCGGGGCGAGGTTCGCCGAGGCGTGCGCGCTCAGGAGGGCACGGGTGCTTGCCAGCTCGCCAGGATGCGCTGGACTTCGGCGCCCCCCTGCTCGCGCGCTGCGGTTCGAGGAACTCCCGACTTGACCAGCTCGTCGTAGCCGGTGTCCTGGTGGCGCACGGAGGCGGCCACGGCGAGGGTAACCGCCCGGGGGTCGAGCGCACGACCCACCGCGCTGCGCCCGACACAGCCGCTTCCCCGACCACCGGCATGGTGGGCGATCGCCTCGGCGCGTGGGGCGGGGCAGCCGGGCAACAGCCAAGGCCCGGGACATGGCGAAGCGGCCAGCGACCGAGATGCTCGACGAGCTCGCCAGACGAGGCTTCGCCTGGCGAGACATCGCTCGACTGGTGGGCGTGTCGGTTCCCGCAGTCCGCAGGTGGCG
>JAKCCH010000122.1 GCA_021838945.1 Actinomycetes bacterium
CCGCACGACGTCGTCATCACGAAAGAGGCGCCGAACTACCAGCAGGGCTGACCCCGCCCCAACCGCCTCGCCTCGCCATCGGCCCGCCTCGCCTCGCCATCGGCCCGGTATCGGCCCGCCATCGGCCGGTGTCGGCCCGCCATCGGCCGGTGTCGGCCCGCCATCGGCCGGTGTCGGCCCGGCCGGTGCCGAATCGAAGTGGCAGGCAGATCGCGCCGTTCGTGGCGCGATCCGCCTGCCACTTTGGAGTTACTGGCGGCTCGCCGGGTCAGACGCGGGTGCGGTAGCGGTGCACGGCCAGCGGGGCGAGCACGACGAAGACGCCGACGAGCCACATCACCGACACCTCGACGTGCCATGCCACGTCCGGCACGCCACTCACCATGAGCCCTCGGACGGCGTCGATCACCTCGCTCACCGGCTGGTACTTCGCCCAGCCCTGAAGCCAGCCGGGCATCGTGGCCACGGGCACGAAGGCGCTCGAGGCGAAGGTAAGCGGGAACAAAAGCGGGAAGGACATCACCTGCGCGGTCTCAGAGTTCGGCGCCGAGAGGCCGATCACGGCGAAGCCCCAGCTGAGCGCATACGAGAACGCCAGTATGAGCAGCACGGCCGCGAGGAAGCCGCCGAGGCTCGTCTCGACCCGGAACCCCACGGCGAAACCGACGCCCGTGATGAGGACCGTCACGAGCACGTTGCGGCACAGGTCCGCCACGGTCCGGCCGGCGAGCACGGCGGAGCGCGCCATCGGCAGCGAGCGGAAACGTTCGACGATCCCCTTCTGCAGGTCCTCTGCGAGGCCGATGGCCGTCTGGACGGCTCCGAAGGTGACGGTCTGCACGAACACGCCGGGGAGGAGGTAGTTCACGTAGCCGCCCGGGTCGGAGACGCGGATGGCGCCGCCGAAGACGTACCGGAACAGCAGGACGAACATGATCGGCTGCACGCTCGAGAAGAACACTGCCTCGGGGATCCGCACGAGCGCGATCAGGTTGCGCTCGGTGACGACGAGCGTGTCGGCGAGGACGCGTCCCGGCGTGACGCGCCCGCGCCTCTCGATCACAGAGGCGTCGCCGGCGGCGGTGACGACGCTCACGCGTCGCTCTCCTCGGTCGCGTGCCCGGTGAGCGCGAGGAAGACGTCGTCGAGGCTCGGCTCGCGGACGGTGAGGCCAACCGGCTCGAGCCCGGCATCCTCGAGGATCCTGAGGGCATCGCTCACATTACGGGTGGTGCCCCCTTCGAGCGGGATCTCGAGCGTGTTCGCCCGCCGGATCGGAGACCGCCCGAGACCTGCGCCCAGCACTGCGATCGCCTTCTCGGCCACGTCCTCGCCTCCCATGTGGAGGTCGAGCACACTCGCCCCGAGGCCGGCTTTGAGCTCGGCGGACGTGCCGTCGGCGATGACGTGGCCATGGTCGATCACGACGAGGCGGTGTGCGAGCCGATCGGCCTCCTCGAGGTACTGGGTCGTGAGCAGCACGGTCGTGCCGTCGCCGACGAGGTCCTCGATGACGCCCCAGAGCGACACACGGCTGAACGGGTCGAGCCCGGTCGTCGGCTCGTCGAGGAACAGCACCGGGGGACGGTCGACGAGCGCAGCCGCCAGGTCGAGCCGGCGCCGCATCCCACCCGAGTAGGTCTTGACCGGCCGGTCCGTGGCATCGCTCAGGTCGAACTGCTCGAGCAGCTCACGCGCGCGCCGCGTCGCGTCCTTGCGGCTCAGATGCGTGAGCTGACCGATCATGCGAAGGTTCTCGAGCCCGGTCAGGTTCTCGTCGACCGCCGCGTACTGACCGGCGAGACCGATGCAGGCGCGCACCTCCACCGGGTGCTCCACGACGTCGTAACCGAGAACGCTCGCAGACCCGGCATCGGGCTGGAGGATGGTCGTGAGGATGCGGACCGCCGTCGTCTTGCCGGCCCCGTTCGGCCCGAGCATCCCGAACACCGTTCCGCGTTCGACCGTGAACGACACCCCGTCGAGTGCCCGTACTCCGCCCTTGAAGGTCTTCTCGAGGTCCCGCGCCTCGATCGCCGCGCCCACCTCTCTGTTGTACTACGTCCTTCGGCACCCGCCGTCCGCGGGCTCGTGCGGCGACTCGACGCTCGGCCTGGCGGGCTGCCCGCCCGACGCCGCCGATCGGTACCAGGCGTCCACGATCTCGTGCGCCTGCAGCGCGTCGGTCAGGCTCGGCGAGGGAGCGGCGCCGGTCGTCACGGCCTCGACGAAGTTGCGGTTCTCCTCCACGTAAGGCCGAACGCCGATCCCGACGGGACCTTCGGGAAGCCGGAGCTCCTCGACGAACGCGGGCGGATCGCAACGGCGGGTGACCGTGTCCTCGCTCGTCTGGATCGCGATCGGGCCGGTGAAGTCGTCGTCGAAGCTGACCATCGCGCGTTCGAAGAAGACTTCGACCCGCCGCGCGGACCCGCGCGAGAGCACGGAGTGCCAGACGCTCACGAGCGAGACGGTCGTGCCGCCGGCGTGGCGCAGGACACCGGCTGCCGTGTCCTCGATGCCTTCGTAGCCGGCGAAGTTGGCGATCGACGACGTCACCGACGACACCGGCCCGAAACACCACCTCGCCACATCCACATCGTGGATCGCGTGCTCGAGCAGCGTGCCCGAGCCTGCCTCGGATGCGTCCTTGCGCCACGTGGACGCGTAGTGCCCCTGGATCGGGAAGAACTGGTCGTTGCGCATGATCGCCGTCATCGGCCGGCCGAACGTGCCGGCGCGCACGAGCTCGGCGAGCTCCCGGTACACAGGCGCGGTCCGAAGCACGAGGCCGGCCTGGGCGGGGATGCCGGCCTCGGCGACGAGGCGTGCGAGGGAGAGGGACTCGGGGAGGGAACGGGCGAGGGGTTTCTCGCAGAACAGGGCGCGGTTGAAGCGAGCGGCCGCACGGGCGACGCCGAAATGCCCGGCGGTGAAGGTGCATGCGTAGACGGCGTCGCACTGCTCGGCGACCTCGTCCGCCGAGTCGAGCCGTGCCATTCCGAGGCGATCGGCCATCGCGGCCGCCCTGCCGGCGTCGCGATCGTGGACTGCGGTGAGCTCGGCGTCCACGAGACCTTCCCGGATGAGGCCGCGGAGAGCCAGCGCGTGCGCCCAGGCGATGACACCCGCGCCGACAAGACCCACACGAAGCGTTCCCTCGCCCGGCATCGACCGAGTCTGGCATGGTCGCAATGCCGGTGCGGGCGTTCCGCGTGTGTGCTGTGATGGCGGGGTGCTCCAACAGCTTCGGGTACGCCCTGGCGATGCCGCGAACCTGGCGGAGCGCGAGCCCGGGTCGACGCCCGGAGCGCCCGGTGGCCGGGCCGAGACGGAGGCCGCCACCGCGGCACAACTCGCGAAGCTGTCCGAGCTCCAGGAGCGGCTCTACGCCGAGCGCCGCCGCTCACTCCTCGTCGTGCTCCAGGGCACGGACACCTCGGGCAAGGACGGCACGGTCCGGCATGTCATCCGAGGACTCGACCCTTCGGGCACGCGGGTGGTGGCCTTCGGAGTGCCCACCGCCGAGGACCTCGCTCACGACTTCCTGTGGCGGGTCCACCGCCACGTGCCGAAAGCTGGTGAGGTGGTGGTGTTCAACCGCTCCCACTACGAGGACGTGACGACAGTGCGAGTGAAGGAACTGGTGCCCGAGGACGTCTGGAAGGCCCGTTTCGAGCACATCAACGCGTTCGAGCGCCTGCTCGTGCACGGTGGCACGGAGATCGTGAAGTGCTTCCTCCACATCTCCGAGAGAGAGCAGGCCTCACGTTTGCGCGAGCGCGCCGACGATCCGAGGAAACGTTGGAAGCTCACCTCCGCCGACCTCATCGACCACGGCCGTTTCGGCGACTACTTGGACGCCTACGACTTCGCGATCGAACGGACCTCGACGGACCGGTCGCCATGGTGGATCGTCCCGGCCGACCACAAGTGGTACAGGAACTGGGCGGTGGCGGAGATCCTCGTGACGACGCTCAGCGAGACGAACCCGCATTACCCGCTGGTCCCGCCGATGCCGGAGGCGGCGGCACTCGGCGACTGAGACTCCGGCCGGCTCTGTCGGCCGCGGCAACGGCGGCGCCGGGCCACGCCCCTTCACGGTTGCGGCTCGGTTGGTGCACCTTTCCCTGACACCGTCGAGGTGAGAGAATCGCGCCCGTTGCAGGGGTGACTGCCTTCCGCGTCATCGTGCGGGCCTCCTGCCTGGGGACAGTCGAGCAAACGGGGTGCGCCCGTGAACCATCGCAAAGTGGCCTTGAGTCTTACAGCCTCACTTCTCGTCACTCTGAGTGGTCAGGCGACCGCTCTGGCGTCACAACACACGCATTCAGCTGGGAAAACACATCGGCACCACTCGGGGCCCACGACCACGACGACCACCCTCCCGCCGGTGCCGTCGGCGGCTCAGCCGCTCCTCACGAAGCTGATCGGAGTCGCCGGCATCATCAAGAGGGACGAGGGGCGGGCCGCCGCGCTGTCGGAGCAGTACGACCAGGCTCGCGTCGACCTGCACGCCGCCGACGTCCGCCTCGCCGCCCTCGACAAGAAGCTGAGGGCGGCGGCGAAGAGGTCCGACGCCACGCGCGTCCGGCTCCGGCAGGCGGCGATCCAGGCATACGTCACGGGTCAGACGACGGCGGTCGCCTCCTCCCTGCTCGCCAACAACCTGTCCAACCAGAGCATGGTCGACGTCTACGCCTCGATCGCGACGGCTCACGTGAACCGCGCGCTGAAGGCGTTCGCCAAGGCCGCGGCCGCTGCCGAGCGCCTCGACGCCGGCGCTCGAGCCGCCTCCTCGGCGAAGGCGCATGCCTTGGCCGACATCGGCTCGTCGAGAAAGCTCGCGATCCGCCTCGAGCAGAAGGCGGCCGCCGACTACAAGCGGATCAGCGGGCAATTGCTCGCTCTCGTGGGTGCCAAGGAGTTCGCCCGTCTCATGTCACCGATGCCGGTCGGCAGCCCCTACAAGGGGCCGAACCTCGCCGGTTCGGCGCTCGGCAAGGTGGCTGTGCCGCTGCAGTCGCTCGCGGCCGTGGCAGCGGCGAAGAAGTTCCTCGGCGTGCCGTACGTGTGGGGAGGCGCATCGAGGAAGGGCGTCGACTGCTCCGGGCTCGTGATGCTCGCCTGGAGGGCGGCGGGGATCCCGCTCGAGCATTCGGCGACGGCCCAGTGGGAGGAGTCCGAACCGGTTCCTCTCTCACACCTCCGGCCGGGAGATCTGCTCTTCTACCACTTCGCCCACGACGGCAACACGCCGATCACGCACGTCGTCATGTACGTCGGGTCGGGGCCGTACGGGCGTGCCACGATCATCCAGGCGGCGTCACAAGGGACGAGGGTGGCCTACGGTGCGGTCTACTTCTCAGGGTTGGTGAGCGCCGGACGGCCGTGAGGGCGCCCTCGCCTCGCTCAGGCCAGCGTCAGCCTGCGGTCGGCGTCGACGAGCTCGAAGATCCGTCGCACCGTCGTGCTCGGTCGCTCGATCACGACCTGCGGGATGTGTCTCGCAGTGTCCACCATGCAGAGCATTGCCGATACCGAGACGAACGCCGCATCGGCCAAGTCGATGCGCAGCTTGAGCGGGTGGCTGTCGACGAGCAGGTCGAGCAGGCTCCGCACCTCGGGCAATGCGATGGCGTCGATCTCGCCGCGCAACACGAGGGTGGCCGCGTCCTGGTCCACGTGAGGCTCGGCCGCGAACCAGTCGTCGGGATACGACCATTGGATGAGCGCCGAGAAACGCTGCCGCTCCTCCTCCGACAGCTCCACCCGGTCGATGTCGTGGGGTGCGCCTCGGGGGATCGGGGGTGCCGCCACGCTTGTGCGCGGGTCGTGGTCAGGATGGTGGTGATCGAACACACCAATGATGTTCCCTTCGCGGGCGAACGTGAACCCAGCGAGCGCGACCCGGGGCCGCCGGCGCGAGGATCTGGGGCGTGAGCGACGTCGACTCCGGGCTCGTGCCGGACGACTCCCTCGTCGATCCGGACCTCCCGCGCTGCCAGTGGGCTGTGTCGTCCGAGGCGATGATGCGGTACCACGACCTCGAGTGGGGTGTGCCCTCCCATGACGACCGGCACCTGTACGAGATGCTCGTCCTCGAGGGTGCGCAGGCCGGGCTCTCGTGGTCGACGATCCTCAACAAGCGCGAGGGTTACCGGCGCGTCTTCGCCGAGTTCGATCCTGCCGTGGTGGCGGAGTTCGGCGAGTCGGAGATGGCGGCCGCCTTGGCGGATCCGGGCATCGTGCGCAACCGCTCCAAGGTGCGCAGCGCGGTGCAGAACGCCCGGGTGTTCCTCGAGGTGCAGCGTGGGCACGGGAGTTTCGAGTCGTGGTTGTGGTGTTTCGTCGACGGGCGGCCGATCGTGAACCGGCCGACGACGCTGATGGGGGTTCCAGCTCGAACAGCGCTCTCGGACCTGGTGGCGAGGGAGCTGAAGCGGATGGGGTTCAGTTACGTCGGGACGACGATCACCTACGCGTTCCTGCAGTCGACCGGGGTCGTCGACGACCACCTCGTCTCCTGTGCGCTGAAGCGGGCACTACCCTGAGTCAGCCGTGCCGATCCGTGCCGATCCGTGCCGAGGTGGTCTTGCCCAGCCCCCGTAGCTCAGAGGATAGAGCAGCGGTTTCCTAAACCGCGTGTCGCAGGTTCGAGTCCTGCCGGGGGCGCCGACCCTGACGGTGGTCGAACCTTTCCGATGTCGGAAGGGTTCGGCTCCGTCAGGCCACCTCCATCGAGCGGGACCCGGAAGTAC
>JAKCCH010000023.1 GCA_021838945.1 Actinomycetes bacterium
TGACCTGCACTTTCTCTGGTGGCGGGGGTAGGATTTGAACCTACGACCTTCGGGTTATGAGCCCGACGAGCTACCTGACTGCTCCACCCCGCGGCGGAGAGATCAGTATAGGCGGCGTAACACAGTCCGCCAACCCAGCTTTGCTGGCTACGCCCGCGGTTCGCCAGCTGTTCCCTCCGGCGTTGACCCAGATCGACGGTAGTAGTTCCGCCAGATCACACGGTGTACGGGGATCCACCGTGGAATCGATCGCAGCCCCGGGATGAACGGCAGTAGCAGGAGCCCGAGGCTCAGTGCCGTCATGATCGCGATCACGAGGATGTCCACATTGGGCGAAGTGCTCATCGGCGGGACCTGGTACCACATCGAGTACAGCCATAACCACGGCTGACCTGGCCACGAGCCCGTCTCGTTCATCACCCCCCACTGCGAGCTCAGCAGATGCTCGGCAGCCACGATGCGGTTCCAGTAGCTGCCAGGCTGTGAGGTGGCCGAATCTCCAAGGAACATGAGGGGTCGGCTGTAGTCGGAGCTGTAGAAGGTTCCGTGAGAGACAAGGGCGTTGTCGAGTCCACCGGACTGGGCCATCCGGAGTAACGACTGCAGCAACACCGGCACCGGGCCGGCAGACGGCGACGAATGCGACGGCACTGAAGCCGAAAGACCAAGGCCGTCGACGACCTTGCCGTAGGCCTTCGTCCAGTCTGTCCGCTCGGAGCGCGTGGAGACCTGCCAGCTGCGGATCGCGCTAGCGAGAGCGTGCCTGGACGGGAGCGTCTTCAGGGGATCGATCACGAAGGCGCGAGGGGCATCGATCGGCCACGAAACCCCGAAGAAGCGTTGAATGGAGACGGGTCCGAGATGCTGGACCGAACCGCTGGCGTTGTTGAAGGGCGGCCCGTAGGTGGCGGTGGTCGAGGTGCCGGCCAGCTCGCTGAGGGCCACCTGGACGAAGCCGGCTGGCTGGGCGTCGGCCCACTGGCGCAGCGTGACAGGGCGCTTGTCCGGCGATGAGAACAGCACGGACAGGAGGATCGCGAGCAGCGCCATGACGACGACCGCGATCGTCGCCTCCTTGATGATGTCGTAGTGCCGTTGCGGGCCCCGCCACGGTTGGGCTTCAAGCCGTCGTCGTTCGTGCTTCGACAAACTCGGTTCTGCGCGGCGGCTCATCGACTGATCTCCTGCTCGAGCCTGACGGTCTCTCCTCGGAGGTCCTCGGGCCGGGCATCAATCGGTGGGACGACGCCGTGGATCCGTACGAGCAGCACATGTACGCCGACAAGCAGGAGGACTGCCGCCGGCACGAGTGCGATGTGGAGCATGACAGCCTGACCGAAATTCATCGGATTGATGAAGGCCCCGATACCCCCCGCGTTGAAGCCATCCTTCGCTTCGAACGCGATCCATTGTGAATCGAAGTTGGTCTGCGAGATGTATCCGCTGAACGCCTCGAAGATGGCGACCAGGAAGCTCAGGACACCGGTGATCCATGTTGCCTGGCGCCGTCCCCGCCACGCCGCCATCCAGAATTTCGCCCACAGGTGAACCGTCATAAAGCCCATGAACATCTCGACGGACCAAAGATGGATCGAGTTCACGAAGTGGCCGACATCGGAGATGTGCCACCATGCCGGGCCCTCGACGGAAAGAGTGACGCCGCTCGCGATGACGATGACTAGCGCCCCGAGCGTGGCAACACCGAAGACGTACGCCCACGAGGCGACATAGACCGGCTGGGCGTCAGGGAGCAGCTTCTGCGGCGGAAGGAAGCGCAGTCCGAGCCGCCGCACCGCTCCCGTCCAGGTGCGAGGCTGATCGGGAGCTTGGCCGCCGTCACGAGAGTGGGCGCGCGTCTCGTCCCGCTTGGCTGGCACCGGCCGGACTCGTAGAAACGGCAGAGAGATCGCGGCAATGAAGAGGGCCACCATGACGGCAACCACGATGAGGTTCGCAACCGAGATCAGGATGAAGCTCCAGTGCAGGTAGTGCCCCGGGTGGTTGAGATTGACAAGCGAGGCGGTCACCACGAGCCTGCCACTCCGTCAGCTCGAGCCTGCATTCCTCCTCGACGCATCATCACCCCTCGGTACCCCTTTCCTCCTCTACACCGATAGCTCACTTCGGTGGCGACTCTCAACTCCTACCGAGAGCTCGCATCAGCCACGGCTGCCGCCTCCTAGGCCCGACGCATGAGGCCGACCCGGTCAGGACCGCAGACGTCCGCGGCTGTCTGCTCGGTCGCACCGTCAGCGGTGTCACGACGACACCGTTGCACCAATCGCCAGCGCGCTCAAGACCGAGAACGTGGAAGGCAAGCCCCGCCGTCTCGTCCGTCCGTCCTCGGAAGGGGTGCCATTGCAGTGAGCGAGCGCGGCACAGTGCACCGTGAGCAGCCTACGAGCCTCGCGGCCGAGCCCGGGTCCGTCCACGGGCGGCAGATCGAAAGCTCAGCCCACGCGGGGTGCCCTGGTGGTGGAGGTCGTCGATCCAGCAGGAGGCGCGAGTGACGATGCCTTGGTCCCGCCGGAGGACGCTCCCGGCACACTCGTGCCGGTAGAGCTCCTAGTGCCACCGGAACCGGTCGAGGGCGCCGAGGCCGAGTGCTTCGCCTCCTCGGTGATCAGCCGATGCGCGGCGCTCAGGTAGTCGCCCATCTGCTGGATGTCCTGCTGGAAGGCGCCGAGGCGGAAGTGCCTGCCGTCGGCGACAGACTTCTCGTAAGCGGCGTAAGCGAGGTTGAGATCCTGGGTGATCTGCGCGGAGATCGACTGCGGAGAGCCGCGGCCGATGCCGGTGACCGAGTGACCGAAGATCTGTTGCAGCGAGCCGAGAAGGGTTGAGGAGAAACCGACCTTGTCCCCCCCGAAGTCCGTCGCTACGTACTCCAGAGCGGGAAGCGAGTGAGCCGTACTGCTCACGTAGAGGGCTTGGACGTAGATGAGCGAGTCGTCGATCGGGACGAGGAGCGCAGGGCCGAGCAGAACCTCGGAGTGGTTCTGGTTGAGCAGAGTGACGGCCCGCGCGATCGTCGGGAAGGTCTGGATCTTCGCCGCCGCGAGCGCCGGGCCGACTGCCGACGGCGAGACACGCGGCAGCTCGTAGGCGGTGAGATTGCCGTAGTTGGCGTAGTCCGACTCAGCCGTGATGAAGCCGGCGAGCAGTTGACTCCTGCCAGTCGAGGACTGTGGGACGAACGGCTCCACCCCGACGAAGCTCACCTTGGACTGGCCGGGAAGCCGGATGAGCTCGTAGGCCGGTGTGTAGGGGGCGCCGTTGGCGCCCGCCGCCACATCCCATGCGTCTTGCAGCGAGTAGAAGCTCGAGGCCTGGTTGGCGGTCGGCAGGAAGTGGTATCGCCCGTACATCTCGGTCAGGACAGTGAGCAGGTCCTGGGGGTAGCGCAGGTGGTTGAGAAGCGCCCCCTTGGCAGCTGGAGTCAGGTTCGCCATCGCAGACAGCGGATGGAACAACCCTGGGTAGGCGTGCTCCCAGGCGGTCAGCACCGGATCATGTGTCGTCACCGCGAAGAGGCTCACCTGCCCGGTGTAGGCGTTCACGACCGCCTTCACCGAGTCCCGCACATAGTTGTACCGCCCCTGCAGCCCGCTTGATGGCGGGAGCAGGGCTGTGGCCGCCGCCTGCGAGTAGGGGAAGTAGTTGCTCGTCGTGTAGCAGTCGACCATCCAAAAGACCTGGCCGCCCGCGACGACGGGATAGGGATGCGAATCGACTTTGAGGAACGGCACCGCGTGGCGCACCCGCGTCTCGACGCCCTGCAAGTACAGGATCCTCGACTTCGGGGTGATGAGATGCGAGACCAGCAGATTGAAGTCGTGAAACCTCATCGCAAAGGCGGCCCGCTGCCAGAATCCTGTCAGCTGGACACCACCCGACCCGTGGTACCGAGTCGTGTGGGCTCTGCCTGAGCTCCTCGAGAGGTAGTCGAGCTCAGGCTGACGCGTGTGGACGACGACGAAGTCGGTGGAGGACTTCCCGAAATAGATGTCCGGCACGGTGATTCTCGGAGCGCCTGACGACGACTGGACTGGCGCTCCCTGGATCGCGAACTGGGGAAGGCCCGCCGACGTCGAGGTGTTCGCCGGCGACATGACGACGCCGTATCCGTGGGTGTACTCGAGATGCTGGTTAACCCAGGTCTGGGGTACTCCGGACGCGAGCAATTCCCGGACGCCGACCACCACCGGGGTGAGCGCCCGACTGGCTCCGCTCCCGAGCATGTACCGGTCGGTCGACAGACCCGAGAGGGAGTAGTACCCGTGCAGAGCTTGGAGGTTGTCATAGGTCGCAGCGGCCACCGACGGGTTCCACAGCGGAAGATCGCTCAGACTCTGGTGATTCGCCGTCACGGCGCTGCCACTAAGAGCAGCGTGGCCGTCGAAGACCTGTGGCGTGATGGAGTTGAGCCCGAAAGCGTCGCGGGTGAAGGCGATGTTGCGTTGGATGTAGGGCAGCTCGACGGTGCTCTGGGATGGGTTGACCTGGAGCCACTGGACGAAGGCGGGGAAGATCACGCCGAGCATCAGTGCGATGAAGGCCCACAGCCCGACGGCCGCCGCCGGAAAGACGAGCGTTCGGTGGTACACGTTGTAGCTGAGCAGCACGAAGCCGATCATGCTCACCACTGCCAGCACCGAGAGTGCCGGCAGGCGCACGTGGACGTCGGTGTAACCGGCTCCTGCGACAACCCCATTGGTCGACAGATCGAGTGCATAGCGGTCGACGAAGAAGTACGCGGCGGCACGCACGAGCGCGGCGAGAGCGAGCAAGAGCGAGAGATGGGCGATGGGCTGGCCATCGATGCGGGGCGACGGGCCGCTCGTCCGCAGTCCACCGTTCAGGTAGTACGCGGCGGCAGTCGCGACAAAGAGCACGACGAGGGCGACAAGGGACCAATCGACGAGGAAGGAGAGGAACGGCAGGCGGAAGACGTAGAAGCCGACGTCCCGCCCGAATTGTGGATCCTTGATGCCGAACTTCCCGCCGTTCACGAACAGCAGCCAGTGCTGCCACTGCGAGCTCGTGCCGGCGCCGACTGCCAGAGCGAGCAGGACTGAGACGACGGTCCGGACCGTGATCCGGTAGCGACCGAACGACGCTCGGTAGCGGCGGACGAGGTCGTATTCCGGAGCGAGGTAGACGTCCGCTGGTGAAAGTCGGTCGACCGCCCACAGGCTGATCCAGCAGGCAAGGAAGAACGCAATCGAGAAGACCGCTCCGAGGCCGAGCTTGGTCTCCACCATCGAACGCCAGATCATGGTCTCGTTGATCGACCGGTACCAGAGGTAGTTCGTGTAGGCGTCCGCTATGGCCTGGACGAGGACGACCGCCAGGATCACCGCGATGACGAACAACAGGATCGCCGCCTGGTAGCGGCGCATCATATGCGGCCGCTCGACCACCGCGTGCTGGGGGACCCTCACTTGCGAAAGGCTATGAGCTGATTGGCACGAGGAGGCATCGGCACCCCGGATGAACCGGCGGGTGCGGCTGCCCGGTGGGGAACTCCTCACCCGTCTCGATCGGCCCAGCCAGGGAATTGTCGTCACAGTCGGGGCAGGGTTGCCCGCCGTCGTCGACGACCCAGCGGACCAGAACGCCCACTCCCCCGCTGACAGCACCGTCAGAGAATGCCCTTGTCGCGAAGTCCCCCGCCACGCCTTCCACCCGACTGCCGCGCCACTCACGGTAGGCAGCGCCGGAAGCCTCGCCCGCGCCCTCCTCGACCTCGGAGATGGGGGCAAGCGCCTCATCGAGGCGGTGCCTGAGCAGGCCGGTCACCTCCTCTGCCAGCTCGGCGGCGAGTCGGAGGCCGGCGGAGTTGGCATCGTCCGGCTTTGCCTCGGTGCGACCTAGCCAGGCATGCCCGGCGGCCCAGGCTGAGGACAGGGAGGCCGAGACGGCGTCACCGAGGCGGGCCCGCTGTTGCTCCTCGGGCAGCAGCACCCGGAGCTCGGGTCTCCCCGACGCGTGCCGCAGGGCGTCGAGCAGGACGTTCTGGTCGTCCTGAAGCGCTCGCTTGAGCGAGCGGGACAACTTGGCCGTGATCGGACGCAGCAGGGCCGCACGGCGCCCGAGCGCGTCGGCGTCGGCCGTCTCGGTCGCCTCCTCGGCGCTCGGGAGCTCCGAGGAGGCGTCCGTCCGAGCGGCGCGGTCGTCCCCGGGCTCCTCCGCAACGGGTTCGCCGTCCGCTCCAGGCTCCTCGTCCGGGCGCGCATCCCGGGCCTCCTCCGCAACGGGTTCGCCGTCCGCTCCAGGCTCCTCGTCGGGGTGCGCGTCCTCCTCCGTCTCGGCAACAGCCGCCTCGTGCGCACTGCGCTGGCCGAGCACACCTTCGACCCCCGCCTCGGCACTCACGGGCTCTTCGATCTCTCCCGAGGTCTCGTCTTGCCTACCGGCCCGGATCCTCGCGAACAACTCGTCCACGCTGCGGTGGGACGGCTGCACGGACTCTTCCCCCGTCTCGGTGGCGGCCTCGTGCTCAGGTGCGACGTCGCCGCGGAGCTCCTCGGGCTCGCCGTCGAGCTCGCCCGCCAGCCCTTCGTCCACCAGCAAGTCCACCTCTTCCCGCCGGAGGATGCGGATGACCGGTCCCTCCTCCCCCGCCTCGTGCTCGGGAGCGGTGGCGGTGACCGGCGGGACCTCGGGCTGCTCCTCTCCCAGCGGCGGCTCCTCGGCAAGAAAGTCCCCCGGTGCCTCGTCCAGGCGCTCGCCGACGGCGGCCGCCTCCTCGAGCTCGGAAGCGACGCGCGCCTCCTCCTCGAACCCTTCACCGGCACCCTCGTCGAGGCCGCCCACACCGTCGAGCAGCTCCTCGTCCTCGTCCGGCTGGCCGAGGTCGACGGCGATCTCGGCATCACCGTCGAACAGGTCCGACTCGTCCTCGGCATCCTCGGCCCGCTCGCCCGCCTCGGCAGCCGCCAGGCGGGCGTCGTGCTCCGCGCCGGCGATCCGCTCGCGCAGGTCGTCCACGGAGTCGCCGACGGCGTCGACGACTCCGATGAGGGCGTCCCGTCCTGCCCTCAGCTGCTCGAGCTGGATCCTCAGGCTCCGACGCTTGTCCGCGAGGTCGTGCAGCACTCCGCCGCGCAGGTGCCGGGCCTCCCGCACGATCCGCCGGCACTCTGCCCTGGTCGTGTCGAGGAGCGCGACCGCTTCGGCCTGGGCGGCCTCGGCGACCGCGGCCGCCTCGGCGGCAGCCGCCCGGCTCAATGCCTCCGCCTCGGCCTCTGCCGCCGTCACTCGATCGCTCATGACGTTCTCGGCCTCCGCCAGGATCCCGGCAGCCCGCGCCTCGGCCTTGCTCACGACGTCGGAGGCGGCGAGGTGGGCGGTCTCGAGGATCCGGGCAGTCTCGGCCCCGACGGCCCGCAAGAGGGTGGCCTCGTCAAGTTCCGGTTCTGCCGCCTGGCGCTCGGCCTCAGCAAGGCGTCGGCGCAGGGTCTGCTCCCTGTCGAGCACCTCCTGCAGCTGGGCGGCGAGCGCCTCGAGATACCTGCGGACGGCGTCGGGATCGAGGCCGCGCCGCGCCGTGGGAAAGCTACGGCGTGAGATCTCCTCTGGATGCACGCCTGTCTGCGAGGAGATCGAGACCCTCACCGGTTCGTCCGACATAGCGGCAAGCCTATGACGCCCGGCCCGGCGCGCTCTGCCAACTCGGAACGGAGATCAGCCGCTCTTCGCCCGGGGCATCCTGCCTCCGTAGTGCTGTTCGAGAATTCGGATCGCCTGCGCCACGGTGCTCACCGCGTAGACCTTCAGCTTGCTGCCGGCATGGGCGAGAGCGACCTTGTACTCCTGAGGCGGTACGAAGAAGACGCTCGCTCCCGCGCTGCGCACGGCGACGGTCTTCTGTGCGACGCCGCCGACATCGCCCACCTGGCCGAGGATGCTCATGGTTCCCGTCGCCGCCACCTTGTGGCCACCGGTGAGGTCGTAGGGATCCAGCCGGTTGATCAGTCCGAGGGTGAAGGCGAGCCCGGCCGAGGGCCCGATTATCCCTTCGGACGATAGGTCAAGGTGGAGCGGCAGCTTGCCGACCTGGTAATTCGTCTCGACGTTGAGCGCACCGATGCAGGGGGCCTCGCCGACCTTCATCCCTGTCTCGGGCGATCGGTGATACAGCGGGAAGCGCAGCCCGGTCCCGTACTGCGGGCAGGCGAGCGTGGCTTGCTTGCCGGTTCCCTCGATCCGCCAGGCCGACAGCCGCACCCGGACCGACTTCGGCGTCCGCTTGGGATAGGTGAGCACTCCCATCGTGACCGTCGCCCCCGGCTTGTAGGTGGACAGCAGTCGTCCGAGGTCGGCGTTGGTCCTCACCACTTGGTGGTCGACTGAGGTCACCACGTCCCCGACCGGCAGCCAGCGCTCGGCTGGAGATCCCGGCAGCACGGCGTAAATGAGGGCTCCGTCGGGACGGACGGCCACCTTGTAGCCGAGCCGGCGGAGCGCCACGACCGTGGCCGCCTGTTGGGCATTCGCCATGTCGAGCTCGCCCTCCACCTGGTACTGGCCCGGGCTCTCGGGACCGAGCAGCGCGCTCGACCCGATGATCTGGGCGTTCGAGTCGAGGGCGAACCACGGCCACTCGATCGCTCGCATCGGCGTCAGCTGGACGTCGACGAGCAGAACTTGCCCCTTGTGGCTGTGGCCGGCGGACTTGGGCACGCCGATCATGCGCTCCACCGACTGGGCGGTCCCAGGGGTGATGGCGTAGTAGGGGATCGTGATGGACGACGCGATGGCGGCCGCGAGCACGAGCACCGCGATGACGAGGAAGACCGTGTGGCGGGTGTGCCAGGCGAAACGCGGCCGCTCCCCGTCATCCGAGTGCGGCTCGCTGTCCCCGCTTCCTAGGCTCTCCTCGTCATGTCCCTTCACGAGGGCTCAGCCTTGCACGGCGAGCATGCCGCATCGGTCGCGCGCCGCAGGGCAGAGACGGTGGCGGCGGGCCGGCGGGGGGACGAGGGCACCGTCCGCCGGGCCCTCGAGGACGAGGCGCCCGCAGTGCGGGCGACTGCACTTGCCGCCCTCGTACGCCTCGGACGGTGCGATCTCGAGCTCCTGGCAGCGGCTCTCGGCGACCCGTCCCCGGCGGTACGTCGCCGTGGCGCCGAGGTCGCCTGGCGGGCAGCACTCGCCGCCGGGGACGTGGCCCGCCTCCTCGAGGGACGACTCGCCGACGAGGACACGACTGTCGTCGAGGCGGCGGCCTTCTCGCTCGGGGAGCTGCGGTCGCACGCTGCCTGTCCTGCGCTCGCTCGCCTGACGGTGAGTCATCCCGATCCCCTTTGCCGGGAATCGGCCGTTGCCGCGCTCGGCGCGATCGGCGACCAGTCCTCACTCGAGGTGATTCTGGGGGCTCTCGCTGATCGCCCTCCGATTCGCCGGCGGGCCGTCCTCGCTCTGGCGTCCTATGAGGGACCGGAGGTGGACGCCGCGGTCGAGGCGGCCCGGTCGGACCGCGACTGGCAGGTTCGCCAGGCTGCCGAGGACCTCAGCGGCTCCCGCGCGGGCGCGCATCCCCCGTCGGGCCGAAGGCCCCGTCCGAATCCTGCAGGCAGCGAGCCGCTCCCATAACCGCCGCCAGGCCGGGTTGGTCGGCGAGGTGGACCGGAATGCCCGTCGCCGTGGCCAGCCGCCGCGAGTAGCCGTCGAGCAACCCGGCGGAGCCCGCCAGGTGCAGGCCCTGTGACAGGAGGTCGTTCGCGAGGTCCGGCGGGGCGCTCCGGATGCAGGAGACGGCCGCGTCGACGGTCCTCCTCACCACCTCGGCGATGGCGGGGTTGAGCTCTGAGCTCGAGACGACGACGGTCCGGACCATGCCGTTCGACGCGTCTCGGCCCACCACCTCGACCTTCTTCTCGGGCCCCGGCCAGGCTGAGCCGAGGCGGATCTTGAGCTGCTCGGCGACCGCGGGACTGACGACGAGGTCGAGGGAGCGCAGGCAGGCATCCCGGACGGCCCGGTCGAGGTCGTCGCCGCCGACCGGCACCGACGCGTCCGTCACGACCCCGCCGAGCGCCATGACCGCCACCTCGGTGGTCCCGCCACCGGCGTCGACGACCATCGTGGCGACCGGCTCGTCGATGCGCAGCCGGAGGCCGATGGCGGCGGCGACGGCATGGTCGACGAAGCCGACACGCTCGGCGCCCGCTCGCTTGAACGCCCGCTCGAGCGCCCTGCGCTGCACGCCGCTCGCGCTGGAGGGGACGCTGACGAGTACCTCCGGGCGGCGGCCGACCTGCCGGCGTACCCGCGTGAGGAGCGTCTCCGCCACGCGGTCGGTGAGCTCGAGGTCCTGAAGCTGCCCGTGGACGACCGCGCGCACCAGCTCGATCTCGCCGGCGGCTCGCCGCACCATGTCGAGTGCCTTCGAACCGAAGGTGACAAGGGAGCCGTCCCGCACGTTCACTGCCGCGACGGTCGGCTCGTCGAGCAGGAGCCGGCCCGCCGGGTCGGCAAGAAGGGTGCGAGTCGAGCCGAGGTCGACCGCGACCGAGCTCATGAGACGCCGCCCCGGGGCGGAAAAACGGGCTCGAGCCCGTGAGCGGCCGGGCTCCACTCGGCGCCACCCGGCCAGTGCTCCCGCTTCCAGATCGGGACCGCCGCCTTCAGCGTGTCGATCAGGTACCGGCAGGCGTCGAAGGCCTCCCGCCGGTGCGGCGAGGAGACCGCGATGACGACGGACGGCTCCCCCATCGCCACTCGTCCGACCCGATGCCAGATGACGATCTTCCCGAGCTCGGGCCACAGCTCGCGGGCGCTCGCCGCCAGCTCCCGGAAGCGGGGAACGACGTGCTCCTCGTAGGCCTCGTAGTCGATCGCCGTCACGCCGGTGCGTCCCTCGGCGTGGTCGCGCACCAGCCCCGCAAAGCCCGCCACGGCTCCCCAGCCCGGACCGCCGACCCACTCGAGAGCTGTGGCGTAGGAGAGGGGGGCACCGGTGAGCGTGAGCCAGTCGCCGTCTCCCACTGCATCGGTCACGCACGCATCGTACGCACGCTTGCGCCTCGAGTAGCCCCCGGGGCCAAGGAGGGTCGCGACCCGTGACAACCGGCTGGTTTGTATCCTCTCCCCGTGGTCGAACCCGGTGACGACTTCGACGATCTCCAGGACGAAGGACCGCTTCGACCGCTTCTCCCTCCGGAGGACCGCGTGTGGCGGCACCCCTCGGAGCTCGCGAATCAGCACGCCGGCGCCGACCAGGCCAAGGTCCTGGCCGCGCGCCGCAAGTGGCTCCAGAGCACGCCCTCGCGTGCCGGCGCCGGTGCAGCCGGTCTCGTCGGAGCGCTGCTCGCCACCGGTGTCGTGCTTATCGGCACGCATCTGACCGCCTGGATGACACGAGCTCATGCTCCGGTCTCCAGCCACTCGCAGACCAAGGTGCTGGCGCTCACGACGGACCCGAGCACGACCTTGCCGATGCACACGAGCGCCATCGCGAACCAGCTGGCGGGTCTCTCGGCCGCCCTCGTCAGGGTGCGCGCAGCCGGGCCGCACACGACGGTCCTCTCCGACGGCGCCCTCATCTCCCCCAACGGCTACGTCGCCGTTGCCGCCTCGGCCATCGCCGGCGCGACCAGCATCTCGGTCGTCCGCTCCGACGGCGAGGAGCTCATCGCCACGGTCGTCGGACGCGACCAGGCGACGGGCATCGCCGTGCTGCGGATCGCCGGCTCATCGCTGCCCTGGCTCGAGCTGTCACCGGATCACAGCCCGCCGGTTGACAACCTCGTCCTCACCGCATGGCGGACAGGTGACCTCAACGTCTCGGTGGCGTCACTCGCCGTCGCCCCACGCCCCGCCAGCCTCGCCAACGGCCCGGCTCTCTTGGAGGTCGGCCCGCCCTCGCTCGGCCTCGGTGGGGCGCCGATCGGCTCACTCGTCGTGCAGGTCGCCGGCGGTGAGGGCGAGATCGGCGGCATGGTCGTCGGCAAGGAGGGACGTAGGGCGATCGTTGCGCCCGGCTGGCTCCTGCAGACGGTCTCCGGATACCTGATCGCGGACGGACATGTCGTTCACGGCTGGCTCGGCATCACCGGCAGCGCCACCCGGCTGCCGGTCGTGCTCGCTGGGAGCGAGAACCCGAAGCGGAGCACCGGCCACCACAAGGCAGACGTCGCCGTCTCGCCGTCGACGGGTGTCAAGGTGCTCAGCGTGCAACCGAAGAGCGCGGCGGCGAGGGCGGGGCTCGTGAAAGGTGACATCATCGCGGCGGTGAACGGACAGCGGGTCACGAACATGGCACGGCTCCAAGCGATGCTCTACCTCATGGCGCCGGCGGTCTCGGTGAAGCTCGAGGTCGTCCACGGCCAGACAGCGTCCGAGGTCAAGGCACGTTTGCAGTCCGCGGCCTGAGGCGGCCATGAGCGACCTGCCCACGCCGGGCGGCGGCGGTGATTTCTTCGCGAAGATGCTCGGAGACCTGCTCCGGCTCATGCCACAGGGCTCGGGGTACCAGTGGCAACTCGCCTACCAGCTCGCTGCCAGCGCTGCAGCGGGGGACTCGCCCGATCCGAACCCCGACCCGCGCGAGCGAATCCACCTCGAGGAGCTCAGCAAGATCGCGGAGCTCCACGTGGCGGATGTCACCGGCATGCAGCTCACCCCGAGCGGGCGCAGCCCTCGACTCGTGCCGACGAGCAAGAGCGAGTGGGCGCGGCGCACCCTTGACACCTGGAGGCCGGTCCTCGACAAGCTGAGCCCGGCGCCCTTCGTCCCGCCCCCTCAGACCGAGCAGGAGCTGGGTGAGGACGGCCGCCAGCTGAGCGAGCTGCTCGGCCGCTGGGCCGGGGCGGCCATGCCGATGATGATCGCCATGCAGGTCGGCTCCGCCGTCGGGCATCTCGCCCAGCGGGCCCTCGGACAGTACGAGGTGCCCCTCGCCCCGGCGACCGGAGACGAGATCCTCGTCGTCTCCGCCAACCTCGCCGAGGTGGCCTCCGACTGGAGCCTGCCCTCCGACGACCTCTCGCTGTGGCTGTGCGCCCACGAGATGGCGCACCACGCCGTCCTGTCGCGACCGCACGTGGCGCAACGCCTCGCCGAGCTCGTCGTCGCCCACGCCGAGACGGTGAGGCCGGACCCGGAAGCGTTCCAGTCGCTGCTGAGCGGCGGCGAGCTGACCGACCTCTCGTCGATCATGGACCTCTTCGGGGATCCGACCGCCCTCCAAGCCTCGCTCGAGTCCCCCGAGGTGAAGCGGGTGAGGACGGAGCTCGACGCGCTCGTGGCGACCATCTCCGGCTATGCCGAGCACGTCACCTCCGAGGTCGCAGACCGCCTGATCGGTGCCCACGCACCGATCGGCGAGGCGATGCGACGCCGGCGCCTCGGCCGCGGCGCCGGCGAGGAGGTGGCGGAGGGGCTGTTCGGCCTCAGGCTCGACCAGGACAACGTGGACCGCGGGGACCGCTTCGTCGAGGGCGTCCTCGAGCGCTCGGGGGGTGCCGAGCTCGCCCGGCTGTGGGTGGACGCTGCCAGCCTGCCGACGCCCCCTGAGGTCGACGCTCCGGGCCTCTGGCTCGCCCGCCTCGAGATCGCCTGACTCAGGCCTCCGGCGTCGCCGCCTCCTCCTCAGGAACGCCGAGGTCCCACTCCAGGATCAGGTTCTCGCGCTCGGCGTCGCGGACGATCCGCTCGCGGTTGCGGCGGAACTGCGGGTCGTGAGGCGGCAGGAGCACGAGCCGGGCGAGCGCCCGCTGGCGGAATTCCTCGATCAGGCTCCGCTCGCCGAACTCCGACTCGACCTCCCAGTGCGGGGCGACTGGCCCGAGGTAGACCATGCGGACGTGCCCGCGGGGAGGCTCGGGAGCCTGCTGCTCGTCAGGCTGGTACGACGGCATCGTCATGGACCCCTGCTCCTTGCTCTCTCGAGGACTGACCCGGAGGACATGGCAGTCTACCAGGGCGGATACCGACCCTCCCGGGAGCGCGGGGCGACCGGCGTTCTCTCAGCACCTTCTAAGCAAACGCCGACCATTTCGCCAGACGATGCGCTAACAATGGGGCGCAATGGACACATCGTGGATGGCTCGCGGGAACTGCCGGGAGCAGCCGCCGGACCTGTTCTTCCCGAGCGACGGAGTCGGCGTCGAGGTCGCACGCCGGGTCTGCGCGGATTGTCCCGTGAAGGCGCCCTGCCTCGAGTACGCCATGGAGAATCACATCGACCATGGCGTCTGGGGAGGCACCTCGGAGCGGGAGCGGCGGCGCATCGCGCGCCGGCGGCGCCTGGCAGCGGCAGAAGCGGCCAACTGATCGCCGCCGCACGCCATCAGGCGGCGGCGTGAGAGCCGAGTGGAGACGGCCCTGATGATCGAGGCGGTGGTCAACGTGTCCGAGGGCCGCGACCTCGGCATCGTCGGGCAGATCGGCGCCGCGGCAGGCAAGCTGTTGCTCGACACTCACAGCGATCCCTTCCACCACCGCAGCGTCTACACGCTCGCAGGAGAGGCCGAGGAGATCGAGCTCGCAACGCTCGCACTCTCCCGGCGGGCCGTCGAGCTCGTCGACCTCTCCGGGCACCGCGGGGTCCATCCCCGCCTCGGCGCCGTGGACGTGGTGCCCTTCGTGCCCTACGCGGAGCCCTACGAGGTCGCCCTGGCGGCCCGCGACCGCTTCGCGGCCGCCCTCTCCTCCGAGGAGGTCCCCTGCTTCCTCTACGGCCCCGAGCGGACGCTGCCCGAGATCCGGCGGCGGGCCTGGGTCAGCCTCTCCCCCGACCTCGGGCCGAAGGCGCCGCACCCGACGGCCGGCGCCACCTGCGTCGGGGTACGGGGCGTGCTGGTCGCCTACAACCTGGTGATCGAGTCCACGATCGAGCGGGCTCGCGGGATAGCGAGGGCGCTGCGAGGTCCGTCGGTGCGCGCGCTCGGCCTGCCGGTCGGCGGGGAGGTGCAGGTCTCGTTCAACCTCATCGAGCCGGACCGGGTCGGGCCTGCTCAGGTCTACGACGAGGTCGAGCGGCTTGTGCCGATCCGCCGGAGCGAGCTCGTCGGCCTCGTGCCCGGCCCTGTCCTCGAGCGGATCCCGCGGGCACGCTGGCGACAACTCGACCTCGCCGAGGAGCGCACGGTCGAGGCCCGCCTCGCCGCCCTCCGCTGAGCCACTCGCGGGAGTCACCGGGCCAAGTTCGGCGTCGGGGGCGACCTGCTCGCCCGGCGGAGGACGTGGCTGGCAGGCTCTCCGCGACAGCCGAGCGGGCGGCGGGGCGGTTCAGGCCGAGGGGGCGAGGGCGTGGAGCTCCTGCTGGCGCTCGGTCTCGACGCTCATGACCTCGCGCAGGAGATCCACCGCCTGGAGGATCTTCGGGTAACGAAGGGAGTAGCGGACGCTGTTGCCCTGCCGCACCGCGATGACGAGTCCGCGGTCGCGAAGGATGGCAAGGTGCTGAGAGGTGTTCGACTGCGGCGACTCGAGCAGTTCGCTCAGCTCCGACACCGTGAGGGGGCCGTAGCGAAGCGCGTAGAGCAGCGTGAGGCGCTTCGGGTCGTTGAGTGCCTTGCACATGCTCCCCGCCAGCTCCTCGAGTTGACGTCGCAGGCGTGCGTCCACCGGATACTCCACCACACCTCTAGGCTATGGCGTCGCCTGGGGTTTCGCCAAGAACCCGATCCGGGCGAGTGCCAGGCTGTCATCGAACTGCGTGCAGCTCGATGACAAAAAGCCTTGACGTGCCCTCGGGCCGGTGTTAGGAAGGCGGCTGCCATCGCATGAGGATATGCGAGGGTACGCATATGGTCCGGTCGTGAGCCGGTGATGGAGTCCCAAGGGGGGGACGACGATGTCCGAAGTGATGCCCGCTTCGATACTCGATTGCACGGGCCTTCAGTGCCCGTTGCCGGTGATCAAGACGGCACAGGCCATGAAGGGCCTCGAGGTCGGCCAGGTACTCGAGCTCCTCGCGACCGACCCCGGGGTCGAGCCCGACATGAAGGCCTGGACGTCGAGGACGGGCAACGAGCTCGTCGACATCCGACGGGAGGACAAGGTGTTCCACGTCCTCCTCCGGAGATCGGTGTAGGCCGCCATGTGGACCTCCGACGACGAGGCCAAGGTCCTCTACGTGCAGACCCACGGGGTCAACGACCCGGGGAGGTCTGCCACGCCGTTCTTCCTCGCAGCCTCGGCGGCGGCGATGGAGTGCGAGGTGGCCATCTATTTCACGATGTACGGTCCCCAGCTCCTCCAGCGGGACGTCGTCGACAAGATCGGTCCGAAGGGGGACCGTGGCCAGCCGCTCTCCTACTTCATCAAGCAGGCAACGGACCTCGGTGTGCGCCTGTACGTCTGCCAGCCGTCGCTCGATCTGAACGACCTGCAGCTCGAGGACCTCGTCGACGACGTCGAGATGATCGGCGGCGCCGCTTTCAACGATCTCGCGATACGGGCCGATGCGGTCGTCTCCTTCTGAACCGGCCGGTGCCGCCGTGGCCGAGCGCCCCCGCGCGCGTGGAGCGGCCGTCAAGTCCGAGGCGGTCGCCGGCTTCGACGATGTGACCTACGAGGAGAAGCGCAAGCTCTTCGAGGAGGTGAGGAGCGATCTTCGCTTCCCCGACTATCTCTACGGCTGCTACGAGTGCGGTATCTGCGTGGCCGTCTGCCCGTCGGCGCGCTTCTACGACTTCAGCCCGCGGCGGATCGCCCAGGCGGCCGCCCGGCAGGACGTCGAGCTGATCTACCAGCAGATGCAGGAGGACATCTGGGAGTGCTCCCAGTGCTTCTCCTGCTTGCGCTGTCCACGGGGAAACAACCCGGGCGGGATCGTCACGATCATGCGCGAGGTGGCCGTCAATCATGGCCTGGCGTCGGCCAAGGAGGCCCTCGAGGGCTACTCGCGCATCATCTACAAGATCATGTCGACGGGAACCCAGGTCTCCCCCGACATGCTGCAGCCCGACGCCTTCCCTGACTGGGGGCCCGAGGTGGCCGACGTCTCGAACCAGCTCGCCCTGTGGCGGCGGGCGCTCCCCCCCGAGACCCTTCACACGACGTCGACAGGGTGGGACGTGTCCGACCGGACGCTCATCGAGCTGTACCTGATCTGGCTCGAGACCGGAGCGCTCGACATGATCAGGGACGTCGACGAGGGTCTCCACATGATCCTCGAGGAGGTCATGGAAGAGCGCCTCGAGGAAGAGGGGATCGAGCGGTGACCTCGCCCTCCCGCCCCGCCCGTAGGAAACGAACCCACCGACAGCCAAGGGAGGACCGATGCCGATCCCTGTCGAGGTGATGCTGAAGAAGAAGGAGCGCTTCGAGCGGGATCCCGACACGATCCCCGCCGACTTCCACGACGAGCTCTTCCGCCTCGAGGCGGAGGGGGAGCTGATCGTCCAGAGGATCCCCGACGGCCAACCCGTCGTGGAGGTGCCGACGAAGTACGGCCGCCCCAAGCGCGTGCCGAAGGGCCACCTCTGGCACCACAAGTCCTGTGGGCAGTGCGGGCACATCCCCGGGTACTCGACGTCGATCTTCTGGGTGATGCGCAAGCTCGGCTACGACTACGAGGACCCGCGCGACCAGACGTCCTGCACGGCGTGGAACTACTACGCGAGCGCGACCTCCAACGAGGCGGCACAGGCCGCCGTGGCGCTTCGCAACTTCGCGACCGCCTATGAGAGCGGCTACTTCCCCCTCATCCACTGCGGCACCTCCTACGGCCATTACAAAGAGGTCCGCTCCGAGCTGCTGCGCCACCCCGAGCTGCGGGCGCAGGTACGACGGGTCATGGACAAGCTGGGCAAGCCCATGGTGCTGCCCGAGGAGATCGTCCACTACTCGGAATGGTTCTACGCCCTGCGCCACGAGATCGCCGCCCGTCAGGTGCGCGACTTCTCGGGCATCGCGGTGACGGTCCATCCGGCCTGCCACTACTACAAGCTCGTCGAAGGGGACGCGATCTACGACCCGGACGTCTACGGCGGCCAGCGCACGGCCGTCGTCACCGCCCTCGCCGAGGCGCTCGGCGCCGAGGTGCGCACCTACTCGACATGGTTCGACTGCTGCGGTTTCGGCTTCCGGCACATCCTCGTCCAACGCGACTTCACCCGTTCGTTCGCCACCATCCGCAAGATCGAGGTGATGAAGGAGGAGGCCGATCCCGACGTCGTGCTCACCCACGACACCGGATGTGTGACCACCCTCGACAAGAGCCAGTTCGCCGCTCAGGCGCACGGCCGCAACGTCGGGGTCGCCGTGATGTCGGAGGCCCAGTTCGCCGCCCTCGCCATGGGCGCGCACCCTTACAAGGTCTGCCAGCTCCACTGGCACTCGGCCGACTACCGCCCGCTGCTCGAGAAGATGGGCATCGACTGGGAGAAGGCATGGGTCGAATTCGAGACCGACGTCGCGAAGCTCGAACGGGGCGAGAAGGAATTCCTCAGCTGGGAGGACGTGGACGGCTGAGCGGCCCCGGGCGCGTCCATGCCGGGGTGCACCCGGCCGAACGACACCTCACAGGAGAGGCGACATGACGATTGCGAACCAAGCGGCGCCTGCAGTGGCGGTGGTCGGCGGAGGTCCCGCCGGGCTCGCCGCGGCGAGGACGGCAGCCGACCTCGGCAGCCCGGTTGTGCTGATCGAGCGGCTCGGCTTCCTCGGCGGCATGCCGATCATCGAGAACTACGCCGCCATCACCCCCCACCTCGAACCGGCCGAGGTGGCGATGGGCAGGATGATCACAGCGGTGGAGAGCCACCCTCTCGTCGAGGTCGTCCTCGACACCGAGGTGACGTCGTGTGAGGGCGAAGCCGGCGCCTTCACTCTCACCCTGGAGGGCGGGGCGGGTGGAAGCCGGAAGATCTCGGCCGGAGCCGTGGTGGTCGCCACGGGCTTCCAGCACTTCGACCCAGGCCGCGAGACCCAGATGTACGGCTACTACGAGTTCCCGGACGTCATCGCGCTTCAGGACCTCGAGGCGATGCTGAAGGATCATCACGTCGTCCGACCCTCGAACGGCGAGTCGCCGGCCCGAGTCTGCTTCGTCCAGTGCGTGGGGAGCCGGGACCGCCAGATCGGCAACGAGTACTGCTCCAAGGTGTGCTGCGGCATCGCTTCGAAAGAGGCGATGGAGGTCCGCCAGATGCTCCCTGACTGCGAGGTCTTCATCTTCTACATCGACATGCGGATGTACGGCTACTGGGAGAACCAGATCTACTGGCCGGCGCAGGAGCAGTACCACGTGCAGTACGTAAAGGGCGTCATCAGCGAGGTCCTGCCGAAGGGAGACCGCCTCCTCGTCCGTGGAGAGGACACGACCATGGGCCGCCCGATGGAGGTGCTGATGGACCTCGTCGTGCTCTCGGTCGGGATGGAGCCGTCGCCCGGGACCCGGAAGATGGCATCCGTGCTCGGCATCGAGCAGAACAAGTACGGCTTCGTCGAGGCGGTGCAACCCCCCCTCGACACGGTGAGCACGAGCCGGGTCGGCGTCTTCGCCGCCGGGGCGGCGCTCGGGCCGGCCGACCTCGAGGACAGCGTGTCGACCGGAGCGGCTGCCGCCTCACGTGCCGTCGCGCTGCTGCGGAGCCCGGTCGGGGCGTGAGCCCTGCGGGGGCGCTCGTGCCCGGACCCGTCGTCGACGTCCTCACCGCCGGAGAGTTCCTCACCGAGGTGCTCGCCAGAGTGGAGCAGCCGACCCTCGACGAGATCTCCCGCGAGCTCGAGGCGAAGCACCGGCTCTTCGCCCAGCTGCTGGGTGACGGCCGGGCCAGCGATCTCGACGAGGGCGGGCTAAGGCGCGTGCTCGGCGCCGTCTTCTCCACCCGGCGGCGGTCGGACGCGATCATGGCCGAGATCGGCGCCGGGCGGCTCCGGTCTGCCATCGCCGACCTCCTCGAGGGTGCCGACCCGGTTGCCGAGCGCTTCGAGCGATTCGACGCGGTCCTCTCCCCCGTCGCCGACATGGCCTTCGACCTGCCCGGCGAGCTGCTGCACTTCACCTATCCGGATCGGTACTGGCTCTGGACCCGCTGGCTGTGGGACCCGCGGATCGAGACGGGTTCGCTGCGCCTCGTCACGAGCGACGAGCTCGACCTGAGCGCAGGGGGACGGGGCGACACCTACCTCCGCGTCGGTCAGGCCATGGCGCTCGTCCACGAGATGGGCCGGGCCGCCGGGTTCGTCACGGGCGAGGACCTTCTCGGCACGGACGTCTACCTCGCCTGCGTCTACGCCATCTACATGTACACGGTCCTTCGCATGCGGATGACCCAGGAGTTCAACCGCATCGTCCCGGAGCTGGCGGACCTCGTCCGGCGGCTGCTCGGGGTCCGCCACCTGGAGAGCTGAGGAGCGCCATGCCCGTCGGAGGCCGAAAGCAGGCACCGGTCGTCATCGAGGAGGAGATGGCCGTCGTCGCCTCGACCATCTCGGGAAGGACCTCCGAGCTGCCCGCGATGTGGAACCGCATGCTCGAGCCGCGGGTGCTGCGCGACTACGGCTCGGGCGGTTTCGCCCGGCTCGCGGCGCTCCAGGGTGGTGAGTCCCTCGAGTGGTGCTACGGCTGCGGCAAGTGCGTGCCCGTCTGCCCAGTCGACCTCGTCGGCGAGTACGGACCGCGCAAGCTCCACCGCAAGGTGCAGTCCGGTGTCGACCTCCTCGCCGACGACGACCTGTGGCTGTGCACCACCTGCATGAACTGCCTGAGGGTGTGCCCGAAGCAGGTGGACATGATCAAGGTCATGCCAGCCGCGCGAGGGGCGGCGGTGGGCGCAGGGGAAGTGCCGACCGAGCTGCAGGACGTCTTCGAGAAGACCTTCCGCTACGGCAACTGTCTCGGGGAGAACCCGCGCCGGCGCCACGCCTGGACCCGCGGTGCCGGCGTGCCCGTGCGGGTGCTCGCCGACCAGCCGGGCCCGGTCGACGTGCTCTTCTACGTGGAGGACTACTGGAGCTACCACCCTCGCGGCCAGCAGGCGGCTCAGGCTTTCGCCCGGGTCCTCACAGCCCTCGGGGTCGACTTCGCCATCCTCGGCGCCGAGGAGAAGACGGTCGGGGACTCCCAGCGTCTCGCCGGCGAGGCGGGTCTGTTCGAGGCGCTGATGGAGGACGTCGCCGCCACCCTCGGCCGGTACGACTTCCGGCGGATCGTCACGCCCGACCCTCATGGCTTCAACGCCCTCGTCAAGGAGTACCCCAAGCACGGCCACCGGTACGACGTGCTGCACTACACCCAGCTGCTCGCACCGCTCGTCGAGCAGATGCCCTTTGCCGCCAGCCTCGAGCGCACCGTCACCTTCCACGACCCGTGCTACCTCGGTCGCCACAACGGGGAGTACGACGCCCCTCGGACCCTCCTCGAGGCGATCCCGGGCATCCGTCTCGTGGAGATGGGGCGCTGCCGCGAGAACGGCTACTGCTGTGGCGGTGGCGGTGGCGGCATGTGGCTCGACGGCTTCACCTCCAACCACACGGCCGAGCGGCTCTCGGAACGCCGGGTGCGGGAGGCGGCCGAGACCGGAGCCGACATCCTCGCGGTCTGCTGCCCGTACGAGGTCTCGCGTTTCGAGGACGCCGCAAAGTCGACCGGCAACGACCACCTCCAGGTGCGCGACATCGTCGAGCTGCTCGACGAGGCCATGCGGGGGCACGGTGAAGGCTGAGCAGGACGCCCGCCTCCGGGTGCTCCGCTTCGGGCGCGTGTCGCCCCTTCGCTCCCAGACGCTCTGGCACGCGATCGCCGAGGGGGTCTCGAACGGGGCCCCGGCGACCCTCTCGTTCATGCGCCCGGACTCCCCCTACGTCTCGGTCGGCTACCACCACGATCTCGGGCAGGTAGATCTCGACGCCTGCGAGCGGGCCGGTCTGCCGGTCTATCGCCGGATGGTCGGCGGCGGAGCGGTCTACCTCGACGAGGGACAGTTGTTCTTCCAGATCACCGTGGCCGCCACCGATCTGCCGCCGGCGAGACACGACGCGTTGAGCCGCCTGCTCACCCCGGCACTGGCCGCATTCGACGCCGCCGGCCTGCCCGCGCACCTGGACCGCAGCGGCGAGATCCTCGTCGGCGACCGCAAGGTGTGCGGGCACGGGGCGGGCCAGATCGGCAACGCCGTCGTCGTCGTCGGGAACTTGATCGAGTGCTTCCACCACGAGACCGCAGCAGGGCTGATGCGCACGCCGGGGCGTGCGACGGCCGCCGAGGCGCTCCGGCTGATGCGGCGCTACGTGGGTCCGGAGGAAGGGAGCTCGGTCGACCCGGTCGCCTTCGAGCACGCCGCCGTCCGCTCCTACGCCGAGGCACTCGGCCGGGAGCCGTCCGAGGGCAGGCTCACCGGCGTCGAGCGCGAGGCGCTCGCCAGGTGGGACCGGCGGCTGGCGTCGCCAGAGTGGCAGGCGGGCCCCGCTCGCCGGCGGTCGAGCGCATGGCAGCTCAAGGTCCGCTCGGGCGTCTACGTGGTCGCAGCCGAGCACGCTGGTGCTCGCGTCGAGGCGAGCGTCGTCGACGGCCGCCTCGACGCCCTGCGGCTCGAGGATCCCGAGGCCTCCGGCGGCGCCTCGGCGGCCGTGCAGGCCCTGCGCGGTCGCCCGCTGGCGGAGGTGCCGGCCGTCCTCGCCGACCTCGGAGCTGCCGGCCGCCGGCTCACCGCCGCCTTCGCGGCCGCGAGCGGCGGCGAGGTGGCCGTGACGAGCCGCGCTCGGGCGGCGACCAGCCAGGAGGCACGATGAGCACAGAGCACGGGCAGCAACTGGCCGACATCTCCGGTTACCGGGTGCGCCTGGACCTCGCCTACTTCCGGGAGGCCGATCTCTGGGTGGAGACCCTGGCCGGGGGGCGGGCGCGCGTGGGACTCGATCCACTCGGTGCCGAGACGAGCGGTACTTTGGCCCAGCTGGCCCTCGTCGCCGTCGGGACGGCCGTCACGAGGGGTCAGCCGCTCGGCTCGCTCGAGGCCGAGAAGTTCGTCGGCCCGCTCGTGACGCCGCTCAGCGGATCGGTCGTGGCGACGAACGAAGCCGTGGTCGCCCGCCCGTCGCTCGTCGAGCAGGACCCGTACGGCTCCTGGCTGGTCGAGATCGAGCTCGCCCGCGTGGAGGAGCTCGACGAGCTCGTGTCGGGTGAGACGGTCGCCGGATACTTCGCCGACCGTGTCGAGCGGTACCGGCGAGAGGGGGTGCTCGCCGAGTGACGAGCGTCTCGCCCTCAGGACCGGTCGAGGCGCTCGCCGTCCGGCGCGCCCACTTCCCAGATGTGATGGAGTTCTACGCCCCCGGTCTCAAGCGCTGGGAGACCGCCGAGTGGAGGCCGTCGAACCCGCGCCGTTTCCTTCCTGTCTCGGTGACGGGAAGCGCCTGCGCCCTGCAGTGCGACCACTGCCAGGCCAAGGTGCTCGAGGGGATGGTCTCGGTGCGTGCCGGGACGGACCTGTACGACCTCGCACGCTCCCTCAAGCACAAGGGCAGCGACGGCCTTCTCGTCTCGGGTGGCTCGACCCGCTCGGGCGGGGTGCCGCTCCGCCGTCATCTCGTCCATGTCCCCCGCATCCGCGACGAGCTCGGCATGAAGGTGATCGTCCACTCCGGGGTCGTCTCGCCCGCTCTCGCCCGCGACCTCGCGGCTGCCGGGGTGGACGGGGTCATGCTCGACATCATCGGGGCCGACGAGACGATCCGGGACGTCTACCACCTCGACCTGAGGGCGGCGGACTTCGAGACCTCCCTCGCGGTGCTGGCCGACGCCGGCCTGCGGATCATTCCCCACATCGTCCTCGGCCTGCACTACGGCCGCTTCCTCGGAGAGCAGGCGGCGCTCGAGATGGTACGACGCCATCCCGTCTCCACCCTCATCCTCGTGGTGCTCGTCCCGCTCGTCGGCACGCCGATGGCCCATCTGCCTCCGCCTCCGGTCGGCGAGGTCGTCTCGTTCTTCGAGACCGCCCGCCTCGCCATGCCGGGCACGAAGGTGAACCTCGGCTGCGCCCGCCCCATGGGGGCGATGAAGGCCGAGCTCGACACGGCCGCCGTCGACCTCGGGCTGAACGGGATCGCCTACCCCGCCGAGGGAACGATCGCATACGCCCGCTCGCGCGGGCTCGAGCCCCGCTTGTACGAGTGGTGCTGCTCGTTGACCTGGGCGGGCGACGAGGGTGCTGACTACGCCGAGGTCAGGCTCGGCGAGGGCGCCACGGACCGGGGCATCCCGGTGGCGGGTGTGACAGGGCGATGAGCCTCCCCTGGCGACTCCTCGCCGATGACGGTGCCGGCGCCGGAGAGGGCCTCGCCCTCGACGAGGCGCTGATGGCCGGCTACGCCAGAGGCGCTCCGCCGCGGCCACCGACCCTCCGGCTGTACACCTACGCCGACCATGCCGCCCTCGTCGGCCGGTACCAGCATCTCGACGCCGAGGTCGACCGCGAAGCGTGCCGCTCGCTCGGAGTGCAGGTGAACAGGCGCCCGACAGGAGGGGGCGCCATCATCATGGGGCGGGCCCAGCTCGGGGTTGCCGTCGTGACCCGGGCGCCGGCGGCGGAGCGCCCCCGCGAGCTCCTCGAGCGCTTCTCGGGGGGGATCATCGCCGGCCTGGCACGTCTCGGGCTCACCGTCGGGTTCAGGGGCAAGAACGACCTCGAGGTCGACGGACGCAAGATCGCCGGCCTCGGCCTCTACCTCGACGGCTCGGGCGCCCTGTTGTTCCACGCGAGCGTCCTCGCCGACCTCGACATCCGGCGGATGCTCGCCGTGCTGAAGGTGCCGGCCGCCAAGCTCGGAGACAAGGCGGTCGGCCTCGTCGCCGAGCGCGTGACGACGGTCACCCGCGAGACCCGGCACGACGTCGACGGCCCGGGCCTGCGCCGGGTGATCACCGACGGATTCGCCGAGGCGGTCGGGATCGAGCTCACACCAGATGTGCCCGACGAGATCGAGCGACGCCACGCCCGCCACCTGGCCGCCTCCAAGTACGGCACCGACGGGTGGCTCGCCCAGCGGAGCCCACAGCCCGACGCCACCGCGACCGCGGTCTTGAAGACGCCTGCCGGACTCGTCCGCCTGTATCTCAGCATGCAGGGCGACACGATCAAGAGTGTCCTGTTCACCGGCGACCTGAACGACCTGCCCGCCCCCCTCGTCCGCCTCGAAGCCGCCCTCACCTGGAAGCGGCTCGAGGAGAGCACCCTCGCCCCGCTCGTGGAGGCGGCCCTCGAGGGCGGTCCGGGCGCAGACGGCATCGAACCCGACGTCCTCGTCGCTGCCCTCCTCGAGGCGGGCAGCCGTGCCACCGGCCGGGACCTGGCCGCGCCGAACCGCCTCGGGTCCTGCTACTTCCCGGAGGTCGCCACCCCGCGATGACACGAGTCAGTCTTCCGCTCCTCCCCCCGAAACCCGCTGACCGCCAGGACACCACCCGAGAGCCGTCCGCCGCCTCACAGGTGAGCCCGGACTGGGTGAGGATCTCGGGGGCGAGCGCGCTCGCGTTGCGCTTCCGCTCGGGCCGCTTCGGCCGCCGCTTCGACTTCGGCGGCATCAACCTGCTCCTCAACTACGACGACGGTTGCCGCTCGGACTGCGCCTACTGCGGTCTCGCCCGGACGCGACCGGGAACCTACGAGGACAAGTCCTTCATCCGGGTGGACTGGCCGCTCGTCCGCACCGACGAGCTGGCCGAGCGCATGGCCCGCTACGAGGCGAGCCTCACCCGCTTGTGCATCTCGATGGTGACCCACCCCTTCGCCTACCGCGACACCTGCGACATCACCGAGCGGATCCGGCGGGCGGTCGCCACGCCGCTGTCCATCCTCGTCGCGCCGCCGACGCTCAACCGGCGGCGGCTCGAGCGCTTTCACGAGCTCGGCGTCGACATGATCGGCATCGGTCTCGACGCCGTCACCGAGGAGCTCTTCCGCTCCCTCAGGAGCGACGTCCCCGCCGGCGGAGCGGGCCTCAAGTGGGACCAGTACTGGCAGGTGGTGAGCGACGCCCGGGACGTCTTCGGCCCGTGGAAGGTGAACTGCCATACCCTCGTCGGTCTCGGAGAGAGCGACCGTGACCTCGTCGAGATCTTCGTCCGGCTCCGCGACCAGGAGATCTTCTCCTACCTGTTCTCCTTCAACCCCGAGCCCGACTCGAGGCTCGGCGAGGCCCCGCGCGCCTCACTCCGCCGCTGGCGGCGAGTCCAGCTCGTGAAGCACCTTGTCGAGACCGAAAGATACGGCATCGAGGACTTCCGCTTCGACGACGACGGCTCGCTCGCGCTCCTCACCGCCGCCCCCGAGTCGCTGGAAGAGGTCATCGAGACCGGGCGTCCCTTCACGACCGACGGCTGCCCTAGCTCCGGCGGCGAGCCCGGCTGCACCCGGCCGTACGGTTCCTACCGGCCCTCGGAGCCCTTCCGCGACTTCCCCTTCGACCCGGACCCGGCCGACCTCGCCGGCATCCGGGCCGACCTCGCCCTGGACGAGATCACCGAACGATCAAGGAGAGCCTGATGCGCATCGCCGTCCTCCTCAAGCAGATCCCCGACCTCGTCGAGGATCTGGAGCTCGCCCCCGACGGGACCGACGTCGACCGCGAGTTCCTCGCCTTCACGCTCAACGAGTTCGACGACCAGGCGCTCGAGGAAGCGCTCTGCCTGAAAGACGCTGGCGACGCCGAGGTCGTTGCCGTCGCGCTCGAGGAGCCCGACGTCGACCAGTGCCTCTACACGGCGCTCGCGAAGGGGGCCGACCGTGCAGTGAAGCTCACCGGTGCCGGCGAGGGCTGGATCGACGGACACCGACGGTCGGCGATCCTCGCCGCCTGGCTCGCCACGGCGGAGTTCGACCTCATCCTGACCGGCGTGCAGGCAGCCGACGACCTGGACGGCCAGCTGCCCCCGCTGCTCGCCGCCCGCCTCGGCCTGCCCCATGCCTCGGTCGTCGTCCGGGTCGAGCTGAAAGGCCAGGTGGCGCTCGTCCGCCAGGAGCTCGGTGGCGGGACGGTGGCAGACGAGGAGCTCCGGCTCCCGGCCGTGATCGGCATCCAGGCGGCGCGCCAGGCGCCGCGCTACGCCTCGATCAGCCGAATCCGCCAGGCGCAGCAGGCGGGCGGCCTGGAGGAGGTCGGCGCCCCCGCCACCGACGCCGGCCCCGGCTACCACCTCGTCCGGCTCCTCGCACCCGAGGCGGCCGGTCACGCGCAGATGCTGGGCGGCTCCGCCGGAGAGGTGGCCGAGCGAATCGTGGAGCTGATCCGGGCCAAGGGTCTGTAGGGCCGGGACGACAAGAGGAGGACAGTGCAGTGAGCAACGATGTGTTGGTTCTCGCCGAGCATCGTGACGGCGCCGTGAGCGACGTCACCTTCGAGCTGCTCGGCAAGGCGCGTGAGATCGCGGCGTCGTGGGGCGGGCGCACCGTCGCCCTGTTACTCGGCCAAAGGGAGCTCGCCGGCGAGCTCGGCGCCGCCGACACGGTCCAGTGCGCCGAGCACGCGGCGCTCGAGACCTACAACCCCGAGGCCTACGAGGCGGTGGTGCTCCAAGCCCTCGAGCAGCTCGAGCCGCGCCTCGTCCTCACCTCCACCACGACCGTCGGTCTCGACCTGGGCGCCGCCCTCTCGGTCCGCTGGGACGCCCCGCTCGTCTCCTACGTCACCGGACTCTCGGCCGGTGACGGCACGGCTCTCGCCACGGCGCAGATCTACGGCGGAAAGCTCCTCGCCGAGGTCGAGCTCTCCGGTCCGCGCGCCCTGTGCGCCGTGCTGGCCGGTTCCTTCCCGCATGCGGCCGGGCGAGGTGAGACGGCGCCGACAGTCGAGACCCTCGACGCCACCGGTCTGCTCGACGACCTGCGGACCGTCGTCACCTCCGTCATCTCCCCCGAAGGCGGCGATGTCGACATCACGGCCGCCGACCTCCTCGTGTCCGTCGGCCGCGGCATCGGGAGCCAGGCCAACCTGGAGGTGGTCGAGGAGCTGGCCGAGGCCCTCGGAGCGCCGCTCGCCGCCTCTCGGCCGCTCATCGACCAGGGTTGGCTGCCGAAGGCCCGGCAGGTCGGCAAGTCCGGGCTCAGCGTGAAGCCGAAGGTCTACCTGATGTTCGGCATCTCCGGCGCCCCCGAGCACCTGGAAGGCATGCGCGACGCCGAGCTCGTCATCGCCTGCAACACCGACGCCAAGGCACCGATCTTCGACGTGGCCGACTACGGCACGACGGTCGACCTGTTCGACCTCGTCCCGGAACTCGTGAGCAGGGTCGCCGGCTAGCGCCGGTCGGACGAGCAGGCGACAAGGAGGACCGATGATCGTACGCATCGTCGTCGGGGGGACCATCACGGTGCTCGCCCTCGCCCTCGCCGGCCACCGCCTCTACCATCTGGCCCGGCTCGTGCGCTCGGGTGTGCCCGCCCCGGGCCGGACGAGCGGGGCCGCCCGCCGCCTCGGCGCCGAGATCGTCGAGGTGATCGGCCAGCGCAAGATCCTGAGACGGCGACAGTCCGGCATTCCGCACGCGCTCGTGTTCTGGGGCTTCCTCATCCTGCTCTTCACCGTCATCGAGGCCTTCGGCGACCTCCTCGTGAGCCGGCGCTTCGCCATCCCGCTCATCGGCCACGCCACCGCCCTCGGGTTCGTCGAGGACCTGTTCACCCTCCTGGTCCTCGGCGGTGTCGTCGCCTTCAGCGTGATCCGGACGCTCGACTCACCGGCGCGAAGGCAGCGCAGCTCCCGCTTTTACGGCTCGCACACCAAGGCCGCGTGGCTCGTGCTCGTGATGATCGCCCTCGTCATGGTCACCCTGCTCGGCTACCGGGCCGCCCAGGTGAACACCGGGGACTTCCCCTACGGCGACTGGGCGTTCGCCTCGCACGGAGTGGCCAGCCTGCTCCACCCGCTCGGCCGCGGCGTCAACTCGGTCATCGAGACGGCGATGCTGCTCGCCAACGTGGCCGTCATCATGAGCTTCCTCGTCTTCGTCACCTACTCCAAGCACCTGCACATCTTCCTCGCCCCGCTCAACATCGCCTTCTCGAGGCGCCCGCGGGCACTGGGCGCGCTGGAGCTGCCGGGTGAGACGACGGGTGCCGAGCACATCGAGCAGCTCAGCTGGAAGCAGCTGCTCGACCTCGTCACCTGCACGGAGTGCGGACGCTGCCAGGCGTCGTGCCCGGCGTGGACGACGAACCGGCCGCTGTCTCCGAAGCTGCTCGTCATGGACCTGCGTGACGAGCTCTTTGCCGCCTCGAGCCGGCTCGTCGGCAACGACGGCGCCGCGCAGCCGAGGGCGCTCGTGCCCGACGTCGTCCGAGAAGAGACGGTGTGGTCGTGCACGACCTGCGGTTCATGCGTCGAGCAGTGCCCGGTCGACATCGAGCACGTCGACACGATCGTCCATCTCCGCCGGCGACCCGTCGAGGAGGGCCGCATGGAGCCGGCCGTCCAGGAGGTCCTGCAGCGGATCGCCCAGCAGGGCAACTCCTTCGGGAAGTCCGATCGCATGCGGGCGCGCTGGACCCGGGATCTCGGCTTCGCCGTGAAGGACGCGCGAAAGGACCCGGTCCGCTACCTGTGGTACGTCGGGGACTTCGCTTCCTTCGACGAGCGCCTCCAGGAGCTCTCGCGCAGCCTCGCCCACCTCTTGAAGGGAGCAGACGTCGACTTCGGCCTCCTGTACGAAGGCGAGCGCAACGCCGGCAACGACGTCCGCCGGATCGGCGAGGAGGGATTGTTCGAGATGCTCGTCGAGCGCAACCTCGCCACACTCGGCGAGGCGCGCTTCGAGGAGATCTTCACCACCGACCCCCACACGTTCAACACGCTGCGCAACGAGTACCCGGCCCACGGGCTCGACAAGCCCGTCCTCCACTACAGCCAGCTGCTGGAACGCCTCCTCTCCTCTGGCGACCTCGTGGTCGAGCCCCTCGGCCTCAGGGTCACCTATCACGACCCGTGCTACCTGGGCAGGCACAACCGCATCACCGAGCCTCCCCGAGCTGTCCTCGCACGCCTCGGCTGCACGCTCACCGAGATGCCCCGACATGGCACCAACACCTTCTGCTGCGGGGCCGGAGGTGGCCGGATATGGATGTCCGACGACCCTGCGCTCGGCGAGCGGCCGAGCGAGAACCGGATCCGTGAGGCGGTGAGGCTCGGTGTCGACTACTTCGTCGTCGCCTGCCCGAAGGACTACGTCATGTACTCCGATGCGGTGAAGACGACCGGGAACGAGGACCGCCTGCAGGTGGTCGACCTCGTCCAGCTCACCGAGCGGGCGCTGCGGGCCGAGGCGCTCCCGGAGCCTGAGACAGTCTGAGGCGCGCGGTGGACTGCCCCTTCTGCGACACGAGGGCCACGCCTCGAGCTCTGCACTCGCATCTCGAGGCGGTCCATCCCGAGCAGGTTCTCCTCGCAGAGTCAGCGAGGGGGCTCGTCTACAAGGTCGCCTGCCCGCTGTGCGGCGCGCAGCACGAGCAGCAGGTGAAGGGCCGAGCCGGCACGGCGGCCTTCGCGGCCGAGCATGCACGCGAGATCCGCCTCGTCGGCTTCGACATGCTGGTGAACCACCTCATCGCCGAGCACGCCACCGACGACGGCCCCACGGACACAGGCCCGGTTGTCCCCGAGGAGGAGAGATGAGCACCGTCAACCAGTGCGACATTCCCGAGGAGCTCTACTACCTCGTGGAGAAGCATGTCTGGGCACGGCTCGAGGGCGACACCGTCGTCGTCGGGCTCTCCGACGTCGCCCAGAACCTGGCGAAGACGATCATCTCGGTGTCCCTCAAAGACCCCGGGCGGGTCGTTCGCAAGGGGAAGAGCGTCGCCACGGTCGAGAGCGGGAAGTGGGTCGGCCCGGTCCCCTCTCCGGTGACCGGGGAGATCGTCGAGGTGAACGAGGCCCTCCGTTCGGCCCCGGCGACCCTCAACGCCGATCCGTACGGGTCGGGGTGGGTCGCCCGGATCCGCTGCGAGGACTGGCAGGCCGACTCGGCGGACCTGTTGACCGGCCCTGAGGCCGTCGAGGCATACCGTGCCTTCCTCGACGCCGAGGGCATCCGCTGCGGAGAGTAGGCGGCATCCCATGGCCATCTGGCAGGGTTGTGCCGTCCCCGAGGAGCTGCTGTACGACCTCGAGCACGACGTCTGGATCCGCCTCGAAGACGACGAGGCAGTGCTCGGGATGACCGACGTCGCCCAGACGCGCTGCGGGCGACTCGTCCAGGTCAGCTGGAAGCGGCCTGGAGCGCGGCTCACGCGGGGACGGCCGGCCTGTGTGATCGAGAGCGCCAAGTGGGTCGGACCCTTCGTCTCACCCCTCAGCGGCGAGCTCACCGCCACCAACGAGGGCCGCTTCGCCGAGGACGTCGCCATCGCCAATCGCGATCCCTACGGCGACGGCTGGCTCGTCCGGCTGAGACCGAGCGACCTCGCCGACGAAGGCGGCCGGCTCGCTGACGGTGCCGTCGCCTTCGAGCACTACCGGCAGCTCATCGACGAGCACGACGTCAGGTGCTTCCGCTGTGCCGACTGAGCGACACCGCGTCCCGGTCAGTGCTCTTGACACCTATCTGTTGAATTGCGAATCTTGCAATGCAGTGACGCGACTCCGGCCCTCGGCGCGTGAGCGGCGAGGCGTCGGAACCACGTCGAACCCAGGGGAGGGAAGATGTCAATGGAAGAACCGGCCGCCGCACCCCGTCAAAAGAGGATGGCCGTCGTGTGCTGGAGTAGCGATCTCGACAGGGTCTGGCCAACGCTGATCCTGTCGACCACAGCCGCTGCATCCGGCCTCGAAGTCGACGTCTTCTTCACGTTCTGGGGCCTGCGGGTCTTGCAGCGGAACGAGAAGCGCCTCACCGGCGTCAACCTGAAGCAGAAGATGGAGTCGATCGTCGACCGCGGCGGCACCGACCACCTCCGTCTCGGCAAGATGCACATGGGCGGCGCCGGCACGGCGATGATCAAGCAGCTGGCCAAGGAGTACAAGGTGGCGACGCCATCGGACCTGCTCGGGATGGCCATGGACCTCGGCGTGCGCCTGTACCCGTGCCAGATGACGATGGAGCTCTACGGCTTCACCAAGGAGGACTTCATAGACGGCCTGCAACCGCCGATGGGAGCCGCCGGATTCATCGACATGGCGGCCGACGCCGACATCTCGCTGTTCATCTGAAGCTCGGGATCGACCAAGGCCGAGCGAACGGCATCGAGGCCATGGCCCGCAGGATCCTCCTGCTCGGCGGTGACGACCCCCTCGTTCGCAAGGTCGGGCTGCTCGCCGGAGAGCTCGGGATGGTCCTCGACACCGATGGGGACGGTGCCGCCCCGGCGACGGAGCCCGCCGTCGTCGTCGTCGACCTCGCCGCGCCGGATGCCCTCGAGGTGCTCGCCCTCTGGCGGAAGGAGGCGCCAGAGGCCCTGCTCGTCGCCCACCTCGCCGTCCCCCACCGAGACCTGTGGGAGGCAGCCGAGCGGCTCGGCTGCGACCTCGTGACGAACCGTGGCGCTCTCGTCGCCCGGCTCCGAGACCTCTTGTCCGGGGGCGCCGCGCTCGGCCGGCACCTCTTCCCTCTCCTCGACGCCGCCGACGTCGCCGGCCGCCTCGGCCTCGTCTGCCGTACGGCCACGACCCCGGCTGGGCCCGTCGCGCTCTACCAGGTCGACGGCGTGCTCAGCTGCGTCGCCGACGTCTGCCCGCACGCAGGTGCCACGGTGTCGGAGGGAGCGCTCGACGGGTCTGTCGTCACCTGCCCCGCTCACGGCAGCCGCTTCGACGTCGCCACGGGCGAGCGGCTCCGCGGGCCGGCCGACTCCGGGCTCGAGAGATTCGAGGTCGTGGAGCGAGAGGGCAGGATCCAGCTCGTCTGGTCGGGCCGCCAGTAGGTCCCTTCTCAGACGGTGCCCGGTAGGTCGGCCCCGACGCACCCCCCCTTCCGCCAACCCCCTAGATCTCACGATCGAGCCGTGCCCCTTCATCGTCCGCCCGACGCCAGCTGACTTCATCAATTTTGTTGATGACAGCCGTGGTGGGCGAGCCGAAGCTGGCCAGGACGAACCAGGCCGCCCTGACACGAGCGTTGCTCGAGTGGGGCAGGCGAGGAAGGAGCACCCTATGAAAATGCGAATCCCGTTGGTCGCCGGCGCGGCCGGCGCCGGCGCGCTGGCGCTCGTGCTGGTGGGGCCCGGCTCCTTCGCCAGCTTCACGAGCTCGGTGGTGGCGAACCAGTCGATCAAGTCGGGAACGTTCCAGCTGGAGGCGGTCGCTGGGCAGCCATCGGTCTCCGGACCGCTGATCGGCGACGCCAACACGATCGGCCAGCCGATTCTCAACTCATCGACCGGCGGCGAGCCGGCCGTCCCCGACGGCAACAGCGTCAGCTTCCAGCTGTGGAACGTCAACCCTGGTGACACATACACCGAGCCTCTCACCATCTACGACGTGGGCACGCTTCAGGGCCAGGTCAACACCGTGACCTACGCCCCCGACACGAGCACCAACGCGATGACGCTCGAGAAGTACCTGACCGTCGAGGTGCAGGTGGACGTGAACGGCACGTGGACCGACGTCCACACCTCCACTGCCAGCGGGAGCGCCGGTACGCCATTGCCGGCGAACTCCGCTCACACCTACTACCTCGATTACAGCTTCGGCCCGCAGTTCCTCCAGCCGAACCCGAACATGTACGACGCTGCGCAGGCAAGCGCGGCGGGCTTCAGCACCAACGAGCTCTCCACCTCGTTCCGGATCGTGTTCACCTTCACCAACAACACGGTGAACCAGAACGACGCCGAGGGCCTCAGTGCCTCGCCGTCGGTGACGTTCGACGGGACCAACACCCCATAGCCCGCCAGCGGTCCGCATCGCCTGCCGGTCGCGACCAGCGTCCGCGGGCGGTGCGGGCGGGCCAGTGCAGTCAAGGCTCATGACCGAAGGAGTCGATGTGAGCGAGCGCAACGCCTCATGGTGAGAAGGGGACAGGGCCAGCTGACATCGCTCGTTCGCCGGCTCCTCGCCTACGCAGTGCTGGCCGTGCTCGTCGGCTTCGCAGCGACCGCCGTCGCGGGCGTCGCTACGGGCAACTGGCAGATCCGGCCGATCCTGTCGGGCAGCATGAGACCCGGCTTCCCCATCGGAGGAGTGGTGGTCGCAGAGAGGGTGCCGAGCCGCAGCTTGCAGGTCGGAGACGTCGCGGTGTTCCACCCGCCCGGCGCGGTGGACGTGACCTATGTCCACCGGATCGTATGGATGCGACGACAGGGCGACGAACTCCTCATCCGCACCAAGGGCGACGCCAATCCCGTCAACGACCCGTGGACGCTGCACCTCCGAGGGCGAGATGCGTACGAGGCCCGTTTCACCCTTCCCCTCCTCGGCTATGCCGCAGTGTGGCTGCACTCGCCGGTCGGCCGGCGTGACATGGTCGCCGTGGCGGCGGTCGCCTTCTTCATCTGCCTCGCCTCGCTCATCGTCGAGCTGGCACGGCGTGCAAGACGCTCGTCCCGCCGCCGGCCGCCCGAGGTCTCCTCACCCGCCTCCCGATCGGCCCCGCACGGGACGGCGCGTCCGCGGCTGGCGCGCGTCGCTCGCCTGGGGCTGCTCAGCGCCGACCCGTCCCGCCGCTCACATCGACGTCAGCGGACCAGGTCCCACTCCCCGGCGTCATGGTCCGGCCGGTAGCCGATCGCCTGGTAGATCGAGTTCGACGTCCGATTGGCGAGATCGGCGTACAGGACGACGCCGTCCGCGCCCTCCTCCCGGCCTGCAGCGCTGGCCGAGGCCGCGACGACCGCCCCGTAGCCACGGCGTCGCTGCGCCGGCGGCGTGCAGACAGGGCCGACCCGCGCCGCGCCCGCCGCCGGCGTGGTCACGGCCGCGAGCGCGACGGGCTCGCCATAGGCCTCCCACATCCAGAGCCGTCTGCCGACAAGGAGGCGATGGGCGACCTCGTAGTCGTCCTCGACCGCTGCTGTCGGCGTCGCCTCGTCATGGAAGGCGCCGAGCCACGATGCCACGAGATCGAGGTCCGCCGGGGTGCCCCGCCTCGCCGTGCCCGGGACCTCGGGCTTGCGCAGCGTCCCGAGGACGTACATGGGATCGAGGTGCGGAGGCGGGCCCCTCCGCCGCCGAGAGCGGCCCAGCGGGCGAGGAAACAGAGTGCCGCCTCCCGCTCGCCGGAGACTCCCGGCAACCCCCGGCCGCCCGCCATCAGGGCATCTGCCACAGCCTCGGCAGCACCGTCGTGGAGGCGTGAGAGGAAGAGATTGTGCGGCGGCGTGTGCATGGCGGCCCCGATGACACGCCCGGCGGACTCGACAGTGATCCAGAGCGAACCGGCGGCGAGGGGGCGGGCGCCGGTGATCGCCCCGGAGAGCTGGACGGCGATGACGTTACCGCTGTAGCGCTCCTCGTCGAGAAAGCCGCTCGCCCGTGTCGCGAACTCTGCGGGATCCTCGTCCAGCCGGACTTCCATGGCGGACCCAGCCCAGAGCTGGCTCTCTTCTTCGTGCCCGACGAGGGGCTCGGTCCGGGCCGGGCCGGGCGGTGGGTCAGGAAGCTGCGCTGCCGCCCTGGTGGGCGAGGATGCGAGCCCGCCGCACCCGGCGGCGCTCCCGCTCGCTCATGCCGCCCCAGATGCCGAACTTCTCACCGTTGGCGATGGCGTACTCGAGGCACTCCTCCTGCACGACGCATCCCCGACAGACCGCCTTTGCCTCCCTCGTCGACGCCCCGCGCTCGGGAAAGAACAGCTCGGGATCGACTCCCATGCAGTTGGCGCGCCTCTGCCACGACCGATCGGGACCCTCAAAAAGCAACGATGGAACTGCCACCGGCGTCTCCTCCCCCTGGTGGGACTCCCAGCCGTGTAGTTACACGGCTGTAGTCATCATGTACCCATTCCTCCGGCTTCGCAAGAGGGGGGCGCCAGCGCCGCGACGGCCCCGGTGCCGTCCGTCGGTGCCTCGAGAGGCCGTTTTGGGGGGCTCCCGGCATGAATGTGGGTCATCCACCGGGATCCGCGAGGCGCTCGTGCGGCAGCACGTGCTCGATAGGGCCGACGGTCAACATCACGAGGGCGAGCGCCGCCTTGGCGGAGTGAAAGCCG
>JAKCCH010000024.1 GCA_021838945.1 Actinomycetes bacterium
CAGCTGGCCGCCGGTCGAGGACCCGGCACGGCACCGCCGGCTCGTGCGGCGGCTCGTGGCCGCGCTCGTCGCCGCGATCGGAGTGCTCGACGTGGTCACGGCGTTGCTCCCGCCCGAGGTCCGCGGGCGGCTCCATCCGTATCTCGGCTACGTGCCCCTCGAGGTGAGCGCAGCGGCCGGTGCTCTCGTCGGCCTCGCCGGCATGGCGCTGCTCTTCGTGGCCCGCGGGCTCCGGCGCGGCCACCGGCTCGCCTGGTTCCTCGCCTCCGGCGTGCTCGCTCTCACGGCTGTCCTCCACATCGTCCGCCAAGGGGACCTTCCGGCGACGCTCGCATCACTGGCAGTGTTGGCCGCGCTCGTCTGGTCACGCGAGTCGTTCCGGTCCCGCTACGAGCCCGCCGCCGTCAAGACCGCGCTGTGGACGCTCGCGGCCGGCGCCGTCGGCGTGTCGGTCGTCGTCACGGTCATCCTCGAGTTCGGCATCCAGTTCGACCGCGACCACGGGCCCCTCCCCTGGCCCACGGCCTTCGCGGCCGCCGTGGAGCGGCTCGTCGGCATCGACTCGATCGCGCTGCCGCATGTGGCCGCCACCTTCCTCAACCCCGCCGAGCTCGTCATCGGCGTCGGGCTCGCGCTCGTCGCCCTCGCGGTCGTCTTCCGTCCGGTGGCCGAGCGGAGGCGGGAAGGGTCTCACGGGCGGGCGGTGCGCCGCGGCGGCCCGGCCGAGAGCGACTTCGACCGAGCGCGTGAGATCGTCATGCGACGGGCGAGCGGCACGCTCGACTACTTCACTCTTCGCAACGACAAGCAGCACTTCTTCGCCCGCGACGGCGTCGTCGCCTACGCCGTCCACAGCGGCGTGGCACTCGCGTCCCCGGACCCGATCTGCCCGCCCGAGGAGCGAGCGTCCCTGTGGACGGCCTTCCGGAGGTTCGCCGACGAGCACGCATGGTCCGTCGCGGTCCTCGGCGCCGGCCAGGAGTGGCTGCCCATCTACCAGGGATCCGGGATGCGGGACCTCTACATCGGCGACGAGGCGGTCGTGGACGTGCGTACCCTCTCGCTCGCGGGCGGGACGAAGAAGGGACTGCGCCAAGCGGTCAACCGCATCGCCAAGTACGGCTACACGATCTCCTTCCACGACCCGGCGAACGTCGATGAGGCGCTCGCCGAGGCGCTACGCGACGTGATGGTGAAGAGCAGGCGAGGAGGGGTGGAGCGGGGTTTCTCGATGACGCTCGGCAGGATCTTCGACCCGGACGACACCGGCTTGCTGCTCGCCGTCGCCCATGGCCCCGGCGACGGTGCCCCACCCGTCGCCTTCTGCCAATTCGTGCCGGCGCCGGGCATCAAGGGCTACTCCCTCGACCTCATGAGGCGGGAGCCCGGCGACCACCCGAACGGGCTCCTCGACTTCATCCTCGTGCGCACGATGGAGCGGCTCCGTGAGCAGGGCGATGAGGGGCTCGGGCTCAACTTCGCCATGATGCGGGCGGTGCTCGCCGGCGAGGCAGGTGGTGGGATCACGACGAAGGTCGAGCGTTTCGTGCTGAGGCGGATGTCGGATTCGATGCAGATTGAGTCGCTCTGGCGCTTCAACGCCAAGTTCGATCCCGAGTGGCTGCCGCGCTACGTCGTCTGGGACGCAGCCGAGCACTCCCTCGCCGCTGCGCTCGCCATCGCCCGTGCGGAGAGCTTCTGGGAGCTGCCCCTCATCGGAAGGTTCCTCGTGCCAGCCGATGCCGGGTCGGATGCTCGGGAAGGCGCGGCGGCAGCTTCGTCCTCGGCCGCCTCGTCTTCGGCCGCCTCTTCGTGAGCCCTGGGGGTTTCGACCTCCTGGAGGGCACGTCGCGGCGATCGCAGTCACACAGGCGTTCGCCTGCGACATGCCAGCTTCACGAATTGGGAGCCAGGCGCGGGATCGGCAAACTGTGAAGCCAGGCGTTCGCCGGCGACATGCCAGCTTCACGAATTGGGAGCCGGGGGCGGGATCTGCCAACTGTGAAGCCAGGCGTTCGCCGGCGACATGCCAGCTTCACAAGTTGCCCCGCTGACCGGCGGAGCGGCCCTGATGCTCAGAATAGGAGCGAGGCGGCGTGGACGAAGGCGAAGAGTGGCCCCGGCCAGATGCCGAGCACGACGGTGAACAGCACGGTGACGGCGATGCCGACGGCCGTGGTCGGTGCGAGGTCGAACGGAAGCGCCCGTGCGGGTGAGGGTGCGCCTCCTGCTCCCGCCGGCGCAGTCTCTCCGGCGTCCGGCTCCGTCGGCGCCGCCACCAGCGTCCCGGCCGTAGCCGTTGCCCCCGAAGCGACAGCGCCGCCGGCCCCACCCGGTGCGACCTCCAAGGCGCCGCCGGGAGCGCTCGCCATGGCAAGCTCCGGGTGCCCGGCGAGCGCCTCACCAGGCACCGCCGCCGAGCCAACACCGGCACCAACACCGGCGCCATCGTCAGCGCGAGCACCAGCACCGGACCCCTGCCCGTACATCACGAACACGACCCGCAGGTAGAACCCAGCCGCCACCGCGCCCGTCAGCATGGCGATCACGGCGAGCGCGTAGGAGTGCGACTGCACCGCCGCCTCGACGACGTACAGCTTCCCGAGGAACCCCGTCGTGAAGGGTGCACCTGCCTGCGCTAGGAGCAGCACGGCGAATGCGAGCGCCAGCATGGGGTGGCTACGGGCGAGCCCGCGATACGACTCGATCGCATGGTCCCGGTCGCCGCGCCGGCCGATCACGGTGATGATCGCGAAGCTCCCGAGCACGAGGAAGGCGTATACGAAGACGTAGTAGAGGCTGGCTGAGATCCCGGAGGCCGACGCCGCCTGCAGGCCGAGAAGGATGAACCCGGCGTGGTTGATCGAGGAATACGCCAGCATCCGCTTCACGTTGCGCTGCACGAGGCCGAGCACGGCCCCGAGCACGAGCGTCAGCACGGCGACGACCCACAACACGGGCTGCCAGGTCGCGGTGAGCGAGTGGAACGTCGAGAAGAAGACCCGCAGCAACGCTGCGAAGCCGCCGACCTTCGCGATGGCCGCCATGTAGCCCGTCGCAGGAGTCGGGGCGCCCTGGTAGACGTCCGGCGTCCACATGTGGAACGGGACAGCGGCGATCTTGAAGAGGAACCCGACGAGGACGAGCCCCATCCCGGCGAGCAGGAGCCCGTCGTTCGTGCTGACGTTGTTCGCGAGGTAGCCGGCGATCTGGGCGAGGTTCGTCGAACCGGTCGCGCCATAGGTCAAGGCGATGCCGTACACGAATATCGCCGACGAGAAGGCCCCGAGGACGAAGTACTTCATGCCCGCCTCGCCGGACTCCGCCCGGCGCTGGTCCATGGCTGCGAGGACGTACAGCGGGATGGACATGATCTCGAGCCCGAGGAAGATGACGATGAAGTCGTTCGCCGCGGCCATGAACATGGCCCCCGACGCGCCGAGCAGGGCGAGCGCGTGGTACTCGGGGCCGGCGATGCCCTCGCGCCGCAGGTAGCCGTCGGCGATGAACGACGACACGATGATGACGCAGGCCGAGAGGATGACGAATGCCGTCGAGAAACCATCGATCGACAACGCGTGCGCGATTGCCGTGAAGGGCCGTCCCTTGCCGTGGATCTTCTCCCACAGGACGATCCCCGAGACGAGGGCGGCGACGCCGGCGGCGGCCGAGAGCACCGTGTAGGCGAAGGTCGGGAGGTGGCGGACCGAGAGCGCCCCGGCCGCGAGCATGAGCAGCGCCCCACCGATCAGGATGAGCTCGGGCAGGATCGCGGTGTAGTCGATGTGCGGGATGGAGAACGCGCCCGAGCTCGCGACCGAGCCGACGAGCGCCCCGAGCAGGCTCGCGATCACGACCCGGACCCCTGGGATCCGTCGGCAGCCCCGCCTGACCCGCCTGACCCGCCTGACCCGCCTGACCCGCCTGACCCGCCCGACCCGCCCGACCCGTGCGACACGTGAGCTGTCAGCACGGGCTTCCCCGTCGTCGGGATCTTCGGGTGCGCCACCTGCTCGATGTGCGCCACGAGCCGATCGACCGATGGTGTTATCCGGCTGAGCACAGGACCCGGGAACACGCCGAGGAACACGATGATCGCCACGAGCGGCGCCATGTAGAGACCCTCACGCCACGTCATCTCGGTGAAGCCGGCCTCCTTCGCCGTCGGAACGCCATGGAAGACCTGCTGGTAGGCCCACAACATGTAAACAGCGGCGACGACCACTCCCGCCGTGGCGACCACCGCCCACCATCGGTGGGTGAGGAAAGTGCCTGACAGGATCAGGAACTCGCCGACGAAGCCGTTCAGCCCGGGCACGCCGATCGAGGCCAGCATCGTCAACGTGAAGACGCCGGCGAGCACCGGCGCCTTGGACTGGAGCCCTGTCAGATCGGTCGTCGAGAACGAACCGAGGCGCCGGTAGATCATGGCGATGAGAAGGAAGAGAGCAGCGGTGTAGATGCCGTGGTTCACCATCTGCAAGACGGCGCCGGACAACGCCGGCCCGGTCAGCGCGAACGCGCCGACGACGATGAAGCCGAGGTGCGCGAGCGACGAGTAGGCCACGAGCCGCTTCAGGTCACGCTGCACCGCCGCGACGATGCCGCCGTAGATGATCCCGATCACGCCGAGGGTGAGCAGCAGCGGCGCGAGGGTCACGACCGCCTTCGGGAACAGCTCCAGATCGAAACGCACGATCCCGTACGTCCCGAGTTTGGCCATCACTCCCGCGAGGATGACGCTCCCGGTTGCCGGCGACTCCCGGTAGGCATCGGGCGACCACGTGTGGAACGGGAAGATCGGCGCCTTCACAGCGAAGGCGACCGTGAACGCGAGCAGGAGCAGGACGCCAGCCGTTCCCGACAGGCGGGTGGAAGCGAGCGCCCGGACGTCGAAGGTGGTGACGCCTGTCTGCTCCGCGTGGAGGGCGACCACCGCCAGGATTCCCACCAGCAGGAAGGCCGAGGCGGCGAGTGTGTAGAGGAAGAACTTCGTCGCCGCGTAGCCGCGCCGCTCGTGTCCCCATCCCGAGACGAGGAAGTAGATCGGCACGAGCGTCAGCTCGAAGAACAGGAAGAACACGAGCAGGTCGAGCGAGAGGAAGCTTCCGAGGCAGCCCGCCTCGAGCAGGAGAAGCCACGCCACGAAGGACTTGTCGCCGTCGCGCCCCGCGCCCGACCCGCCGAGAGCGATCGGGAAGAGCACTGCGGTCATCAGCACGAGGAAGAGCGAGATCCCGTCGACGCCGAGCGACCACGAGATCCCGAGTGACGAGATCCACGGGTGCACCGACACCATCTGGAAGCCGGCGGTGTGGCCGGCGAATGCCGCAGTCGTCGCAGCGGCGAACCCGAGCGTGGCGATGGTCCCGGCCCAGCCGACGAAACGGATGGCAGCCTTGGCGAACGAAGGCAGCAGCGCCGCCACGAGGGCTGCACCTGCCGGCAGCAGCACGAGGACGTTCAGGTACGGGAACCCGCCGCTCACGAGACCGACCTCGAGACGACGTAAGCCAGCAGCACGACGAGCCCGGCCATGACACCGAGGGCGTAGTTGCGGACGTAGCCCGTTTGAACCTTGCGCAACACGCCTCCGCCGGACCGGAACAGCCCGGCGACCCCGTTCACCGCGCCGTCGATGACCCGGTTCTCGACCACTGCGGAAGTGAAGGCGGCGAACACGGTCGATGTGCGGGCGATCAGGCGGTCATAGCCGAAGTCGATGAACCAGGCCCGCTGCAGGAAGGTCGGCTCGACCTCGGGACGGTCGACGGCCGAACGCCAGAGGGCGATGGCCAACCCGACACCGAGCACGGCGAGGGCCGCGTCGACGCAGGCGAACAGCACCTGTGTGCCCGCACCGAAGTGGTGGTTGAACAGGCTCCGGCTCACGACGGGGTCCAGCCAGCGTTCGAGGAAGACGAGGTTCGGGTGGAAGGGCAGGTTGATGATGCCTCCCACGAACGAGCAGACGGCGAGCACGACGAGCGGGACCGTCATGACCCATGCCGGGTCGTGCGGATGGAGCTCGCGCTGCGACACCCGCTCGTGCGACACGTTCGGGTTCGAGGTGTCCGCCTCCTCCTGCGCGTGTCCGGAGGCCGGTGGCGTCGAGGCGTGCGACACGACCGCTCCGTGGCCGTCCCCGCTCGCCCGCGCCTCTACCCAGCGGGCGTTCCCCGAGAAGACGAGCATGTAGCAGCGGCCGATGTAGTAGGCCGTCAGCACCGCCGTCAGTGCTCCGAGGGCATACAACCACGGGCTGAAGCCGTAGGCGTTCAAGAGCACGTCGCCCTTCGCCCAGAAGCCGGCGAGCGGCGGCACCCCGCCGATCGCCAACCACGCGACGAGGAAGGTGATCCAGGTGATCGGCATCACCGCCCGAAGGCCGCCCATCAGCTTGGTGTTCTGTTCGTCGTTCATGGCATGGATGACCGAGCCCGCCCCGAGGAACAGCAGCGCCTTGTAGAAGGCGTGCGCAAGCATGAGGAAGATGGCCGCCACGTAGGCGCCCACGCCGGCGGCGAGGAACATGTAGCCGAGCTGCGAGATCGTCGAGTAGGCGAGGATCTTCTTGACGTCGTTCTGCGCGCAGGCGATCGTCGCCCCGAGGAAAGCGGTGACCGCGCCGATGATGGCGACCGTGTGGGCGGCGTCCGGCGCCCGGAACAGGATCGGGTTGATCCGGCACATCAGATAGACGCCGGCAGTCACCATCGTCGCTGCGTGGATGAGAGCCGACACCGGCGTGGGGCCCTCCATCGCATCGGCGAGCCACGGGTAGAGGGGGAGCTGCGCCGACTTGCCCACCGCCCCGAGGAACAGCAGGAGGGCGATCGCGGTCAGCGACGCCCCGCTCACGTGACCGAGACGGGAGAAGACCGTGGTGTACTGGAGCGAGCCGGTCCGCTCGTACACGAGGAACATGCCGACCAGGAACCCGGCGTCACCGATCCGGTTGAAGATCATCGCCTTCTTGCCGGCGCTCGCCGCGCTCGGCCGATCGAACCAGAAGGCGATGAGGAAGTACGAGCAGACGCCGACGCCCTCCCAACCGAGGAACGTCATGACGAGGTTGCCGCCGAGGACGAGCAGCAGCATCGACGACACGAACAGGTTCATGTAGAGGAAGAATTTCGGCAACTGCGGGTCGTGCTCCATGTAGCCGATGGAGTAGAGGTGGATGAGCGTCGAGACACCCGTCACGAACAGCGCCATCGTCATCGACAGCGGGTCGACGAGGATTCCCGCCGTCACGTGCAGCCGGTCGACCGAGAACCAGGTCCACCAGGTCTGGTCGAAGGACCGGTGAGCCGGCGCCTGCTGGAAGAGCCCGGCGAAGACGATCACCGTCACGACGAAGCTCGCGGCCACCATCGCAGTGCCGAGCCAGCCCGCGACTGGGTTGCCGAGGCGCCTGCCGGCGAGCGCCAGCACCGCGAACCCGGCGAGCGGGAAGAGCGGGATCAGGAAGGCGGCGTGCAGCACGAGCCCCGCTATCCCTTCAGCACGTGGATGTCGTCGGCCGTGGCGCCCACGCGACGCCGGAAGATGGCAACGATGATGCCGAGTCCCACGACGACCTCGGCTGCCGCCACGACGAGCACGAAGAACACCGCCGCCTGCCCCGCGACGTCGTTCAGCTCGCGGGCGAACGTCACGAAGGCGAGGTTCGCGGCGTTGAGCATGAGCTCGACGCACATGAACATGACGAGGACGTTCCTCCGGACGAGCAGACCGATGGCACCGATCGTGAACAGCACCGCCGACAACGTCAGGTAGAAGCTCGCCGGGACGCTCATGACTCCCGCCTCTGTACGATGCTCACGCCTTCTGCCTCCTTCAATACGGCCCCGAAGGGTTCGCCGGCGGTCACGAGCTCGCCGGCCGCCCGCTCTGCTTGGATCGACTGCTCCGGGCTGACCGCCCCAGCGCTCCCGGCCCCGGCGCTCCCGGCCCCGGCCCCCGCCCCGCCACGACCCGCCGACCCGCCGCCACCTGCCACGATCTCACCGGAGTCGACCCGCGGCCCGATGCTCGGGTCGACGTCCTCACCCGAGCCCCGCGGGCGCCGGGCGAGCACAACCGCGCCGATGACGGCGATGACGAGCAGGGCGGAGGTGATCTCGAAGGGTAGGAGGTAGCTCGTGAAGACGGACCGCCCGAGCACCGCCACGTTTGCCTGGCCCGTGCCGTGCAGCGGCCCGGCGACCGTGTGCGCGCCGGTCGGCCACTTGCCGCGGGCGAGCAGGATGACCTCGGCGAGGCCGAGCACTCCGAGCGCCACCGCCAGCCAGCGCTGTGCAGGCATGGGCTCGGCGGCAATGGACTCGTTGCGGTCGACGCCGAGCAGCATGATCACGAACAGGAACAGCACGACGATGGCGCCGGCGTAGACGATCACCTGTACCGCTGCGAGGAACTGGGCATCCTCCTCGACGAACAGCACCGCCACACCGAACAGCGTCATGATCAGCATGAGGGCCGAGTGCACCGGGTTGCGCGACAGCACGACACCGAGCGCGCCGACGACCGAGATGATGGCAGCGACCGCGAACGTGAGGGCGTCCGGCACCGTTGCGGTGGCGAGCAGGCCGCCGGCCAGGGCGCCGTGCATCAGATGACCTTGCCTCCGGCTCGCCGTGGGATCTTCGTACGCTCGACGGCCCGGACCGAGATGTTCCCGGTCGCCTCGTCGTCGCGCTTCCCGCTCTGGCCCCCCTCGGGCGGCCGCACGCCGTAGCCGAGCTCGCCGGACCACTGCACGCGGCCCTCGTACTCGGCCGAGCCCGCCGGGGATGTCGCCCGCATCCAGCCGGAGGTGTGCTGGTCCTCGCCTTCCCGCCAGTCCTCCCAGGGCAGGTGTTGCGGCAGCCCGTCGTCGTCCACGAGCAGCTCCTCGCGCGTGTAGATCGCGTCAGCGCGGCTCACGAAGGAGAACTCGAACATCTTCGACTCGGTGATCGCCTCGGTCGGGCAGGCCTCGACGCACATGTCGCAGTGGATGCAGCGAAGGAAGTTGATCTCGTAGACGAACCCGTACCGCTCGCCCGGCGACACGGGCGCGTCGGGCGGGTTGTCCTTCCCGCGCACGTAGATGCAGTCGGCGGGGCACACCGCCGCGCACAGCTCGCAGCCGATGCACTTCTCCATCCCGTCCTCGTAGCGGTTGAGGACGTGGCGCCCGTGGATGCGTGGCGGCTTCGGCTGTTTCTCCTTCGGGTACTCGTGGGTGACCCGTGGCTCGAGCACCTGCCGGAGCGTCACCTTGAACCCACCGAAGAAACTCGGCAACAGCCCGCTCACCGCTCACCTCCCTCGTCCGTCGACGCCGCCGAGGACGACGACGCCGACGCCGCCGTCGACGCCGCCGCGAGCGCCCGCAGCCGGATCTGCTCGGCGACACGGGTCACCCGGCCCCGCCCGGCGGTCTCCGCCTCGAGCTCGCGCCGGCGCCGGCTGACGTTGAGCGCCTGCGAGAGCACCAGCCCCGCGAGGATGACGCCGCCGAGGACGCCGAACAGCCACCCGACGTGCAGGTCGGCCCCGGCGATCACGAGCAGCCAACCGAGCGAGAGCGGGATGAGCGTCTTCCAGCCGACGTCCATCAGCTGGTCGTAGCGAAGCCGCGGGAGCGCCGCCCGGATCCACACGTAGACGTACAGGAAGACACCGGTCTTGCCGGCGAACCACAGGATCGGCCACAACCAGCGGAGGAAGTGGAAGCCCGGCCCGTCCGGCCCGCCGAAGAACAGCGTGACCATGATCGCCGACATCGTCACCATGTTCATGAACTCGGCCAGGTAGAACATGGCGAAACGGATCGACGAGTACTCCGTGTTGAACCCGCCCACGAGCTCCTGCTCGCCCTCCACGAGGTCGAACGGCGGCCGGTTCAGCTCGGCCGTCCCGGCGATCCAGAAGATGACGAACGGGATGATCCCGGTGGTGAACACGCCCCACTTCCAGAAGTGCGGCGCCTGCGCCAGCACGATGCCGCGAGTCGACAGCGTGTGGGTCTGCAACACGACAGCCACAACCGACAGGCCCATCGCCGCCTCGTAGCTGATCATCTGGGCACTCGCCCGCACCGACCCGAGCAGCGGGTACTTCGACCCTGACGACCAGCCCGCCAGCATCGTCCCGTACACCGAGACCGACGACAACGCGAGGAGGAAGAGGATCCCCATCGGCGGATCGGCCACCTGGAGCTCGACCGCGTGTCCGGCGATCGTCACGATCCCGCCCACCGGCACGACCGTGAAGATCAGGAACGCCGGCACGAGCGTGAGGTACGGCGCCAGCTTGAAGATGATCCGGTCGGCGCGCTCGGGGAGCAGGTCCTCCTTGAAGAAGAGCTTGATGCCGTCGGCGAGCGACTGCAGGATCCCGAACGGGCCGGCGCGGTTCGGGCCGATCCGGTTCTGCATGTCCGAGATGACCTTGCGCTCGACCCAGATCATCATCATCACGGTCACGAGCAGGACCGCGAAGATGGCGACCACCTTCACGACGGCGATCAGGATCACCGCCAGCCCGACGCCGTGGGCGAACAACGGGTCCGGCATCAGTCCTCCACCGTCTCGATCCGAACGGTCTGGGCAACCTCGTCCGCGTCGATGATGGAGGCAAGGCCGGGCTCGTCGACGGGCTCCAAGTTGAACCCGAGCACGGCGACGCCGCCCGGCACGCTCTCGTCGAGCTCGACCGGGACGATGAGCTCGCCACGAGCTGATCGCACGCGTACCTTGCCTCCGTCCTCGATGCCGAGCTGCTGGAGCTCCTTCCGGCGGAGGTGCAGGCGCTGGCGGGGTGCGAGCTTGCCGAGCGACGGCGAGGCCTGCACGAGGGCGCCCTGGTCGTAGAGGAACCGGCGGGCGACGAGGCGGAAGCCGTAGGAGTCCGGCACGGGAGCGCCGGGAACGGGCCAGCGGTCCGGGTCGAACGTCGCAGGCGCCGGGCGCGGTGCCGACGATCCGGACGTCCGGACGCTGTCGGCCGAAAGGGCAGGCGGCTCGACTCCGGCCCAAGCCTCTTCGATCGCCACCGACTCCGCCACCTGGCCCGAGGGCACCTCGGCGAAGCCGGCGAACATCGGGGCACCCTGAGTGATGACCGAGTCGATGCCCGGGGTGGCAACCGGGTCGAGGCGCCGCCTCGGGTCGGCACCGGGCGGGAGGAGGCTGAGGCCGACCCCGGAGACCGGCAGCACGACGCCGTCGGCTCCTGCGGGCCCGTACACCGCCTCGACCGTGGCGCCGAAGTGCGACGGCACGACCTCCTCGATCTCCTCCCAGATCCCCTCGAGGTGGTCGAAGCCGAGGTCGAGCCCGAGCTGCTCGGCGATCTCCGAAGCGATGACCCAGTCTTGGCGGGCGACTCCCGGTGGGACCACCTTCTGAGCGAGGTGCGTCACCCGCCCTTCGATGTTCGTCGTGGTTCCACCGCGCTCCGTTGGTCCCGCCGCAGGCAGCACGACGTCCGCCAGCTGTGCCGACGCGGTCGGCAGGGTGCCGATGGCGACGAGGAAGGGGATCCGCTCGAGCGCACGCGTGGCGAGGTCCCGGTCCGGGAAGTCGCAGAGCGGATCGGCGCCGAGCAGCACGAGCACGCGCATGGTCCCTGCGGCCGCAGCCTCGAGCATCGCCCGCGTGTCGAGCCCCGCCGAGGCCGGCATGGAACCCCACTGCGACTCGTACCAGGACCTTCCCGCTTCGAGCGTCACCCGGCCCGGCAGCATCCCGGGCGCGAGCCCCATGTCCAGGGCGCCGCGCACGTTGGCCCGCCGCAGCGCCGGCAGGAAACGCACTCCCGGCAACGCCCGCACGAACGCCGCCGCCGCGGCAGCGACCGAATCGGCGCTCTCCGACACCGACGGGCGACCGAGGACGACCACGACGTCGCTCCCGTCGACACCCTCGAGCGGCCCTCCCGAGCCGACGAGGTCCGGGACGGAGGCGGCGGACTCACCGGGCTTCGCCGGGACGACGGCAGCCGCCACCTCCGCCAGGGCGGTCGGGACGGGCGAGCAGTCGACGACGAGCAGCCCGTGATGCGCGGCCGCCGTCCGCAGCCGGAGGTGCAGGATCGGCAGCTCCTCTCGGAGATCGCCGGCGAGCACGACCACGTACTTCGAATGGCACGCCTCGTCGATGGTCGCCTGCGGGAGCGACACCACGAGCTCCGCCGGCAGGCCGTCGCCGAGCTGGGCGTCGACGTTGTCCGTGCCGATGACCGCACGGGCGAGCTTCGACCAGGCGTACTGGCCCTCGTTCGGCAGGCGGGCTCCCCCGATGATCCCGACCGAAGCAGGCCCCTGTGAGGACACCGCCTCGCGGATGCCTCGCCCGACGTCGGCCAGAGCCTCGTTCCACGAGACCGGGACGAGCTCACCGTCCTTGCGGCAGAGCGGCTGCCCGAGCCGCTCGCGCGCATTCACGGCCTCGAACCCGTACCGGCCGCGGTCGCAGAGCCAGGACTGGTTGACGGGACCGGAGTCGATACCGAGGAAGCGGACGACCTTGCCAGCGGACGACTGCACCGCCACGCGGCAGCCGACGGCACAGAAGGTGCACGTCGACTCGACCTGCTCGAGGTCCCACGGCCGGGACTTGAACCGGTACGGCACGGACGTGAGGGCTCCGACCGGGCAGATCTGGATGGTGTTGCCGGCGAAGTAGGAGTCGAACGGCTTCTCGGGGAAGGTCGCTACCTCGATGGCGTCGCCCCGGCTGAAGAAGTCGATGAGCGGTTCGCCGGCGATCTCCTCGGCGAAACGCGTGCACCGCGCGCACTGTATGCACCGCTCGCGGTCGAGCAGCGTGAGGGGGCCGAGGACGATGGGTTTGGCCCAGTGACGTTTCTCCTCGATGAAACGGGACTCGCCCGGGCCGTGGCTCATCGCTTGGTCCTGCAGCGGGCACTCGCCTCCCTTGTCGCACACCGGGCAGTCGAGGGGGTGGTTGACGAGGAGGAACTCGAGCACGCCCTCCTGGGCCTTGCGGGCCGCTGGCGACTCGGTCTCGATCTCCTGGCCGTCGGCCACGCTCACGAAGCACGCTGGCTGGAGGCTCGGGCCGCGCGGGCTCGACACCTCGACGAGGCACATGCGGCACATGCCGACCGGCTTCATCCGCGGGTGGTAGCAGAAGCGCGGGATGAAGACGCCGTGCCGCTCGGCCGCCTCGATGATGAGCTCGCCCGGCTGTGCCGTCACCTCCCTCCCGTTCAGGGTGATCGCGAGCGTCTCGGGCTTGGCCGGCGCCTCCGGCGTGTCCGGCGTGGCCGTCGTGGTCGTCGTGGTCGTCGTGGCCGTCGTGTCAGGCATGGCGGACCTCGTCGGGCGGCATCGGGCAGCCGCCCTCCTTCACGTGGAGGAGGAACTCGTCCCTGAAGCGGTGGATGCCCGACACGATCGACGGCGGGATCGACGGGCCGAGGACGCAGATCGTCGTCTGCCGCGGCGGCCAGCTGAGCCCCGGCGAGATGTTGTCGCACGCGTCGAGCAGGAGATCGATGTCCTCCTCGCGGCCGAGGCCGTCCTCGAGGCGGCGCATGATCTTGTCGATCCAGCCCGCGCCCTCCCGGCACGGCGTGCACTGGCCGCACGACTCGCGATGGAAGAACCGGCTGATACGCCAGGCCGCCCGCACGGCACAGGTCGTCTCGTCCATCACGACGATCGAGCCGGAACCGAGCATCGAGCCCGCCTTCCCGACGGCGTCCTGGTCGAGGCCCATGTCGAGGTGCTCAGGGAAGAACCAGGGCGAGGAGACGCCGCCCGGGATGATCGCCTTCAGCTCGCGGCCGTAGCGGACGCCGCCGCCGAGGCTGGGGTCGTAGATCAGGTCGCGGAACGTCGTCTTCGACATCTCGAGCTCGTACCAGCCGGGGCGCTCGACGTGGCCGGACAGGGCGAACATGCGCGTCCCCGTCGACGTGCCCTGGCCGAGGGCGGCAAAGGCCGCGCCGCCGTTGAGCACGATCCAGGGGATGTTCGACATCGTCTCGACGTTGTTCACCACCGTCGGCTCGCCGTACAGCCCGATCACGGCCGGGAAGTACGGGGGCTTGATCCTCGGGAACCCGCGCTTGCCTTCGAGGGACTCGAGCAGGGCGGTCTCCTCGCCGCAGATGTAGGCGCCTGCGCCTGGATGGACGATGAGGTCGAGCGAGAAGCCGGAGCCGAAGATGCCGGCGCCGAGCGCACCGTGCGAGTACGCCTCGTTCACCGCCTGGGTGAGGCGCTCGAGGCCGAGCGCGAACTCGCCCCGGCAGAAGATGAACGCCTGCGCCGCCCCGATCGCGTAGGCCGTGATGATCGTCCCCTCGACGATCTGGTGCGGGTCGCGCTCGATGAGGAGGTGGTCCTTGAACGTCGCCGGTTCGGACTCGTCGCCGTTGACGACGAGGTAGGTCGTCTCCGCCTTCCGCAGCATCGACCACTTGCGCCCCGCCGGGAAGCCGGCGCCGCCGCGGCCGAGCAGCGAGGCGGCGTTGACCTCCTCCTGCACCTGCTCGGGGGTCATCGACAGGGCCTTGCGCAGGCCGTCGTAGCCGCCGGTGGCGAGGTAGCGCTCGAGCGTGTGGGAGTCCTCGTGCTCGATGCGCCGGGTCACGATGCGGGGGGCGTCGGTCAGCATCAGCCGGCTTCGCCCTCCTTCTCCTTGCGCGGGTTCTGTTCCGGCGTGGCCTTCGCGACCGCGTCGCCGGAGGGGGCGGACTCGGCCAAGGCGCCGGCGGGCGGAGCGCCGGCCGACTGCGGGTTGCGCGAGATCGTGGCCGAGACGGGCTGGCGGGCGGGCAGCCCGACGGCCCTGTGGACCCGGTTCAGCACCCCGTGCGGCGGAACCGTGCCGTCGAGGCGGCCGGCTGACAGGTCCTCGACGAGGCGGTCGAAGCCCTCCTCGTCCACGGGCCCGAAGAAACGATGGTTCACCTGCACGCACACCGCCCGATCGCACCCGGCGAGGCACTCCGCCTCCTCGATCGTGAACATGCCGTCCGGGGTCGTCTGGCCTGAGTGGATGCCGAGGCGTTCCTCGGCGTGCCCGAGCACGTCGTAGGCCCCGGCCAGCATGCAGGCGATGTTCGTGCAGATCGCGAACACGTAGCGGCCGACCGGCTCGGTGTGGAGCATGTCGTAGAAGGAGGCAGTGCCGCGCACCTCGGCCGGCGACACGCCGCAGAGCTTGGCGATGTCCTCCATCGCTTCCTCGGTGAGGTAGCCGTCCTGGGCCTGTGCCAGGTGGCAGAGCGGGACGAGGGCCGAGCGCCGCTCGGGGTAGACCGCCACGATGGCCTCGGCCCGCTGGCGGTTCTCGGCGCTGAGACGGCCCATCAGCGGTCCACCTCGCCCATGACCGGGTCGACCGAGGAGATGATGGCGATGGCGTCCGCGATGAGCCCGCCGCGCAGCATCGCCGGGAGCGACTGCAGGTTCACGAAGCTCGGCCCCCGCACGTGCAGCCGGTGCGGCTTGTTCGTCCCGTTCGCGACGAGGTAGCAGCCGAGCTCGCCCCGAGGCGACTCGATGGCCGTGTAGACCTCGCCCGGCGGCACCTGGAATCCCCTCGTGAAGATCTTGAAGTGGTGGATGAGAGCTTCCATCGACTCGTCGATGCGAGCCCTCGGCGGCGGCGTCACCTTCTTGTCCTGTGCCCGGTAGTCCCCTGCCGGCATGCGCTCGGCGATCTGGCGCACGAGCTTGCAGGACTCACGGATCTCGTTGAGGCGCACGGCGTAGCGGTCGAAGGTGTCCCCCACCGTGCCGACGATCACGTCGAAGTCGAGCTGGCCGTACTCGAGGTAGGGCATCGCGCGACGGAGGTCCCAGGGGACGCCGGCGGCTCGCAGGATGGGCCCCGTCGCAGACATGGCGATGGCGAGCTCCGGCCCGATGACGCCGACGCCCTCGGTCCGCTCGCGGAAGATGGGCTGGCCGGTGAGCAGCTCGTCGTACTCGTCGACGCGACCGGGGATCGTGTCGAGGATCGCCTCGATGTCGTCCTCCCATCCGTCGGGGAGGTCGGCCGCCACACCGCCCGGCCGGATGTAGTTGTGGTTCATCCGGAGGCCCGTGGTCTTCTCGAAGAACGTGAGGATCATCTCCCGCTCGCGAAAGCCGTAGATCATCATCGACGTCGACGCCAGGTCCATGCCGTTCGTGGCGGTCCACATGACGTGCGAGGAGATGCGGTTCAGCTCGGACATGAGCATGCGGATCCACGTCGCTCGCGGCGGGATCTCGATGCCGAGCAGCTCTTCGACGGCGAGGGAGTAGACGAGCTCGTTGTTGAGGGGTGAGAGGTAGTCCATGCGGGTGACGTTCGTCGCGCCCTGGACGTAGGTGAGCTCCTCGCCCGTCTTCTCCATGCCGGTGTGGAGGTAACCGACGACGGGCTTGGAGCGGAGAACCGTCTCGCCCTGGAGCTCCAGCATGATCCGCAGAACGCCGTGGGTCGAGGGGTGCTGCGGCCCCATGTTGATGATCATCGTCTCGTCTTCGCCGAACTCGACGTCGACGTCGCCGGGGTCGAGCACGAGCCCCTCGGGCAAGCGGAGAATCGAGCCTTCCTCGAGATCGAGCTCCCCCGGGTCGGTGTGAACCCGGTCGAGCAGCTCCTGGCGACCCTCTGCCGTCTCCCGCTCGAAGATCTCGTCGTAGGGGTTGACTCTGTCGGAGGCCTGTGCACCCTCTCTCGCCGTCTCGCCGTCGCTCTCGTCGCTCTCGTCGCTCGTCCAGTCGGGCCGATCGTTGCTCATCGCGGCCCCGGCGCTTCCTTGAACTGGACCGGCACCCGGCCAGGGGCGTAGTCCTTGCGAAGCGGATGGCCCTCCCAGTCCTCTGGCATGAGGATCCGGGTCATGTCGGGATGCCCCTCGAAACGTAGCCCGAACATGTCGAACGCCTCGCGCTCCATCGCGTCGGCGCCCGGCCAGATCCGTACCACGCTCGGGACGACGGGGTCGCTCTCGGGCACCTGGACGCGGATGGAGACGCGCTCGACCCGCTCCATCGAGAGGACCTGGACCGCCACTTCGAAACGCTGCGGCTCGACAGAGGCCGGCAGATCACGGCCCGGGTGGCGCAGGTAGTCGACGCCGCACAGGTCGGAGCACATGGTGAAGGAATCCTCGTGCAACGCCTGGCAGGTCGCGAAGTACTGCTCGCGCGACGGGTGGAGCACGAGGTGTCCGCGCACGAAGAGCCGGGGCACGTCGGCGAGCACCGGGTTCGCGTCGACCGGCACGACTGCCGCCGTGCCGGCATCGGTTGCAGCACCGGCCACGTCGTCGGTTGCGTAGCCGGTTGTGGCATCGGTCACGTCGTCGGTCACGTCGTCGGTCACGTCGTCGGTCACTTCGGCGTCGCCACGTGGACCGGCCGGGCGAGCGGCTGCACCCAGCCCGGGGTCGGCGCGCCTTCTTCGTCGAGATGGATCCCGGCGCCCCGGCCCTCGGCTCGGCGCCGAGTGATCTCACCGGTGCGGATCTTCTCGTGCAGCGTGAGGATCGAGTGCATGAGCGTCTGAGGGTTGGGCGGGCAGCCGGGGGCATAGACGTCCACCGGGACGATCTGGTCGACGCCCTGGACGATGGCGTAGTTGTTGAACATCCCGCCGGTCGAGGCGCACACGCCCATGGAGATGACCCACTTGGGTTCCATCATCTGGTCGTAGACCTGCCGGAGGACGGGCGACATCTTCTGGGAGACCCGGCCGGCGACGATCATGAGGTCGGCCTGGCGCGGCGATGCGCGGAAGACCTCCATGCCGAAACGTGCGAGGTCGAAGTCCGCCGCACCGGCGGCCATCATCTCGATGGCGCAGCAGGCGAGCCCGAACGTCGCCGGCCAGACGCTCGAGCGTCGGGCCCATTTCACGAGCTCCTCCAACTGGCCCGTCAGGAAGTTGTGGCTGAGGTCCTCAAGCCCCATTGCTTGCCTCCTCGCCCTCAGGCCGCTTCGCCGCTCGAAGGCCCTACCCGTTGCACCGTCGAGCGGCTCGTCCGCACCTGCACGGTCGAAATCGGCCGCACCCGCTTGATCGGGCCCCAGTCGAGGGCCCCGTTCGAGATGAGGTACACGAACGAGATGAAGACGGCGGCGGCGAACACCAGGATCTCCACCAGGCCGAACGTCTTCAGCTCTCGGAACACGACGGCCCAGGGGAAAAGGAAGATGATCTCGATGTCAAAGATGATGAAGATCATCGCGATCAGGTAGAAGCGCACCGGGAAGCGGCGCGCGGGCTCGTGCGTGGGCACGATGCCGCACTCGTACGGAGCCTCCTTCGCCGCCGTTGGCCGCTGCGGTGCTAGCAGCCGGGATGCGATGAAGGACAGCGCCGCGAACACGACGCCGAGCACGGTCATCAGGAAGATCGGAAGGTAACTGTCGAGGCTTCCCATGGGTCTCCGTGGCGTTCTACCACGCGCTTGTGCAGGCGGTCACATCCGGGTGCGGCGGCCCGCCATGCGTGTGCTGCATCGGCGGCGGGGCGTCGGTCCGACCTTACAGGCGGTTCCTCGTACACTCCACTGCGTGACCCCGTCACCCCCCACCGGCACGGCCGCGCCCCTCCAGCCGCCACGGCCCCCCGAGCGGGAGTGCGACGTGCTCGTCATCGGGGCCGGCCCGGCGGGGTCGGCGGCGGCGTACTGGCTCGCCCGGCGCGGCATCGACGTCGTCGCCCTCGAGAAGAAGCGCTTTCCACGTGAGAAGACCTGCGGTGACGGCCTCACCCCCCGCTCGGTGCGGCAGCTCGCCGACATGGGCGTCGAGCCCGAGCTCGGCGCCGGCCACCACCGCTACGAGGGGTTGCGGTCCGTCGCCTTCGGTCGCACGCTCGAGATGCGCTGGCCTGAGCACCCGGACTTCCCGGACTACGGCTACACGATCACGCGCCACGATCTCGACCAGATGGTGGCCGAGAACGCCGAGAAGGCCGGTGCCGAGCTCTGGCAGGAGGCCGAGGCCGTGAGCCCTCTCGCGGGCGGGAACGCCAACGGTGACGGGCCCGGCCGGGCGGGTGGCGCGGTCGTGCTCGACCGCGGGCGGGGCACGACGTCAGAGGTGCGTGCGCGGGTGACGGTCGTGGCCGACGGGTCGCTCTCGCGTTTCGGGCGGGCGCTCGGCACGGCGCGCGTGAAGGCATGGCCGCAGGGCATGGCCATCCGCGGCTACTTCTCGTCGCCTCGCCATGACGACGCGTACATCGAGTCGCACCTCGACATCAGGGACCGTGACGGCAGCGTGGTGCCGGGCTACGGCTGGATCTTCCCCCTCGGAGACGGGCGGATCAATGTCGGCATCGGCCTGCTGTCGACGGCCGATCGGTGGAAGGGCGTCAACACGACCAAGCTCATGGAGCAGTTCGCCGAGTACGCGCCGAGGTCGTGGTGCATCTCCCCGGAGACGGCCTTGAGCGAGCCCACCGGTGGCCGCCTCCCGATGGGCCTTGCGGTCGGGCCGAGGGTCGGACCGGACTGGGTCGTCGCCGGCGACGCCGCCGGCGCCATCAACCCCTTCAACGGCGAAGGCATCGGCTACGGGTACGAGACCGGCCGCCTGGCCGCCGAGATCGTCGCCGCGTCGCTCGCCTCCGGCGATCTGTCCCGCCTCGAGGACTACGAGTACCGCCTGCAGGCCGAGTACGGCCGCTATTACGCCGTTGCCCGGTCGTTCGTGAAGGCGATCGGCAACCCGAGGCTGATGCGCGCCTGCGTCGGCAGCGGCATGTACGCGAAGCCCGTCATGGAGTGGATGCTCCGGATCATGGCGAACCTGACACGACCGGACCTTGCCGGGCCGCCGGAGGCGATCTATGACACCCTTGCGGGGCTGTCCCGTGCCGTCGAGCGTCGACGTCGGCAGCGCTCGGGGTTGGCGGCGCCGGCCGGCCGCTGACGCAGCCGCTCGATCTTCCGTCCCGCGGCCGACGCGTCACGACACATGGCGGGGCATGTCTGCAGAATCCGTGACGCGTCAGTCCGCTTGCGCGACGACTTCATGTGCCGCCTCGGCGGCGGCCTCGACCGTGCGGTCGATGTCGTCGTCCGTGTGCGCCAACGAGCAGAAGCCGATCTCGTACGCGCTCGGCGCCAGTGCCACCTTGCGCCGGAGCATCGCCCGGAAGAACGGCGGGTACCGCCCGGTCGAAGCCGAGCGGACGGCATCGTCGTAGTTGCGGACCGGCATGCCGTCGTCCGTGAAGAAGATCGAGAAGAGCGTGCGATACACCGGCACCTCGACCGGCAGTCCGGCGCCTCGGATCGCCTCGAGCAGGCCGGCAGCGAGCCGCGCCACCCGCCCCGACAGCGCCTCGTAGTCGGGCTCCTTAAGGAGGCCGAGCACGGCGAGGCCGGCGGCGGTCGCGAGCGGGTTCCCCGACAACGTCCCGGCCTGGTAGACGCGCCCCGCAGGCGCCAGGTGCTCCATCACGTCACGCCGCCCGCCGAGGGCGGCGAGCGGCAGCCCTCCACCGATCACCTTGCCGAAGGTGAAGAGGTCGGGACGCACCCCGAACAGCTCCGAGGCACCCGCTCGGGACAACCGGAACCCCGTGATGACCTCGTCGAAGATGAGCAGAGTACCTGCCGCGTCGCACGCCTCCCGGAGACCTTCGAGGAAGCCGGGCGGCGGCACGACGAGGCCCATGTTGGCGGCGACGGGCTCGACGATCACGCAGGCGACGTCCTCGTCGACCTCTGGGACGACTCCGTAAGGCATGACGAGCGTGTCGGCGACAGCCGCCGGCGTCACGCCGTCGGAGCCCGGCAGCCCGAGCGTCGCCACTCCGCTCCCACCGGCGGCGAGCAACCCGTCGCTGTGGCCGTGGTAGCACCCGGCGAACTTGACGATGCGAGGCCGCCCCGTGACGCCGCGAGCGAGGCGAACGGCCGTCATCGTCGCCTCGGTCCCCGAGGACACGAGCCGTACCTCGTCACAGCCCGGGACGGCGCTCGTGATCGCCTCGGCAAGCAGGACCTCGCCTTCGGTCGGCGCCCCGTACGTCGTGCCTCGTTCCGCCGCCGCCTGAACGGCCCTCACGACGGCGGGGTGGGAGTGGCCGAGGATGGACGCGCCCCAGCTCTGCACGTAGTCGAGGTACTCGTTCCCATCGGCATCGGTGACGTAGGCACCCCTCGCCGAGGCGACGAAGTACGGGGTGCCGCCGACCGAGCCGAACGCCCGCACCGGCGAGTTGACCCCGCCCGGTGTCACCCGAAGCGCCCGGTCGAACAGGTCGCGACTGCGCCGGCCGAGCATTTCCGCCTCACTCCGGCCGGCGGGCGCTCCGACGGTCTCAGTCATGCCGCTCAGGCACCGAGCAGCTCCGCCACCCTCGCCGAGAAATACGTCAGCACGAACGAAGCACCCGCCCGCTTGATCGCCGTGAGCTGCTCGAACATGACGGCATCAGCGTCGATCCAGCCGCGCTCGGCGGCGGCCTGCACCATCGAGTACTCACCGCTCACGTGGTAGGCGGCCACCGGCACGCCGACCTCCTCGCGCACGGCAGCCAGCACGTCGAGATACGTCACCGCAGGCTTGACCATCACCATGTCGGCACCTTCGGCGACATCGAGGCGGGCCTCAGTCACGGCCTCAGCTGCGCTCCGGCGCCAGTCCTGCTGGTACGACTTCCGGTCGCCGCCGCCTGAGATCCGGACGTCGGCGGCATCGCGGAACGGCCCGTAGAGCGCCGAGGCGTACTTGGCCGAGTAGGCGAGGATCGCCGTCTCGCCGTGCCCTGCGCCGTCGAGCGCGGCACGGATCGCCGCCACCTGGCCGTCCATCATCCCGCTCGGCGCGACGACGGCTGCACCGGCATCGGCCTGCGCGACCGCCGCCTCGGCGTACCGCTCGAGGGTGGAGTCGTTGTCGACGCTGCCGTCCTGGCGGAGCAGCCCACAGTGGCCGTGATCGGTGTACTCGTCCAGGCACAGGTCCGCCATGAGGGCGATGTCGTCGCCCACGGCGGAGCGAAGCTCCCGGAGCGCCACCTGCACGATGCCGTCGGGATCGGACGCACCCGACCCAGCAGCGTCCTTGTGCGCCGGCACGCCGAAGAGGATGAGGGCGGGGATGTGGAGGGAGGCGAGGTGTTTCGCTTCGGCGACGAGCGAGTCGACCGTGTGCTGGACGACGCCGGGAAGCGAGGCCACCGGAGCCGGTTCGTCGATCCCCTCGCGCACGAACAACGGCGCGACGAGGTCGTCGGTTGTGATCGCGGTGTCGGCGACGAGCCGACGGAGAGCATCCGAGCCACGCAGGCGGCGCATGCGGCGCGCCGGGAAGGCCATGGCCAGAGCGTACCGGGCGAGTCCCGCTCAGCCTTTGGCACGCTGGGCGGCGTGTGCGGCCAGGCCAGCGACGAGCGCCTCGATCGAAGCCTCCGATGCTTCGACGTCGACGTGGAGACCATGCACGCGGGCCGTGGCGGTCGTTACCGGCCCGATCGATGCGACCACAGGAGGGACAAGATCCCGACCGTAGGCTCCGAGGAACCCTTCGACGGTCGACGACGACGAGAACGTGATCGCATGCGCGCTCTCGAGGAGCGAGGCGGTGTCCTCCCCCGGCTCGGGGTGCGTCGTGCGGTAGGCCTCGACGGTCTCGACCTCGTAGCCGAGTGCCCGGAGGCCGTCGCGGAGCGCATCCCTCGCTCCCGCCGCCTGGGGCAGGAGCACGCGGGTGCCTGGTGGATCGGCCGGCCCGAACGCCTTCACCAGCTCCTCGGCCACCGCGACGGAGGGCACCAGATCGGCCTTCACGCCGCGCACCGACAGAGCGGCCGCCGTCGCCCTTCCCACCGCAGCGACCTTCACACCCCCGAGCACACGGGCGTCGGTGAGCCGGCCGAAGGTGCGCTCCACGGCGTTCGCGGAGGCGAAGGCAACCCAGCCGAAGGAGTCGAGTCGCGCGAGCGCCGTGTCGAGCGCCCTCCCGCCATCGGCAGGGTCCACGATCTCGATGGTCGGCACCTCGATCGGCTCCGCCCCCGCGTCTCGCAGGAGCTCGACCAAGCCCGACGCTTGCGCCAGGCTCCGGGTGACGACGACACGCCAGCCGGAGAGCGGTCGCGCTCCGAACCGCGCCGTGTCGAGTGCCGCCACACCGATGCCGCTGACGATCGGTGCCCCCGCCCCGAACGGCTCGAGGAGTGACCTGGCGCCCGACTGATCGAGGACCAGTTTGGCGAGCGCGGCCCCGACCATTCGAGGATCCGCACCGGTCATCGACTCGCGCACGATCGTGTGGCCGTCGAGGGAGGCGATCATCGCATCGAGTGTGATCCGGCCATCCTCGTCGACTCGGCAATATGCGCCGACCGGGAGCTCGCATCCGCCCCCGACGGCCGCCAGGTACGCCCGCTCAGCCTCGAGCCCGCGCCGGCTCGGGGCGTCGTCGACGGCTGCGAGCAATGACGCCACGTCCTCGTCATCCGGCCGAGCGCAGACCGCGATGGTCCCCTGCCCGACCTGCGGAAGCATGGTGAGCGGAGAGAGGATCTCAGCCGCCTGGTCGGACAGCCCGAGCCGCGCCAGTGCTGCGGCCGCCACCGCGACCGCACCCCCGGTCGGGAGTTTCGACAGTCGGGTGCCGATGTTCCCGCGGAGCTCGACGAAGGTCAGCCCGGGTCGCATCCAGGCCAGCTGAGCCCGGCGCCGGACCGAGCCGGTCGCCACCTTCGCCCCGGGCCGCAACTCGGCCAGCCGGCAGCCGACGAGCGCGTCGCGCGGATCGCCGCGCGGCGGCACGGCGACGATGGGCAGCACGGGTGCCGACGCCGGCAGGTCCTTCGCGGAGTGGACGGCTGCGTCGGCCCGTCCCTCGAGGACGGCGCGCTCCACGTCCTTGACGAAGATCCCCTGGCCGCCGACCTCGTGGAGGGGCAGGTTCTGCGTGCGGTCACCTGCGGTCTTCACGATCACGAGCTCTGTCTCGACCTGCCCGCCAAGCGAACGATCGACGAGCTCGCGGACGATCTCCGCCTGCTTCAGCGCAAGAGGGCTGCCCCGCGTCGCGAACCGAAGCGTCCGCCGCCGGGTCCCCGGGGTCAAAGGCGCCGGAGGGCTCAAAGGTCGAACAGCGCCCGCAGCGCCTCGGCGAGGCGCTCGCCCCGGGGCGAACCGGCCGCGTCCTTCACTCGGACCGTCGGGTCGTGGAGCAGCTTGGCGACGAGGCGGCGGGTCAGCGTCTCGACGAGCTCCCGGTCTGCCGGGTCCATGGTGCCGAGGCGCGCGGCATAACGGTCGAGCTCCGCCTGGCGCACCGCCTCGGACCTGTCCCGCAGAGCAGCGATCACGGGAGCGGCGAGCCGGCCGGCAGCAGTCGTCCGGTATCGCTCGAGCTCCTCTGCCAACAGCGTCCGCACCGCGGGCACCTCTGCTGCTCGGCTCGCCATCTGCTCTTCGGCGTAACGGCGCACGTCTTCGACGTCGAGCAGCTCCACTCCCGGGATGCCGGCGACGGCAGGGTCGACGTCGCGGGGTACGGCCGCGTCGACGATCACCACCTTGCCGCCCGGAAGAGCGCCCCCGCGCTGCGCGTCGCGCCCGAGCCGCACTCTCCGGTGGAAGATCGGCTCGAGCCGCTCGCGGGAGAAGATCACGTCCCCGGCCGCCGTCGAGGTCAGCACGACGTCGGCGACCTCGAGCTCGTCCGGCAAAGCGTCGAGCGACACCGCACGACCGGCGACGAGGTCGGCCACCGACCGTGCGCGGTCCGCCCCCCGGTTCGCCACGACGACCTCGCCCGTCAGATCGCTCCGCCCCGACAGGGCCTTCACGATGCCCGCTCCCATCTCGCCCGCACCGATGACGAGCACCCGCCTGCCGTCGAAGCCGAGCGCGTGGTCAGCGGCGAGCTCGACGACGGCGTGGGCGAGCGACGTGGTGCCGCGCTGGATGGCGGTCTCGGTCCGAGCACGCTTGCCGGCCTCGACGGCGTGGCGAAACAGCGGCCCGAGCACCGGACCGGCCGCCTGCTCGGCACGGGCCTGCTCCGCGGCGTCCCGCACCTGGCGCAGGACCTCCCCCTCCCCGAGCACCGGCGAGTCGATGCCTGCCGCGACCTCGAACAGGTGCAGGACGGCTGCATCGTCGTACCAGCAGACGAAGCTGCCACCCAGCTCGAACGACCCACCGCCGGCCTCAGGGCGGCGCTCTCCTTCGGCCGGGTCGGCCGGCTCCAGCCCGTGTGGGCCGAACAGGCTGTCGCCTGTGCGGCCGCGTATCCAGCCCTCGATGTCGGACAGACCATCGTGGAACCGCTCCACGACCGCGTAGATCTCGGTGCGCATGCACGTCGAGAGCACGACCGCCTCGCTCACCTGTGGGCTGTCGGTGAGCTCCTTCAACATCTTCGGGAGGTCGCGCTCGGAGACGGCGACCTTCTCGAACAGCTCGAGCGGCGTGTCCCTCTCGTGGACCCCGACTACGACGACTGGCACTTGCCGTGAACCTCTCCTCTGACGACGCGCGTGCCCGGCGATCCGGTGGCGAGCCGGGTTCGCACCCGGGTGCCAGGGACTTCGGACGACGAGCGTAGCGAGTCCGGCCCTCCGGGACTGCGCGAACTGCCAGGTCAGAACCGATCCGCCTCCTCGACCACCAGCGTCTGGCCGTTCAGGGCTCCGTTGACCTCCTCGGGGGCGCTCCTGACGCCCCTGTCGAGCGGGTTGTCGAGCGGGTTGTCGAGCGAGCTGACGACCGGGCTCACGCCGGAACCCGCCGGCGGCCCCGGCGAGCGCCTCGCCTGCGCGCTCCGCAGCGCCACCGATGCGCCATCGCGCGTCGCCACTGCCTCCGGATGTGCCTGATAGAACGCCAGCACCTGGAGCTCTGCCGAGAAGTCGACGTGGCGAACCTGGACGTCCGCCGGCACCACCAGCACCGCCGGCGCGAAGTTGAGGATCGCTCCGACTCCGCCCATCACCAGTTGATCGGCCACCTCTTGGGCGGCAGATGCCGGAGTCGTGACGATGCCGACCGAGACGCCGTTCAACCCGCAGAAGCTCGGCAGCTCCGAGATGTGGCGCACCGGCAGCCCGCGCACCTCCTCGCCGACGGTCTCCGGGGCGTTGTCGAAGAGGCCGACGAGCCGGAACCCGCCGCTCGCGAACCCTTGCGAGCGCGCGAGCGCGTGGCCGAGGTGTCCCATTCCGACGATCACGACAGGTCGATCCTGGTCGGTGCCGAGCTCACGCTGGATCTGACCGAGCAGGTAGTCGACGTCGTAGCCGGTTCCGGGTGTGCCGTAGGTCCCGAAGTGCGACAGGTCCTTGCGCACCTTCGCCGCGTTCACACCGGCCGCGCCGGCCAGCTCAGCAGACGAGACGGTCGAGACCCCGCGTGCCGAGAGCTCGAGCAGCACGCGCTGGTAGATCGGCAAGCGGATCACGGTCGGTTCGGGGATCCGCCTGCCGAAACGCTCGGGCATGGCGGTGATGGTAACGACCTCGTGCATTCGCTCACAAAACCGCAAACCGCACGGCCTCCGGCCGCCTGCGCCGCTACCCCACCACCCGCCGGAGCACCTTGCCCTGCAGTCCGTGAGGCAGCTCGCGCACGAAGGTCACCTGCGACGGGCACTTGTAGCGGGCGAGGTGCTGCGAACAGCGACGCATCAGGTCCTCGGCCGTGATGCCGCTCGGAACTTCGTCCCCTTCCGGCCAAATCGAAGGGTCGGGCACGACGAAGGCTCGGACGGACTCACCGTGCTCCTCGTCGGGGATACCGACCACGGCGGCTTCCGCCACCCCCGGGCACTCGGCGAGCACCTGCTCGACCTCTCCGGGGAAGACGTTGAACCCGGAGACGATGATGAGGTCCTTCTTGCGGTCGACGATCGTGAGCGTCCCGTCGTCTGCCATGGCAGCCACGTCGCCGGTGTGCAACCAGCCCCTGCGGTCGAGCGCGGCGCTCGTGGCGGCAGGGTCCTCGAAGTAGCCCGCGAAGACGTTCGGGCCGCGCACGAGGACCTCGCCGGGATCGCCCGGCTCGACGTCCTCACCGTCGGCGTCGACGACCCGCACTTCGACACCTGGGAGCGGCACTCCCACCGAATGCACGTCGCGCCGGCCTGCGAGGTCAGGGAAGGTCACCGTGGGCGACGCCTCTGTGAGCCCATACCCCTGCCAGATCGGCACGCCGAAGCGCCGCTCGAAACGATCCGCTGTCTCAGCATCGAGCGGCGCCGCCCCGGAGCAGGCCAACCGAACCGAGCGCAGCTCGTCCCCGGTCGCCTCGGGAAGGTCAGCGAGGGCGGCAAAGAGCTGGGGTACTCCGGCGAGGATCGTCACGCGCTCCGATTGGATCGTCTCCAGCGCCGAAGCCGCGTCGAAACGCTCGACGAGCACGAGGCGGCCACCGACAAACATCTGCACTCCGAGCACCGCGTTGAGACCGAGGATGTGGAACGGCGGCACGACGAGCAGGCTGATGTCGTCGGACGTCGCTGCGAGGCCGACGCGCAGCTCGACCTGCTCGATGTTGGCGAGGAGGCTCCCGTGGGTGAGGATGGCCGCCTTCGGCGACCCGGCGGTCCCGGATGTGAACAGGTAGGCAGCCTCGTCGTCGGGCTCACGCTCGCAGACCGGAGCGACCTCGGCCGCCCCTTCGGCGAGCTCGGCCGCTCCACCCGCTGCTGCTGCGGCGGTGCCGTCCACCTCGCCCACGCCAAGGACCTCGTGGCCGAGCTGACGCAGGTCCTCCACTACGCCCGTGCCCGACGCTGCAGCCTCGCTGCCGGCGAGCACGACCGACGCCCGGACCGTTCGAAGCTCGCGGTCGAGCTCGGTGGGAGGGCTGCTCGGGTTGAGGGGAACCGAGACCGCACCGTGGCCGAGTGCTCCGAAGTAAGCGACCGCGAACTCCGGGGTGCCGCCGAGCAGGAGCGCCACACGGTCCCCGGGCTCGAGACCCTGCTCGGCGCACCAGCCCCTCACGGCGGCACAACGCGCTCGCAGCTCGCCGTAGGTGACGTCCTCGCCGTTGAAGCGGAACGCGACGCCGGACGCGTCATGACGCTCGATGATCTGGGCGAGATTCACGGCTCGAACTACCCTCCGGAGCCCTTCGGCGACTCCTCGACGGGCGCGGCCTCGGCGCGCCGGGCCGCAACCCTACACAAGCAGCCCGACTCCTCGCCCGGACAGCGTCTCGACCGGACGATCTCGTCCGGCGCCCCCGACGGTGAGCTGAGTGCGGAGCGAAGCGAGCGGACCGAGGAGCGGGCTCAGCCCGCTTCGGTGAACTGGCTCGACAGGTAGCTGTTCACGTCCTCTTCCCGGAGCCGGTAGGACTTACCAACCCTCACGGCAGGTAGCTGGCCCGAGTTGATGAGTCGGTACACGGTCATGCTGGAGACGCGAAGCAGCTGCGCCACCTCCGCGACTGTGTAGAACTTCGCCTTCGAGTAATCGATTGTCGTCAGATCCATCACCCCTCTCCGCCTGGATGCCATGGTACGCCAATGTTGCTGGAGTGAAAAGTGGTTCTTGCGTGGCGGGTGTGACAACGGGATCCGAGCCCCGGACAGGTGCGAGGCGAACCCCTCCCGAGGGGATGCGTCAACGACCGGGCAAAGCGCGCGCAAAGGGCGCGGAAGCGCTCAGTGAGTCTGTTGTCCCAGCTCACGTGACCTTGCAGTGGCGGCGGCGACAGCCTCGACGACCGCCGAGCGGAAGCCGGCGCGTTCGAGCTCGCGGAGTGCCGCGGCCGTCGTGCCCCCCGGCGAGGTGACCCTCGCCCGCAGGTCCTCGGCCGTGTCGCCGAGCTCGCTCATCATGCGGGCCGTCCCGAGCAGCGTCTGGATGGCGAGCAGCCGGCTGACCTCGCGATCGAGGCCCTGGAGCACTCCGGCCTCGATCAGGGCTTCGGTGAGCACGAGCACGTAGGCGGGCCCGGATCCGGACAGGCCCGTCACGGCGTCGAGCAATGGCTCGGGGACCCGGGCTACGACACCGAACGCCGACAGCACCGCCTCGGCCCAGCTGTAGTCCTCCTCGGTGGCAGTCGGTCCGCCGGCGAGCCCGGAGGCTGCCGCTCCGACCACCGCCGGGAGGTTCGGCATCGCCCGCAGGACGACGGCGCTTTCGCCGAGATGGAATTGCAGGACCGAGATCTTCACGCCGGCGACGATGGAGACGACGCGATTGATCCCCTGCTTGCGCATCATCTCCGTGGCCTCGGGCGCGTCCGGTGGCTTGACGGCGAGCACAGCCGAGCCGGCGGGCACGACATCGCCCGAGACCTCGACGTCGGGGAATCGATGCTGCAGATCTGCTCTCGCCGCCTCGTACCGCTCGGCGATGGCGATCTCCGACGGCTCGATCCAGCCGGACCGGAGGAGGCCGCTGACGAGCGCGCGGCCCATGCGGCCACCGCCCACGACGCAGAGGCGGGTCACGTCAGCATTCGACGAGCGTCCGGTGGGAGAGCTCCGAGTAGAGCTGCGACAGCCTGCCCGCGGCCGTGCCCCACGTGTAGCCGGCGGCCATCTCCGCGCCGGCCTGGCCGAGCCGTCTCCGCAAAGCGTCGTCCACGACGATCTCCGCTACACGCTCGGCGAACCCGGCGGCATCGCCCGGCTCGACGAGGAAACCTGTCTCGCCGTCCTCGACCAGTGTGGTCAGCCCGCCGACGGAGGCGGCGACGACCGGGATGCCGCAGGCCGACGCTTCGAGGGCGACGAGCCCGAAGGACTCCGAGCGGGACGGCACGATGCAGCAGTCGGCTGCGCGGTAGTACGTCGACAGGAGCTCGTGCGGCTGCGGAGGGTAGAAACGCACCCGGTCCCCGAGCCCACGCTGGCCAACGAGCTGGTGCAGCGTGGCGACCTCCGCCTCGCCCATCGGGCCGCTCGGACCGCCGACGATCACGAGCCTCGCGTCGTCGTGCCCGGCGTCGTGCAGCTCGGCCAGCGCGTTCACCGCCACGTCGGCACCTTTCAACGGCTGGATCCGGCCGACGTAGAGCAGCAGCGTCCCGGATCCCTCCAGCCCGAGAGCGCGCCGCGCGTAAGCACGGTCTCCCGGCGAGAAGAACGCGTGGTCGACTCCGAGCGGGACGATCTCGATGCGACCGGGGTTGGCTCCGTACAGCTCGACCAGCTGGTCGAGCTCGACGCTGCAGGAGGCGCAGAGGGCGTCCGAGCAGCCGATCACCGCCGCCTCGTACCGGGACCGCCGGCCGGAGGCCACCTCCGCAGCTTCCTCGGGACTCGCCTCGGCCTTCACGCGGTCGAGGGTGTGGAACGTCGAGACGAGCGGCAGGTCGAGCCGGTGCTTGATCTCGTGGCCGGCGACACCCGAGAGCCAGTAGTTGGCGTGGACGGCACCGGGCATCTCGTCGGGGTCGCCGAAGTATGAGTCGGCGGGGAAGGTCCGGCGCGGGATGCATCCGGTGAGGTGTGCGATCACGCCTTCTGTGAACTCCTCGAGGTGCTCGAAGAGGAGCTCCTTCGGCACGTGGGATGCCGGACCTGCTCGTACGTGATGGACGGCGAAGCCCGGCTCGACGAAGACCGTGTCGGGAAGCTCTGCGTCGTATCTGCGGGTGTAGACGTCGCAGAAGATCCCGGCGTGGGCGAGCGCGGAGGACAGCTCTTTCACGTAGACGTTCATGCCGCCCCCGTCGCCCGTCCCCGGTTGTGCGAGCGGGGAGGTGTGCAGCGAGAGAACCGCGAGCCTCCGCATCGTCGGCAGACTACCGAGGCCGCCGCGGCTGTTGAACGTGAGGATCCTCCGCCGCCTCACCGGGCATGGCGGTGCCGGACCCATCCGTGCCGTTCGCATCGGCCTCGGGCGCCGGCGCGTCGGGGTCGGCGGTCTCGTCCGGCACGTCCATGTAGCCGTTCTCGTGCCGAAACGACACGTAGATCCGCACGAGCGCCTCGCGCTGGTAGGCATCGAGAAAGGGATCGGTCCGGATGCGGCGGACGAGGTCCTGGTCGTCGGAGTCGGCGTCGAGGATGCCGGCGCGGACGTACAGCGTCTCGGCCGACAGCTGCAGCCCCTTCGCGATCTGCTGGAGCACTTCCGCCGAAGGCTTTCGCAGGCCTCGCTCGATCTGTGAGAGGTAGGGGTTGGAGATGCCGGCGATCTGCGAGAAGCGCCGCAGCGACAGGCGGGCGGTCTCGCGCTGCTGGCGGATGAACTCGCCGAGGTCTGCCCAGCGGTCGGGGATCTCTTTCATGATGCTTGTGGAACGCGCACCCCGGCCTCAGGTGAGGAGGCTGTCGGGATCGGCCGCGCCGGACTTGTAGCGGTCCACGATGGTGGCCTGTATGGCGTCGATGCGCTCGTGCAGGACCCTCCGCTTGCTCGAGAGCGTCGTCTCCTCGTCACGGAGGCGCTCGAGCACCGCGCCGAGCTCGCTGTCGCCGAGCGTGCAGAGGTTGGCCCCCGGCAGCAGCTCGCCGGGTGCAACGTGCCCCTCGTCGTGGGAGAGCACCTGTGCGAGCAGCACCTCGAGCGGCACGTCGTGCTGCAGGTCCATCATCTCGGCGACCGCCGGCATCGTGTGGACGGAGCTGTGCGCCGGCTCTGTCAGGCTGGCCGTGGCGGAGGAGAGGATCGTCGGGAGCTCGTCCACGAGGCGGCCGATGTCGCTGCGACCACCGTCACGGCGGATCTCGATCTCGGCGAGCACGAGGTCGATCTCGCCCTGAAGGACGCGCCGGAGGTAGGACAACACGACTTCGGCGCGCTGGCAGTCGTCCCGCCGGGCGCGGAGCTCCGCCACCGGTGCCGCCTCGAGGCCGTCAAGGTAGGACGGAGCGCACAGCTCGCTCAGGTGATGTGCTGTGAGACTCATGGCGTCATCCCGCCCCGATTCCTACGGTTACCTGCGACTGCGCCCATCGTACCTGCCCCGGCGGGTGATCGACCCCGCCCGTGCGGACGGGTGGTAGCGGTACACCGCGCGCCCGAGGACGGCGCGCCGATCCACCGGGCCGAACTCGCGCGAGTCGCGACTCGGGCCCTCGTTGTCCCCCCGGACCTCGATCGACGTGGCATGAAGACGCGAGACGCGCTTCACGAGGACCCGGTCCGGCAGCTCCGGGTCGCGGAACACCACGAGGTCGCCGAGCTCGAGCACGGGCCAGCGCACGGCGACGAGGCGATCTCCCGGCGCGAGCTCGGGGACCATCGAGACACCCGAAACGGTCACGCGCGTGACAGGACGGGCGCGCCTCCACCACGCGACGGCGGCAGCCAGGACGGCGGCGGCGGAGACAATTCGCACTCCGGTCGACCCCCGCGGGCGGGGCAGAATCCGCGCACCCCCCCGATAGGGTGACTCCCGAATCGACCGAACCCCATCCTGACGAAGGAGACACGCCAATGTCGTTCACCTCCAGAGTGCTCTCGAGCCTCGACCGCTGGAGCGAGCCGCTGACGGCCCATGCCCACTGCGACCTGCCGTGCGGCGTGTACGACCCGGCGCAGGCCCGTATCGAAGCAGAGTCGGTGAAGGCCTGCATGGAGAAGTTCAACGGGTCGGACGACCCGGTGTTCCGCGAGCGGGCCGTGTTCATCAAGGAGGAGCGGGCGGACCTCGTGAAGCACCACCTCTGGATCCTCTGGACCGACTACTTCAAGCCCGAGCACGTCGAGAAGTACCCGGAGCTGCACGACCTGTTCTGGAAGGCGACGAAGGCGGCCGGCGACTCGAAGAAGACGAACGACGTCGGCGTGGCCGAGCGGATGCTCGCCAACATCGGCGAGATCGACCGCATCTTCTGGGAGACCAAGAAGGCCTGAGGCGGCCCTCAGCCTCCTGAGACCGGCGGGAGGACGGCCACCTCGTCGGCATCGCCGACGGGCTGATCGGGTTCTGCGAACTCCCCGTTCACCCAGATCGCGCTGATCTCGATCACCTGGGCCAGCCGGTCGCCGAACCGTGCGGCCGCGCCTCTCAGCACCTCCGCGACGGTCGACCCGTCGACCTCCGCCTCCCGGCAGCCGGCCGCGTCGCGTGCCTGCGCGAAGAAGCGCACCTTCGCCACCGCTCAGCCGCCGCCAGTCGAGCACCGAGCGCAGAGTGAGCGCTGCGGCTCGAGCTCGAGATCCGCGTCGTCGATCGGCCTGCCGCACGACGAGCAGCGGCCGTAGCTGTTCTCCTCGAGCCTCTCGAGCGCTGCCTCGACCTCCGCGAGGCGACGCTCGGCGGCAGTGAGGTCGAGCGGCGGCTGTTCGCCGGTCGCCTGTCCGGTGGCCGCATCGTCGCTCATCGACCGGATGGTATCGGTGAGCACGCCACCCTCGGGGGCGATAGAACGGATGCCGTGCCAATAGCCACCATCAACCCTGCAACGGGCGAGACCGTGAAGACGTTCGAGCCCTATGACGACGCCGAGATCGAGCGGCGCCTTGCCCTGGCCGACGAGGCCTTCTCCCGGTACCGCACGACGTCGTTCGCCGAGCGGTCCGAGCTCGTGAACAAGGTGGCCGATCTCCTCGACGCGGACCTCGAGGACCTCGCCCGCACGATGGTCGTCGAGATGGGCAAACCCATCGAACAGGCCAAGGCAGAGGTGAAGAAGTGCGCCGGCGGCCTGCGCTGGTTCGCCGAGCACGCCGAGTCGCTCCTCCGGGACGAGGACGTTCCCGGTACGGCGGCCAAGCGGCGCTCGTTCGTCACCTACCAGCCCCTCGGACCGGTGCTCGCGGTCATGCCGTGGAACTTCCCGCTCTGGCAGGTCTTCCGTTTCGCGGCGCCGACGTTCATGCTCGGCAACGTCGGGCTGTTGAAGCACGCCTCCAACGTGCCGCAGACGGCGCTCTACCTGGAGGACGTGTGCCGCCGGGCGGGCATGCCCGAGGGCGTGTTCCAGACGCTGTTGATCGGTTCCGACAAGGTCGAGAGGATCCTTCGCGACAAGCGCGTGAAGGCGGCGACGCTGACCGGTAGCGAGGGCGCAGGGCGCTCGGTCGCGAGCATCGCCGGCCGTGAGATCAAGAAGACCGTGCTCGAGCTCGGCGGCTCCGACCCCTTCATCGTCATGCCGTCGGCAGACCTCGCCCGCGCCGTCGAAGTCGGCGTGAAGGCGCGGGTCCAGAACAACGGCCAGTCCTGCATCGCAGCCAAGCGCTTCATCGTGCACGAGCAGATCGCGGACGAGTACATCGAGCGTTTCGCCGACGCGATGGCAAGGCTCACCGTCGGTGACCCGCTCGACCCGGCGACCGACGTCGGGCCGCTCGCGACGCCGTCCGGCCGCGACGAGATCGCCGAGCAGGTGGAGGACGCCGTCTCGAAGGGAGCCAAGCTCCTCTGCGGCGGGGAGCGCATCGACGGCCCCGGCTGGTTCTATCCGCCGACTGTCCTGAGCGAGCTGACCGAGGACATGCGGGTCTACCGCGAGGAGGTCTTCGGGCCGGTGGCGCTCTTCTTCCGCGTCGGCGACATCGAAGAGGCCATCGCCATCGCGAACGACTCCGACTTCGGGCTCGGCTCGAACGCCTGGACCGAGGACGAGGCCGAGCAGCTCCGCTTCATCGAGGGCATCGAGTCCGGCATGGTCTTCATCAACTGGATGACGACCTCCTACTACGATCTGCCCTTCGGCGGCGTGAAGAACTCCGGCTACGGCCGCGAGCTGGCCGCCCCGGGCATCAGGGAGTTCGCCGTCACGAAGACCGTCTGGGTCGACTGAACCGACCAGCCCGGTTCAACCGGCCTTCGCCGAGGTCACTCGGCGTCGGACCACCACCGCCGGGACGAGACGACCTCGAGGCCGGGCGAGGACCACACGAGCCGCTCGACTGCGTCGAGCTCGTCGGTCACCACCTTCGCGGCTGCTGCCACCGCCGCCACTTCGAGGAGCGTGCGCTGGTGGAGGTCCTGGTAGCCGACCTCGGCTATGGCGACCCGGTAGCGCGCTCGTGAGGAGTCGACGATGGGGCGGAGGAGCGCACGTTTCTCCTTGAGGGAGCGGCAGGACGGAAAGTGGAGCTCGATCTCGAGGGCGCCGATCATCCCTGCCGATGGTACGTGGCACCATCGCGACATGGAGAGGGGCCCGACCATCGAGACGGACCGACTGCTGCTGCGGCGCTGGCGAGAGAGCGACCTCGCGCCCTTCGCCGCCATGAACGCAGACCCGGAGGTCATGGAGTACTTCCCAGGCGCCCTCGACCGGGACCGGTCCGACGCACTGGCGAGGGCCGCCGACGACTCCTTCGAGCAGAACGGCTACGGGCTCTGGGCCGTCCAGGTGAAGGACGGAGAGCCCTTCATCGGGTTCGTCGGGCTGCACCACGTCTCGAACGACATCCCGGTGCGAGGCTCGACCGAGGTCGGCTGGCGCCTCGCCCGCTCGGCCTGGGGCAAGGGATACGCCCCTGAGGCCGCGCAGGCCGGCCTGAGCTTCGGCTTCGAGAAGTGCGGGCTCGGCGAGATCGTGTCGTTCACGTCACTCCTCAACGAGCGGTCGCAACGGGTGATGCAGAAGATCGGCATGCACACCGACCCCGCCGACGATTTCGAGCACACCTCGCTCGATCCCGGCCACCCGCTGCGCCACCACGTGCTGTACCGCTTGACGGCCGAGGAGTGGCGGGCGGTGGCGGGCTAAGCCCAATACCGTTCAGTTAAGTGGCAATGGTGTAGTTTGGGGCCGTGCCCCGCTCCGGGTGGAGGAAGCCAGCCTCAGACAGACGGCTCTCTGACCTCGTCTCTGTAGGCGTGCTGACGCGGACGTTC
>JAKCCH010000025.1 GCA_021838945.1 Actinomycetes bacterium
TTGGCGTAGACCTGGTTCCACAACGCCGGACCGGCCGCGTTCGACGAGAAGATCCCGTAACGGGCGGCCGTGCTCTCGCCTCCGAAGTAGGTCGAGGTTGCCGTCGTGTAGCGCGACCAGTAGCCGTGCAGTCCGATCTTGGCCGAGTTCGCCCCGCCGTTCCACCAGAGCTCGTTGCCCGAGTCGCCGGAGCCACCGAGGAAGTTGCAGACCGTGAGGTTGTCGACTCTCACGTCGTTCGCCTTCCAGATCACGATCCCGTTGCGGCCGAACTTGTGGCCACCCGGACCGGTGACGCCGAAGTCCTGCCACTTCTTGGCGGAGTCGCACGGCTTCGGAGCTCCCGGCTTCGTGCCGTCGATGATGACGGTCTTGCGGTTCATGCCGCGCAGCTTGAGGCCTGGGGTCGTGATGAGAACGCCGCCCATGTCGCCCACCGCTGCCTGCGCAGCCGTCGGCGGGTGGGCGTGGTCGTCACGGGCGTGGTAGTCGCCGGGACCGATGAGGATCCAGTCGCCGGGCTTGGCAGCATTCACCGCTGCCTGGATGGAGCTGTACGCACCCTTCTTCCCGTGATACGTGCCGACGAGCAGCACCGCCGGTGTGGCATGGGGCGTGGTGTGCTCTCCCGCCGGGACACTCGCGGCGGTGGCGGCTGTGCTGCCGAGCGCGATCCCGGCCACGAGGGTCCCGGTGGCAGCTGCTGTGGCGAAGGCCGACCTCGATCTGGTGAAGTTCCGGCGTCTCCGCGAGCGTCCGGCTTCGGTGACGTGCAGGTTCCTGCGGACCACGCCTGCCCTCCCATCGGTCGCTATCAAGCGACATGACAGTAGCGCTGCCGCACGAGCGGCGAAAGCCGCCGCTGGCAGGCCGCGGCGCCGCGTTCGGGCGGCCCTGCGGTCAGGAGCTCCTTGCGGCGGAGCGCCGCTCGATCAGGTCCAGCCGGCGCGGGTCGCCGGCATCCCTGACGATCCGCCGGGGCCGGGCTTGACGCCGAGAACCTGGTGGATCGCGATGCCACCGTCGTCGAAGGCGTTGACAGACGCGCTCATGTACAAGCGCCAGACCCGCGCCCGCTCGAGACCGACGAGGGACACCGCCTCGTCCCAGCGTCTCTCCAGGTTCTCGACCCAGCGCCGGAGCGTTCGGGCGTAGTGCTCGCGCAGCGACTCGACGTCTCGGACCTCGAGACCTGATCGTTCCATCGCACGGACGACGTCGGCCACGTCGATGAGCTCGCCGTCGGGGAAGACGTAGCGGTTGATGAAGGTCCGGCCGCGCATCTTGGACCCGCCGACGCTCGAGATGGCGTGGTTGAGGAGGCGACCCTCCCGGCCGAGCAGCCCGAAGAGCGCGTCGAAGTACTCCGCCATCCTGCGCTCGCCGACGTGCTCGAACATGCCGATGGAGGAGATGGCGTCGAAGCTGCTCCCGTCGAGGTCGCGATAGTCCTGCACGCGGATCTCGACCCGGTCGCCTACGCCTGCCTCCGCCACCCGCTTCCTCGCGAGCATGGCCTGGGGGGTGCTGAGCGTCACGCCGATGACCTCGGCGCCGTAGCGCTGAGCGGCGTGGATCGCCATCGACCCCCAGCCGCAGCCGACGTCGAGCAAGCGAGCCGCCCGGTGGAGGTGCTTCGAGGCCCATTCGGACAGCCCGAGCTTCTTGCAGACGAGATCGTGCTTGCTCGCCTGCGCCTCCTCGAGGGAGGCGTCCGGCCGCTCGAACCGAGCACACGAATAGGTCATGGGCGGACCGAGGACGAGCTCGTAGAACTCGTTGCCGATGTCGTAGTGGTGGTGGATCGCCTCGGCGTCGCGCTGTTTCGTGTGGATCGACCGCGGATGCCAAGGGCTCGACAGCCGTACCTCCACGCTCGGCGGGGCCGGCGGAGGGGACACGAGACCGAACCGGCGGGCCACCGCCAGCAGCGGGATGAGGATTGACGGTCCGGGCGAGCTACGGCGCTGCATCGCCTCGTGGAGCGCCCGCAGGACCGAGATCAGCTCGTCCCCGCCGGGCGGGCTCCCGAGCGGCGACGGTGCACCGCGTGCCTCGAGATCGATCGTCCCGAGGACGAACGCTCGTGCGAGGCCGAGCTCGCCCGGTGCCCACAGCAGGTGCTTGAGCGCCTCGGGAGACCGCACGAGCACGTTCCCAGGGCCGTCCTCGGGCCCGAGCGAACTGCCGTCCCAGAAGACGAAACGGACCGGCGGGCCACCTCGGAAGAGTCTCGCCGTCAAGGGGTGCAAGGCATCTGCGACCGTCGCTGGGGCGCTCCGTCGCCTCGCACTGATGCGCGCGTCGATGCTCATGATGCTGAGCGTAATGACGCTCCCGCCTCCCGTCAGGCGGCAGGCCCGCGCGCCGGCGGGCTCAGCCGAGTGCTCTGTGTCGCAGTGTGTTCAGCCCTCGTAGGTGTAGGTGTCCGCGACCGAATTCGCGCTGGTCCCGTGTGTCGTCAGCACCCTGACGTGAACGGTGCCGGCGCCGGGCGGGACGATGACGGTGATCCAGGTCGGGCTCCCGGTCCAGTCCTGCCCGACGTGGAAGTGCGCCCGGACGCTGCCGAACTCGACACCCTGGACGCCGCTGAACCCGTAGCCGTACACCTTCACCGAGTTGCCACCACTCTTCGGACCGGTGTCGGGCTTGATGGAGTTGATCCCGGGCCGCAGGCGATGTGCCAGCTCGCACATGGCCGACGCGAGCCCGCCGTACTGCGACGTGACGATGGGCGATCCGAGGCCGGACGCCATGTCGTAGCCCTTGGCGGCGCGGTAGAGCCCGCCCGTGTAGCCCGACACCGCGTCGTCGTTGCCGCCGGCCCTGATGTCGGTGAGCACGGCCGGGTACCGGCGGGACCCCGCCAGCGCGTACAGGGTGGGGTTGAGGAACCCGACGCTGCGCCCGCCACATCGCGGGCTCGCATCGACGAGGGCCGTGACGGCGGCCCAGAGGGGCGCCGCACCGCTCGTGCCCCCGATCGTGGTCCAAGCCCCGTCGTAATAGATGATGTAACCGGTCGCCGGGTTGGCGTCGGCCGTCACGTCGGGCACCTCCCGGCAATAGCCCACCGCGACGCCACAGGGGTGCGGGCTCGAGTGCGCGTTGACGACACCGAGGCCCGGCGAGGCCGCGAGCTGGTACGCAGGCATCGGCCAGATGGAGGAGATGCCGCCGCCCGAGGCCGCTCCGCCCACGTTCCAGACGGTCTCGCGGTGGATCTTGGCATGAAGGGTCGTGCCACCCACCGAGGTCATGTAGGGCTGCGACCCGGGGTCGTCGACGGCCAGGCTCTGCTGAGTGGTGAACGGGAGGCTGGAACCTTCTCCCCAGCAGTCGGTCGAACCGTAGTCGCCGGCGGCCGAGAGCCAGGACTGGCCTTCCGCCGCGGCGTACTCGAACAGCGTGGACTCGGCCTGTGCGGCTCGCTTCGCAGCCGCAGCCGTGCTGCCGAGTGCCTGCTCGCACTCCCCCCACGAGTTCGTGACCACGTCGGCCGTCGGGTGCTCGACGATCCGCTGGAACTCGTCCAGCACTCCCCGGTTCGAGTTCGGCGCCTGGTACACGAGGAGACGGGCCTGAGGAGCCAGGCCGGCGACGTCCTCGATGTCGAGGGCTGCTTCTCCCGAGCCGTAACTGACTCCTCGTGCCCCACCGTCCACCGCGATGTACCGCACTGACGTCGATATCCCGTAGCAGGACTCGTAAGTCGCCAGGTCCGATGATGAGACCCGCTCGAACTCGACGATGCCGATCGTGATGCCCGAGCCCAGATCACCCTTCGCGTACAAGCCGCTCATGCCGTAGTAGCCGGCAAGCTGGGATGCCGTACGCCCACCGATCGCCCGCTGCGCGAGCGCAGCGGCACAGGGCTTGGGGGCGCTCGTGGCGGCTGTCGAGGCCACTGTCGAGGCCACTGGCGCGCTGCTCGTGCGCTGTGCCACGCGAGGGTGTTGCGTCCCGGGCAGCCGTGCGAGCAACGGCCGCGCTGCCGGCAAGTCGTTGAGGCCGACGACCGTTGCCACATCGCCCGCGAGCGGCATCGGCAGGCGCGCTCCGGTCGTGTTCGCGTACACGAGCTTCCCGCCAGGCAGGCGATATTGCTCGAACCGCGTCGCCAGGGCGCGGGCGAACGACGCTGCCGTTGCCTTCACGGTGACCGTCAGCCGGTCGGTGCTGCCGGCCACCGGATCGAGACCGAGGTCTCGCAACCACACCTCGACCTGCGACACCTCAGCCGCGCTCGGGCTGAACTCATCTCGGAGCTGTCTCGGCGTGAGGTAGCTGCCTCGAAGCGGTGAGCCGGGAGTCGAGACAGCCGACGCGAGGCGGGCGAGCGATCGAGGGTGCCGCGGCGCCAGCACGACGTCGACGACGATCTGCTGGCTCGACGGGGGCGCGCCGAGCGCGACCGATCCAGCCGGCAGCAGCTCGACCGGAGCGACGATCCTGCTCGTGGACCAGTTGAGCGGCAACAGGCGCAATGGCGTCGCCGCCGTAGCGGCGGCAGTCGCAGGCGTGTACGCCGACCAGGCGAGGATGGCCCCGCACAGAGCCGCCGCGGCGAGCCGCGGCGCTCGTGCGACGAGCCGCTGCTGACGCCCGCGAAGGCGCTCCGCACGCGGCAACTGCATTGCCTGATGGTAGGGCACGGCGGCATGCCCCGCTGAGGCAGGATCTTGCGGTGGTCACCACGCCTCCTCGAGAAGCGGCTCGCGCCGGCACCGTGCCCGACATCTCCTCTCGCGAAGCCCGACGGGCACATCTCGTCGCGCAAGGGCTGCTCGGTCGCCGGCTGGCCGGAGGCCCGGCTGCAGTGCTGGAGCGCACCCGTGGCATCCAGCTCGACACGATCTCGGTGCTCGCACGCTCGCACGAGCTGATGGCTTTCGCGCGGCTCGGTCCCGTGCGGCGAGAACGTATCGACTCCGCCTATTGGGGCGGTCCGCCCTACCGGGCCATGGAGTTCTGGTACCACGCCGCATGTGTGGTGCCGATCGAGGAGTGGCCGAATCTCGGGTTTCGCCGGGAACAGATCCGTGCACGCGGCTTCCGGTGGCACCGCGTCGACGACATAGACACGGTCGGTGAGCGCGTCCTCGAGCAGTTGCGCGACCGTGGGCCGCTCACGGCGAAGGAGCTCGGCGGGGCGAAACGTGGTGGTCCGTGGTGGGACTGGTCCGAGACGAAGATCGCTGCCGAGTGGTTGCTCGACATCGGAGAGATCGTCTGCACGACCCGTCGGGGCTACCAGCGCGTCTACGACCTGCCGGAGCGGGCGATCCCGCCGGAGGTCCTGCGGACGGTGGTCGACAAGGACCGCGCCGTCCAGGTGCTGGTCGAGCGTGCGCTCGCTGCTCTCGGCGTGGCTACCGCCCGCGACATCGCGGCATATTCGGGCCTGCGGCCCCTCGATGTCCAGGCCGGGCTGACCGCGCTCGACGGGGAGCGGATCGAACGGGTCTCCGTGGCCGGGTGGCGGGAGCCCGGCTGGGCTGCTCCCGATGCGCTCGAGCACCCCGCCGTCGGCGGCGCGACACGAGCACGGCCGGTGCTGCTCTCGCCTTTCGACGGGGTGATCTGCGACCGGGCGCGCATGGAGCGGCACTTCGGCTTCCGCCATCGGCTGGAGGCGTACGTGCCCCGCCACAAGCGCGTCTACGGGTACTACTCGATGCCGGTGCTCGCCGGCGACCAGCTCGTGGGGCGCGTCGACCCCGCCCGGGACCGGAGGACTCTCGTGGCGAGGAGCGTCCACCTCGAGGATTCGCTCAGCCCAGCCGGGCTCGTCCGCGCGGCACGAGCCACTGCCGCCGCTCTCGTCGAGGCTGCCCGCTGGGTGGGGTGCGATGCAGTCGCCGTCGAGCGCGTCGAGCCGGACAGCGTGCGACCGAGCCTCGTCGACTCGCTACCGGGCTGAGCGCTCCCTCTGCCGGCCGGCATCGCGCGCCAGCCGGGGAAGGACCTCCGAGATCGACCCACGGATCACGACGTCGGCGAGCGAGTCGAGCGCCGTGGGGTCGTTGTTCACGATGACGACGGCCGCGCCTCGCCTCCGCGCGAGCGGCACGAGGCCTGCAGCCGGCTGCACTTCGAGCGTCGTGCCGATCGCGAGCATCACCGTCGCATCCGCCGCCGCGCGGACGGCCGCGTCCAGCACGTCCGGGTCCAATCGCTGCTCGAAACTGATCGTCGCCGTCTTCAGCAGCCCCCCGCACACCCCCGCTCCGTCGCGCCTCGGCTGCAGGCATCGCGGGTCCGGATCGCCCTCCCGAACCCGTTGCAGCACGCTCGAGGTCGGTTGCCGGTCGTGACAGGACCAGCACTCGGTCCAGTGGGCCGTGCCGTGGATCTCCACGACGCGTGCAGGTTCGTGGCCGGCGAGGAGGTGCAGGCCGTCGGTGTTCTGGGTGACGACTGTTGCCAGGATCCCCATGCGCTCGAGAACCACGAGCGCATCGTGCCCGGCCGTCGGGCGAGCCTCCCAGACGGGTGAGCCGAGGCGGGACAGCCATGCCCGGCGGCGCACGTCCTCGTCGGAGAGATAGGCCGAGAGGGTCGAGAGCCGCTCCGCCGACGGATCCCGCGTCCACACGCCTTGCGGGCCGCGGAAGTCGGGGATGCCGGCGTCGGTGGAGATCCCTGCGCCCGTGAGGACCACGAGACCCCGCTCACCGGCGCCTGCCACGAGCCGAGCCGCCTGGGCGATCTCGAGATCGAGGGTGGTTGTGCCGTCCGCGTCCGCTGGGTCGTCCGGGGCGTCCGGGTCTCCGCTCACCGCACACCCCACCGGTAGGGTTCGCCCCCGTGGAACGCCAAGTGGTCGAGTACGAAGTCGCCGACCGGATCGCGACGATCCGCCTGAACCGGCCCGAGCGCCTCAATTCGTGGACCGGCCGGATGTCCTCGGAGTACCGGACGGCTCTCCTCGCGGCGGCCGACGATCCCCAGGTGAGAGTGATCGTGGTGACAGGAGCGGGACGAGGTTTCTGCTCCGGCGCCGACAGCGACGCCCTCGCGGGCCATGCCGAGCGGGGCGGCTACGACTCGGGCCTCGGCGAGGGAGCCCCGCGGCCCGGCTACGGAGTCCGCGCGGAGTTCGATGCCGACATGGCCTACCACTTCGGTGTCGACAAGCCGATCATCGCGGCGATCAACGGGCCGGCGGCCGGGATCGGGTTCGCCCTCGCCTGCTACTGCGACCTTCGTTTCGCTGCTCGGGGCGCCAAGCTCACGACGGCGCACGGCCGGCTCGGGCTGCCGGCCGAGTTCGGGCTGTCGTGGCTGCTGCCGAAGCTGATCGGGCTCACCCACGCCGCCGAGCTCCTCTTCTCGAGCCGGATCTTCCTGGCTGAGGAGGCCGCCGAGATGGGTCTCGTGAACCGGCTCCTCGAACCCGGCGACCTGATGGGCGCCGTCTACGACTATGCGGCCCAGCTGGCGACGACCGTCTCGCCGGCCTCTCTTCGGGTCACCAAGCGGCAGCTGTACCGCGACCTCGTCGCCGGCAATCCGGCCGATTCGATCGAGGATGCGACCGTGACGATGGACGAGATGATGGCCGGGCCGGACTATCGGGAGGGGGTGGTGGCGCTGCGGGAGAAGCGGGCGCCACGTTTCGGGCTGTCGTAGCTCTTCGGCTGGGTCGAGGTGACGACCGCTGCTCGTCAAGGGGCCGACCCGGCGGTGAGGCCGAGCCCTTCGGCCACTTCCTCGACGGTCATGGACCCCGGAGGGCGTCGCTCGCGAGCGAGCCGGTTCGCGACCTCCTGCAACCGTTCGTTGACGACCGTCGGGAGGCCGTGCAGGCGTCCGAGTAGCGCGATCTCCCCGTTGAGGTAGTCCGCCTCGATGTCGCCGGTGCCGCGCTGCAGGCTCTGCCAGCTCGAGCCTCCCTCCCGGACGGCGCCGTGCACCTCAAGCGTCTCGCCTCGCAGCCGGCGTCTCACCTCCTCCGCGCTCTCGTCCGCCACGGTGATGCCCGCAGCGGCGTAGCACGCACGCGCCTCGGCGCGGGCCGCCTTCATGAGTGACACCGCCAGTTCGCTCGAGAGCTCGGTCCCACAGGCGGCCTGCAAGGCGTTGGCGAGGTTGCTGAGGAGCTTCAGGTACTTGAGGGACATGACGTCGCTCGTCGCCCTCGAGTCGAACCCGGCCGACACGAGGTCTGCGGCAAGCTCCTCGGCGACGGCATCGAGCCCTGTCGGGTAGCGCCCGACATCGAGCAGCCCGTACACAGGCGCGGTCGCGATCTCGACCACCCCGGGCTCGAGGTGACTCCCGGCGAGGACCACCCGCATCCCGTAGACCTGCGGGAAACGCCGGAGCGCGATCCGCTCGTTCTCCACTCCGTTCTGGGCGCACACGATCGGGATGCGCCGGGCGGCGGCGGCGTCATCGGCGGCATCGGCGACCGCTCGGAGATCGTCGAGCGCCGCCCCGCTCTGCTGGGTCTTCGTGGCGAGGATGACGCAGTCGCCGGCCTGCAGCCCGATCTCGGCCACGCTCCCGAACGCCGGGACAAGGAGGCGTTCCGTCGTGTCGGGATCTCGCAGCTCGAGGCCGTCACGCCGCAGAGCTTCGAGGTGGGCGCCGCGCGCGACGAGAACCACGTCGTGCCCGGCCTTCGCGAGCTTGCCGCCGATGGCGCCTCCGATGGCACCTGCCCCCAGGATCACGTATCGCATGGATCTGTGATAGCCGATCAGCCGATCCCGGCGCTCCCCGTCACAGCCCTCCCCGGCTCGGTCGACGGGACAGCGGGAGCCGCTCGCCCCGCCCGACCGGCGGGCCGCGGGGCGCCGGTCAGGTCTCGACGACGAGGGTCACCGGCCCGTCGTTCGTGAGCCGGACCATCATGTGAGCCCCGAACCTGCCGGTTGAGACTTCTGCACCGAGTGCGCGCAAAGTCTCAACCACCCGCTCGACGAGCGGCTCCGCCTGAGGCCCCGGAAGCGCCTCCACGAAAGAAGGCCTCCGCCCACGGCTCGTGTCGCCGTACAGGGTGAACTGGCTGATGACGAGCAGGGGCGCCGACAGCTCCGCACAGGACCGGTTCATGCGACCCTCGTCATCGGCGAGGATCCGGAGGTTCCAGAGCTTCTGCGCCATGGCGTCGGCGCTGGCGACCGTGTCTCCGTGCTTCACTCCGAGGAGCACGCAGAGGCCGGTGCCGGAGAGCTCACCGACTACCTCGCCGGCGACGGAGACCGTGGTCCCGTCGACGCGCTGGACGACAGCTCGCATCTCGACCCGACCGCGCCGCGACCCGACCCGAACCGTCTAGACCGGAAGCGCCAACGGACCGCCGGCCACGAGATACGGCGGCAGCTCGATCCCCGGTCGCAGGTCGGCCGAAGGTAGCGGTTCGCCCCACCTCGTCACGACCGGCCTCACACCGGCCCAGCAGTCGCGCCCGAGGTCATCCGGTTCGTCGAGGGGGCCACCCGAGCGGACCTTGGCGCTCACGTTCTCGAGCGGGACCTCGAGGACTGCGGTCTGGCGGAGCTCCTCGGGAGCGGGTGGGCGGGCATGCGCCGAGCGGCCCGGAACCAACCGTTCCACGAGCGCGGCGAGCAGCTCCGCCTTGCGGTCCCCGTCACGCACGAGCACAGCGTCGCCTTGGACGACGACGGAGCGGTAGTTCGCGGAGTGGTTGAACGTCGACCGTGCCAGCACGAGTTCGTCCACGACCGTCACCTCAACCGCGACACGCACGCTCGGACGCCGGACCGCCCTCCGGGCAACGCCCATCCCGGTCGAGCCGTGGAGGTAGAGCGCACGGCCGACCCGGACGTACAGCATCGGCAGAACCGCAGGCCGTCCGTCGACCACGGTGCCGACGTGCGCGATCAGCCCCTCGTCCAACGTCCGGTGCACGGTGTCCTCGTCGTACCTGGCCCGCTCCGGGTGGCGCGACGGCCGGTTCGAGCTCGTGAGCGGGTAGTCACCCTCAGCCGTGCGACCCTTGGTTGTCGAGTCGGTCATGTTGATCACCGTTGGTCGATTTGTATGGGTACAATCATCTGATTGTGCCGTCACAGTATCAGATCAACGGCAGGCGAGCCGTCACGATCGCACAGTCGATCGAGGCCGGGATCACGAGCGCTGCGTTGGCCCCGGGCGAGCTGTTGCCGCCGATACGTGAGCTGGCCGACGCCCTCGGCGTGAGTCCCGGGACGGTCGCGGCCGCCTACCGCCTCCTCGGGCAGAGGGGTCTCACGACCTCCGATCGACGCCGAGGAACGCGAGTCCGCCCCTGGTACGCGGAGACCGCTCGACCCGCCGCCGCGCCGCGCGCGCCCTCACCACAGTCCTTCGCACCTGAGGGAGCAGCCGACCTCGCCTCCGGCAACCCGGATCCGACGCTCCTCCCCGACCTGTCACCGATCCTCGAACGGCTCGACCACGTGCCGGCTCGCTACGGGGGCCCGCAGCTCGACGGCCGTCTCGCCGCCGTCGCCCGGCGGCAGCTCGAGTCGGACGGTGTACCGGTGCCGGCGCTCGCCTGCTCGTTCGGCGCCCTCGACGGCATCCGGAGGGTGCTCACGACCTCGCTCCGGCACGGCGACCGTGTCGCGGTCGAGGACCCCGGGTGGCCTTCCCTGCTCGACGGGATACGGCGCCTCGGGTTCGCGCCCGTCCCCACCGAGCTCGACGACGAGGGCCTGCTGCCGAGCAGCCTGTGGGATGCCCTCGCGGCGGGTGCAAAGGCCGTCATCATCACCTCACGCGCTCAGAACCCGACCGGCGCGGCGTCGGCGCCCGGCCGGGCGGTTGAGATCGCCGCGCTCATCGCCCGCTACCCGGGCACCCTTCTCCTCGAGGACGACCACGGTCACGCGATCGCCGACCCGGACGAGCCGCTCCACTCGGTCATCGCCGCCTCCGGCTCGCCTCCCGGCCCATGGGCGTTCGTCCGGTCCTCTGCCAAGGCGTACGGCCCCGACCTTCGCGTCGCAGTCGTGGCGGGAGATCCCACGACAGTCGGCCGCGTCGAGCTCGACGTGGCGAGCTCTGCAGGGTGGGTCAGCCACCTCAACCAGCAGATCGTTGCGACCCTCTGGACCGACGAGGATGTCGGCCGTCTCGTGCGGAAAGCTGCCGAGCTCTATCGCGAGCGCCGCCATGCGCTCGTGGCGGCCCTGCGAGCGCTCGGGGTGCAGGCGCACGGGAAGACCGGGCTCAACGTCTGGATCCCGCTCCCCGCCGCGCCGTCCATCGACGAGGCCTCGATCGTGGCGGACGTGATGGCGGGTGGCTGGCGTGTGGCAGCAGGCGCAGGGAGTCGACTCGTGAGCGGACCCGCCGTCCGAGTCACCACCGCCGCCCTCGATCCAGGCGACGCCCCCGAGGTGGCCGGCTTGATCGCCCGGGCGATCGAGCGGCCCGCCGGTCGCGGCTACTGACGCTCGCCAGAAAAGGGAGCGCTGGCGAACGCTGGGGAACGTTGGCGAACGCCGGGGAATCGCCAGGGAACCTTGGGTGACAGGTCGGGCGAGCCCAGGCGAGGTCGGGCGAGCCCAGGCGAGGTCGGGCGAGCCCGGGCGACGCCCCGGCTACTCCCCGAGCAGCTTGCCGAGTGCCTGCCGGGCGTTCGCGTTCTCTGCCGCCGTCGTCGCGAGGAACAGGGCGAGCTGGCGCACCCACTCGGCCACCGGCACCTCGCGCCGCGAGATGATGACGCCCCGCACCTGTTGAGCGATCGTCGCGACGAGGCGCCCGTGCGCCGACACGAGCTCGAGCGTCGAGTCGCCGACGAGGAGCCGGATCGCCTTCGCCTTACCGGGCCGCCCGGCCATCCTGTCGCTGAGCGAGCGCTCGTAGTCGACCTCGACCATGCCGGCGGGGAGCAGGTCACCGATCGTCGAGGACAGCACGCGGTGGTAGGCGTCGAGGTCGGCGGTGTCCGCACGGAGCGCAGCAGCGACGCCTTCGACCAGGTCGGCGTCGCCTCCGGAGGCGCCGGCGTCGACAGGCGTGATGTCGCTCAAGGTGACGCCCCGGCTCAGCTGTCCGTCAGAGGAAGTACGAGCTGCGGCTTGGCGATCACGTGGTCCGCCCTGAGCGGCCGCACCGCCGTGCCGATGGCGAAGAACTCGGTCGTGTGCCCGCCCCACCTGTGTGCGAGGGACCGGAGCTGCACGCCGACGATCCCCTCGGCCTTCAGCTGCTCGGCTTCGGCCTGCATCCGGCTCATGGCGAGCTCACGCGCGTCGTAGAGCGCCTCGGTGAACTGCGGGATCTCCACGTTGCGCCCGACGTTGCCCATCGCACGAAACGCCCCCTGGTGAGCGATGTGGTACACGCAACTCCCCATCACCATGCCGAGCGGGCCGTAACCGGCCTGGATGAGCGTCCAGAAGTCCTGGCCGGACAGGTCGGAGGTGAAAGGGTGGCCCTGGTTGTTGCGCCAGTTGCCCTCGTCGTCGGCCTTCACCGCCGTGCCGACGGCTATGAACTCGGCGAGGTCGTTGCCGAACTCCTTGAACTCGATCTCGAGCCGGACCCCGACGATCCCGTCCGCACCGATGGCGTCCGCCTCGGCCTCCATGCGGGTCATGGCGAGCTCACGTGCCTGGTACATCGCCTGCGACAGGGTTTGGAGCTCCATGTTCTGGCTCCAGCGCCCCACCTGGAGGCCGACGTGGTAGATGCTCGAGCCGAGGACCAGCCCGAGTGGGCGGAAACCCGCCTCACGGACGAGCAGGAATTCGTTGACGCTCAGGTCGGAGGTGAACAGCCCTCCTGGCTGCCCCGGCCGCATCTCGGCCAGGCGGCGCATCGCATCCTCGGGGATCCCGAGGCTCGTGGTGTCGGTCATCGGGTCCTCCTCGGACGGCGTGGACTGTTCGGATTGTTCGGACTTGGACTGCTCGGATTGCTCGCCCCGGGCATCCGGGCGAGGGGCAGGAGGGAGGTGCTCTGCGTGGGCGCCTCGACTCCCTCGTGGAACCGGGCGACGGCCGTGCCGATCATCGAGGCGAGCGCGACGTGGTCGCGGTGGTTCTCGGCCGGCTCGCGCTCCCAGATGTCGAGGCCGATGGACGACGAGATCGAGCCGTCTGCACCGTAGGAGGCAGTCCTCTGAAGAAACTGCCGCCGTGCGTCCACCCGCACGTGGTGCACGAGCTCGCTGTACCCGGACACCTCCACGTTGCCGGCGAACGTCGACGACTGCTGCAGCGTCGCCCAGTCGTCGTGCCTGATGGCGATGGAGAGACCGACCACGATCCCGGCGGGCGCCCAGCCGCCGTGGAGGAGCTTGGCCACGTCCTGGCCGGGAAGGGTCGTGGAGAAGAGGTGGTGTGGTCGGGCCTTGCTGTGGGCCCGGACCGCCGTGCCGTACGCGAGGAACTCCCGGTTGTCCCCCTCGAGGCGCGTGACGCTCAGCGTGACTCCCACCACTCCGTCGCCGCCGAGTGCCTGGCACTCCGTGAGCATCCGGAGCATGGCCGTGTCGTAGCCGTGATAGAGGGCGTCGACGTACGGCCCGAATCCGGCGTAGCCGACGCTCCCTCCGCTCGTGACCGTGCCCGGGCGCCCCCCGAAGCCGAGCGGAGCGCCCATTCCCATCGGGCCGTAGTAGCCGCAGCCTCCCCAACCGTCCCAGCCGATGTGCTCGACGATGCAACCCATCACCTCGCCGACCACGTGGAAGCCGCAGCCCTCGAGCCCGGCCTGGCCCGCGATGGTGAGCAGGCTGCTCGAAGGGGCGCCCTCCTTCCCCCGCTCCATCCTTGCCTGGGCTGCCGGTGGCAGGCCCTCTCCGTTCCAGCTAGTCATCGCAGCACTGGTCCATCCTCATCGGCAGCGTGCGGCACGCTAACACTCAGGTCGTCGACCAGGTTATCGACGTTACCCTGCGCCTCGTGGAGCTGACCGAGGCGATGCGGACGACAGCGGCGGTCCGGGCGTTCGCGCCCGAGCCGGTGCACGACGACGTGCTGAGGCGCGTGCTGGACGAGGCACGCTTCGCACCGAGTGGCGGCAACCGCCAGCCCTGGCGGGTGGTGGTGGTCGAGCGTCCCGAGCTGCGGGCCGCGATCCGGGACGCGTATCGCCTCGGTTGGAGCGAGTACGTCGCGCACGTCGTCTCGGGGCTCGTGCCGTTCGCGCCGGGGGCGGACGGCCGCTGGGACGGCCCGGCCGTCGACCTCGAGCAGGCGAGGGCGACGCCGGCACCCGACGAGTTCGCGGATCACCTCGACTCGGTGCCGATCATGCTCATGCTGCTGGCGCACCTGCCATCGCTCGCCGTGACGGACAACGGGCTCGGGCGCCAGAGCATCGTGGGCGGTGCGTCGGTCTACCCCTTCGTCCAGAACCTGCTGCTCGCGGCCCGTGCGGAGGGTCTCGGCGGCGTCATGACGACAGTCATCTGCCGTCAGGAAGCGGAGGTGAAGCGGCTGCTCGGCGTGCCGGCGCAGTTCGCCGTCGCCGGGATGGTGGTGCTCGGCCGTCCGGCGCGTCAGGTCGGGCGGCTCCGGCGCCGCGAGGTCGGCGAGTTCGCCTTCCGGGACGCCTTCGACGGCGCCCCGTTTGCATGATCGAGGCCCGCCGAGAGCTCGAAACGGAGCCGCGCTCACCGCAACCTGTGGATCAACCTGGGGACGACCGGGGGAAAGTGAACAGTTCCTGTAGATAAGCCGGGTATTTCGTGAACTCCCATTGACCGGCGGGAGCGGGCGATGCACGATGCACGCACCAAGGCAGGTGGTGCCAAGCGCCACTGACGGGAGGGTGGACCGTAAGGAAAGCCCGAGCGGCAGAGGTGCTGCGACTGGAAGGAAGGGGACTCGAAAGAGGAACCGGAGAGCCGGGAGCACGGCGCCTGGGAGAAGGTCGCCCGAAAGGGTGGCTGGAGACCAGGAGCCCGCCGAAGGAGGGAAGGGACCCGCAAGGGAACCGGAAGCCCGGAGGTGGCGACCAGTGGAAGGAAGGCCCGCAAGGGTCGACCGGAAGCCGGGAGCAGGCACTCACCGTGTCGAGGTAGGTGATAGGGCTTCACACCCGGTGTTGGTCCCCCCAGGACTGGCACGGGGACGCAGCGAGTCGGGGTCGCAAGACACCGAGGAGCGAGGTCGAGCGAGCCGGTGCCGCAAGGTGCCGGAGCGCCGTGAGGGGTCTGATTCGCCAGGGTTGCGGCCCCGGGAAGTACGGAGGCATCTGCCAACCGGCTACCCGGGGCCCTGCCGCGTCCGGGCACAGAGCTGGCGCCATAGGCGGACTGGGCGTGTCCCGAGCCGGCTCCTTATGATCACGGCATGCCTGAAGCCGTCATCGTCGCCACTGCACGAAGCCCGATCGGGCGGGCCTTCAAGGGCTCGTTGAAGGACATGCGTCCCGACGACCTCGCCACCCAGATCGTGAGGGCCTTGCTCGACAAGGTGCCCCAGCTCGACCCGACCGAGATCGAGGACCTGCTGATGGGCAACGGCCAGCCGGCGGGCGAAGCCGGCTTCAACATCGGCCGCGTCGTGGCCGTGCTCTCGGGCCTCGACAACGTGCCCGGCGTCACGGTGAACCGCTACTGCTCGAGCTCGCTCCAGACGATCAGGATGGCGGCTCACGCCATCAAGGCTGGAGAGGGCGAGGTGTTCATCGCAGCGGGGGTGGAGACGACGAGCCGTTTCTTCGCGGGGAGTGCGGACGGCGTCCCCAACACGCACAACGCCCTGTTCGCCGATGCCGAAGGGCGCACTGCCGGCCGCTCCGAGGGCGGCAAGGACCCGTGGCAGCCGCCGGACGGCCTCCCCGACATCTACATCGCCATGGGTCAGACGGCTGAGAACGTGGCCGAGTACGAGAACGTGTCGCGAGAGGAGATGGACGAGTTCGCCTGCCGGTCTCAGAACCTGGCTGTCGAGCACGTGGAGAACGGTTTCTTCGAGAGGGAGATCACCCCGGTCACCCTGTACGACGGCACCATCGTGTCGAAGGACGACGGACCGCGGCCCGACACCACCATCGAGGGCCTGGCGAAGCTCCATCCGGCGTTCCGCCCGGACGGCACGGTGACGGCCGGCAACGCCTGCCCCCTCAACGACGGAGCGGCAGCTGTGCTCGTGATGAGCGATCGGAAGGCCGAGCAGCTCGGTGTCGAGCCCCTCGCCCGGGTCGTGTCCTCCGGGGTGAGCGGCCTGAACCCGGAGATCATGGGCCTCGGCCCGATCGAAGCGAGCCGGCAGGCGTTGAAGCGGGCGAACCTGAGCATCGACGACATCGACCTCGTCGAGATCAACGAGGCCTTCGCCGCCCAGGTGATCCCATCGCAGCGCCACCTCGACATCCCGCTCGAGAAGCTGAACGTGCACGGAGGCGCGATCGCGCTCGGCCACCCGTTCGGGATGACCGGCGCCCGCATCATGACGACGCTCCTCAACGGGCTCGAGCACAAGGGCGGCCGCTACGGCCTCGAGACCATGTGCGTGGGCGGCGGCCAGGGCATGGCGATGGTGGTCGAGCGGCTCTGACGTCCCACGGCCGGCGAGCCCGCTCGGGCGCACCCGCTGCACGAAGGCGCTCCGAAGTGGGCGATACTGGAGGGCGACGTGAAGCCCATCCCCGTCCTCTTCCACATCGGCCCGCTGCAGGTTCACACCTACGGCATCGGCCTCGCGATCACCTTCTGGTTCGCGTACCGGTACTTCGCGCGCCGGTTGCGGGCTCACGGCTACCCCGACGAATGGCTCGGCAGGGCATTCGTGTGGATCATCGTCTCGGCCATCGTCGGAGCGAGGGTGGTCAGCGTCGTCGCGAACTGGAGCCAGTACGCGCACGACATCCCCGGGGTCTTCGCCGTGTGGCACGGCGGGCTGTCGAGCTTCGGCGGGTTGCTGTTCGCGGTGCCGGTGGGCTTCTGGGCGGCGAGGCGGTGGTGCCCCCAGCTGCGGGCGGTCATCGCCGCCGATCAGGTCGCGGTCGTGCTCGTGCTCGCGTGGAGCATGGGCCGCCTGCTCGGGCCGCAGCTCATGTTCCGCGGCGGCGGCTACCAGACGACTGCATGGTACGGGATGTACTACGCCGGGCAGGTGGGAAAGAGGATCCCGGCCCCGATCTTCCAGGCGATCGAGTGCTTCGTCGTCTGGGTCATCGTCCTGCAGATCGAGAAGGCGGTGCGGCGGCGCGGCGGGCCGCTCGGGCTCGTGGCCACCTCGGCCGTCACGCTGTGGGGGCTGTCCCGTGTCAGCGACGAGACGCTGCTGCTCCCCCACCACAGTGGTGGCGACGCCGTGATCGGCGCCTCCATCGCCTTCGTGGTGGCCGGGACCTTGGTGGGTGCGTGGCTCATCAGGAGGGACAGGCGCAGGCAGGTCGACGCCGCTGTGGATGTGCAGGAGACCGAGTCGCCCACCGCTCCTGTCGACACGCCGGACGCCGTCTCGGACAGCACTGTCACGCCTGATCCGTGGGCCGCGCCGCCCCCGCCGCCTGCCGCCGCCGGTGAGGTGCCCGCTGCGGAGACCGAGGACGGCGAGGTGCCGGCGGAGACGGTGCTGCACTCATAGGGCGCCATAGGGGCGCCTCCGGCGAAGCGCCGCGTCTGGCAGCTAGGCCCTCGGGCCTTCGACGCCCGACTCGTCGCAGCCCGGCTTCGCTCCTGCCGCCCCGTCCTCTTCGGGGTCCCGGTCGCACTCAGCATCTGCCAGGACGGCCTCCAGCACCCGCGCCGAGATGCTGCCGAGCGCATCCAGCTCGTCCGCCGTCAGGATGTCGATGAAGTGGTCACGAACCCACTCGACATGGGCAGGCGCCGCCTCCCGGATGGCTTCGGCACCACGCTCGGTGAGGGCGATGACGGTGCCGCGGGCATCGGTCGGGCAGTCGTGCCGGGCCAGCAGGCCGCGCTGCTCCATGCGACGGATCTGGTGGGAGAGCCGGCTGCGCTCCCAGTCGACGTTGCGGCACAACTCGCGGGCGCGCATCGCCTGGTCCGGTGCTTCGGACAGGGGCACGAGGAGCTGATAGTCGGCATCTGAGAGACCGGAGGAGCTCACGAGCTGGCGGTCGAGTCCACGCTCGAGCACCCGCTTCATGTTGAGAAACGTCCGCCACACCTGCGACTCGCCCGCGCTCAACCAGCGCGGGGCTGCTTCGTCGGGGGTCGGGGCGGCGGGCGGCGGCGCGCCAGCTTCAGCTGGAGGCGGAGGCGAAGCCGGAGCCGGAGCGGGAGGCTTTCCAGCCGGAGGGGTCGCAGCGAGAGGCTCGCGGGTCACAGCGGCGCTGATCTCGGCCATGTCGGTCACTCTACTTTCAGAGGGAATGTTGACACGTCATACTATGTTCGATATTGTTGTCGTATCAACATCAACGGCTTCGCCAAGGGTAAGGACGAGACATGACAACCACTCCCACTCAACACCCCGGGCTTCTTCGCCCGGATCTCTCCGGTGACTACCAGATCGACGCGGTTCACAGCCGCCTCGGCTTCGTGGCCCGGCACGCCATGGTCACCAAGGTCCGTGGCCACTTCGGCACCTTCGAAGGGGCGATCCACGCCGACGCCTCCGACATCGCGAGCTCGACGGTGTCCGTCAAGATCGACGTGGCGAGCGTCGACACGAGCAACGAGATGCGTGACGGCCACCTCCGCACGAATGACTTCTTCGACGTCGAGAACTACCCGGCCATCACGTTCACCAGCACATCGGTGGAGCTCGAGGACCCCGAGCACGTCAACGTGACCGGCGACCTCACGCTCCGCGGGGTCACGAAGAGCGTGACGATCCCGTTTGAGTTCACGGGAGCGGCTCGCGACGCGTACGACAACGAGCGGATCGGTTTCGAGGGGTCTGTCGCGGTGAACCGCAAGGACTTCGGCGTCAACTGGAACGCGCCGCTCGAGGCAGGCGGAGTGCTCGTCTCCGAGAAGGTGACGCTCGAGTTCGACATCTCGGCGGTCAAGCAGGGGGCAGAGGCCTCCGCCTGAGCACCGGCAAGCCGGTCTCTGCCGGCGGTTGAGATTGCCTGCACCACTGCGACAGCAATCTCAACCGCCGGTGTTTCGCGTCTACGACCTCCGGCGGTCCAGCCGGCAATCACCCCGGGAGGATGTCCGGGGGCTCGATCTCCGTCGCCCCGACGACCATCGCGTCGGCCGCAGCGGCCGCAGCGGCCGCATCGACCGACCCCGCACCCGCCGCGCCTGAGTCCGCCGGCACGAGCTCGGGCTCCGCCCCCTCCACCTCCGCCGAGACGGGCGGGCGCGGCGGCCGGAGGATGAACAGCAGCCCGTAGAGGGCGGCATTGGCCACCTGGAGCACCGCCGCCAGCTCGAACGGCGCTGCCAAGCTGACCTCGTCGAAGAGGTACCCGGCCATGGCCTGGCTTCCCGCCATCGTCGCCTGGGCGGGCAGGTTGGAGAGCGCTGCGACGCTCGCCCGCTCGTCGGGATGGGCCATGTCGAGGGTGAACGACTGGCGAAGCGGCAGGCCGACCCGCTGGATCATCATCCGGACGAAGTAGACAGCCCCGGCGATCCAGAACGCCGGGGCGAGCACGATGGGTACGAGCAGCGCTCCCCCGAGCGCCCGCACGGCCATGATGGCCCGGATCGTGCCGATCCGGCGCGCGATGCGGGCGGCGGCGAGCGCCGACGCGAGCGACCCCAGGTTCACGACGGCGAACAGCAACCCGATCGTCCCGGGACCGACCCCGTACCGGCGGTACAGCCAGTAGCTCACGAACGGCCCGAAGAGCCCGATGCCCGCTCCGTTCGTGGAGTTCGTCACCCAGAAACGCCACAGTGCCGGCCACGAACGCCGCGGCCACCGGAATCCCCGGCGCTCGTCCTTCTGCCGTGCAGCGCTCGGCGGCTCCCGGAGCAGGAGAGCGAGCAGCCCGGCGACCACGGCCAGGACGGCGGCGGCGAGGAAGGCCGGGCGGTAGGCCGCGGTCGCCTGCACGGCGCTCATGTGCGGCGTGGTCCGGACGAGCTCGGCGAGGAGCCCTCCGATGAGAGCCCCGAGCGTGGAGAAGAAGGCGATCCGGCCGAAGGCGGCCGGTCGTCGGGCGCCGCTCACGATGTCGGCCACCAACGCGGCCTCGGCCGGCTGGTACGGGCCGATGTTGCCGGCGCCGGCCCCTGAACCGCGTCCGAACGTACCGACCGCCGCTGCGATGAAGAGCAGAGCTGTGACACGAAGCTCGGCGAAGACGAGGCCGGCGACCGCCGCCAGGAACGGGACGGCCACGAGGAACGGCTTGCGACCCCAGCGGTCGGCGAGCAGGCCGATGGTGCTGCTCATGAGGGCGGACACCACCGTCACCCCGACGAAGAGCGCGCCGATCTCGAGGGCGGAGAAACCGATCGCGTCGAGATACAGGGCCGTGACGATGGCGGCGATCGCCCGCCCGACGCTCATGGCCAGCCGGGCGGCGAGGATCACCCTCAGGTTCCGGTCCGCCCACGCAGGGAGGACGGCAAGCCAGATCCGTCGCACCGACAACCGTTGTACCCGGACCCCCGGCTGGCGGGGCACCAGTGGCGGGGAGCACGGCTCGGAGCTAGCCGGCTCTCATGTCCTCGTGGCTGGTCACCACACTGGTGGCGGCGACACTCGGGTCGTCGCGCCGCCCGCGCCAGAACGTCACGAGGAGCAGCACCAGTAGCGGGGCAGAGTTGACGTCGGTCGCGCTCCCGGTAGCGATCCCGCCGAAGTCCTGCAGGAGCCAGATCATCGCCGCCAGCACGATCAGGGTGATGATCGCCGCGTGGCGCCATCTCCGGCCGATCCGGTCGATGAGGAGCACGAGTCCCATGACGACGAACGTGAGCGCTGCGAGCGCCAACAGCGCTCTTCCGTCACGGGCGAAGAGCCCTGAGGCGATGCCATCGATGCGGGCTATCCAACCCGGCTCACCGGCTCGCAGAGACGCGAGCATGCGGGAAGTCGCCGCCGCGGTCGCCGTCGTGGGCAGGCACTCGAACGCGAACAGCGCGAGCAGCACCCCGAGGAGTGCCCGGGAGAGTCGGGACCCGAGGACGCCCCTCTCCGCCACCGAGAGGCCCCGTGCACCCTCCCGACCCGCACGCGGGCCGAGCACGCAGAGAGCGACGAACGCGTAGAGGAGCGCTGCTCCCGGCGCGCCGCTGAAGGGTGTCGTGTGGGCCGAGAGGACCTGTCCGGCACCCTCGCCCGCGATCCACACGGCGAGACTCCAGCCGATGGACGCGATGAGCCCGACTCGGACACTGGGGCGCCAGATGATGAGGCAACCGATCGCGAGCTGAGTCGCTGCGAAGAGCTCGTTCCACAGGACCGGGTGCGCCGCCACGAGCTGGGCGGCAGTCGAGGCGACGGCATGGACCGGTGCCACGCTGCCGGCTGCGGCGGAAGCCAGCATGCCGGTCGCGAAGGACCGCGTGAACATGTCGGGCTGCGCCTGCAGGCACCCGTCCACGATCCACAGCACGCCCAGCGCGAGCTCGCATCTGCGCCGCGCTGACTGGACCCGAGCCCATCCGACCGCGCGCGCCGTCGCGCGAAGACCGCGCCCCACCAAGGCGCCGCCGACTCGCTCCACCGACGGCCCGCGCCTCGCCGGTGCCAAGAAGACCGTGACGAACGTGACCAGTCCTCCCGCCACCGCCACGTACAGCCCTGGCCCCTGCCGGGCCACCACCATCGCGTCGGCACCCGACAGGTCGGAGCGGAGCTTGGCGACGAGCGAGACGACATAGAGCACCTCGCCGGCACCGAGTGCTGCTACCGCCCAACGGAGGGCGGGGAGCGGGCGAACCGTCGCAGCCGTGGCCAACACCAACGCGGTCAACGCCAGCGCGGTCAACCGGTCGCCGTTCGGCGTTCCCCATCCGGAGAGCCCGAACAGGCCGGCGTAGTACGTCAACCACGGCAGGCACACACCGGTGATGGAGAGCGCCACGCCGGCCGCGGCAACGGCGGCGAAACGGAAGTCCCGGCGCGGCCGGCGGTCGGCCTCGTGAACAGTGGCGTGGACAGCGGGCAGCGGTGATGCGATGGTCGACATAGCTCCTCCGGTCGGCGGGAGACACGAGGGGCCGACGGGGCACCTCCAGACCTCGGAGGTGCCCCGCCGGAGACAAGGCGCGACGCTGGCGTCAGCTCGCCTTGAAGTACAAGAAGAGGTTCGTCGGGATGTTCCCGGTCACGGCCTTGTTCCCGGCATCGCGCAGACGGGTGATCTCGCCGTACCTCTTGGCTGCGACGACCTTGTTCCAGGTCGGCTTGTTGGTGATCCCGATCACCACGACGTCCCACCACTCGGCCTTGTGGCCGTTGACCGTCGTGATTATGTGGCTGTGCGCCGGGAGTTTGACGTTGTCGTACTTGGCACTGGCGAACACGCCCGAGAGGTCGATCGTGCTCGGGTGGTCGATGCACTTGCCCGCGACCGGGCAGTTGAGCGTGCGCTTGGCCGGCGTGAAGCCGATCGGGACCACCACGTAGAGCGGGTCGAAGTTCGAGGCGGGGATCGACTCGTAGTCGCTGCCGGCTTCGCATGCGGAGCTGGCATGACTGACAGGTGGCCGCTTGCACACGAAGTTCCTGCTGTAGGTGAAGGTCACGGTGTGCCCGTCGTACCAGCCCGGCGTCGTGCCGACCTGGCCCGCTGTCGTGGACAGCGTGGTGGACATCCCGGTCATCTGCATCGAGGAACCGGCCGGCGACGCGAGTGAGGGGCCGATGATGCCGATGGCCCCGAGTGCGAGCGCAGCGGTGGCGATCGCGCCGACAGCGCGCGGCTTCGCCCTGCGCATCCACCCGAAACGCTTGGTGTTGGACATGCGGTTGGTGTTGAACATCGTGTCGTCTTCGGACATCTGCTCTCCTTGAACTGGTGAGGTGTGGTCGACCGGCCCGGCACAGCGACAACGGTCGGCGCTACTTCGGAGCCGACCGCCCGCTTGGATGACGCCATCTCACGGGCGAGCACTCGTCATCCAAGTCCCGGCTCGGTTTCGAACAGACACACGAACAGATGGGAAAGCGCCACTCCGGTGCGCCGTCTCGAGCGCGCTCCGGCGGGCGCGAGCACCCGACGAGCAGAGGAGACCATGGGGTTCGGACTGGAGACCTACAAGGAGCGGGCGAGTCGGCTGCACTGGGACGACCTCGACTTCGAGGCCTTTGCCGAACGGCCGCTCGACGCGGATGCTCTGCGATGCGTCCGTTACATGCACGACGTCGAGTACCACACGATCTGTTACCTGCGCGACCTCCTCGTCACCCCGGCCCACGCCGATCCCGAGGTCACGGCGTTCCTCAGCATGTGGGCGTTCGAGGAGCTCTGGCACGGCGAGGCGCTCGGCGCGGTGCTCGCCGCCCACGGCATCGCCGACGGCACCGCGCAGCTCGCCGACCTTCGCACCGGGCTCGGGTGGCGCGACCGCGTGCGCCCGCTGCTCCTCGGCCTCGGTGGGTGGATGGCCGGTCGCGACGTCGTCGCCGTCGAGATGGCATGGGGCGCCCTCAACGAATCGACCACCCAAGCCGGTTATTCGCTCCTCGGGCGGAAGTCCGGCCACCCCGTTCTGAAGGAGCTGCTCGGGCGGATCATGCGCCAAGAGGGACGGCACCTCGACTTCTACACCCGGCAGGCGACGCGCCGCCTCGCCACGAGCGGGCGCGCCCAAAGGCTCGCTCGAGCCTCTCTCCGCCACCTCTGGAAACCGGTCGGCTCGGGGATCATGGCGACCGAGGAGACGCGGTTCCTCTTGCGCTACCTCATGGGCGATGCTGGTGGGCGGGAGACGGCGCGGCGGTTGGACGCTCGTTTCGATCGGATTCCCGGCATGGGAGGGCTCGGACTGGTGACAAGGGCAGTGACTGCGGCGGGCCAGCCCCCCGCTCTCGCGAGCTCGGAGGCTCAGTCGTGAGCGGCCCGAGGTCGGGGCTGCGCCGCCGGCGCTCGACGACCGAGCCGTCGGCTGTTCAGAGGGCAGCGCCATCGGAAGGGAGGGCGGAGCTGCAGAACTGGCCAGCCGCCGACGACACCGTGCTCGTGATCGGCATCTCGCGATGGCACGAGAACGCGCTCGCCGAGGCCTACCGGCGACACGGCGGGAACGTGTACGCCCTGGCCCGGCGGGTCCTCGTCGACCCAGGCATCGCCGAGGAGATCACCCAGGACGTGTTCGTCAAGCTGTGGGAGCAGCCGGAGCAGTTCGATCCGAGCCGGGGCACGCTTCGTGCGTACCTCCTCGTCCAGGCTCATCGGCGTGCCGTCGACCGTGTGAGGCAGGACACGGCGAGGCGAGATCGTCAGGTGCGGGAGGCCGCTCTCACCGCGCAGGCCGGCTACAGCCTCGAGGACGAGGTCTGGCAGATGGCGCTGGCGGAACGCGTGAAGGCGGCAATGGAGACCTTGGAGCGGGAGGAGCGACAGGCGATCGAGCTCGCGTACTTCGGCGGTCACACGTATCGGGAGGTGGCGCGGATGCTCGGTCAGCCGGAGGGCACCGTGAAGAGCAGGATCCGAGCCGGGTTGCGCCGGATGAACGCCGTTCTGTCGGGGATCGAGAAGGAGGGGCTTCGATGAACCACGATGAAGCGAGCGAGCTGCTCGGCGCCTACGCCCTCGACGCGGTCGACGGCGACGAGGAAGCGGCAGTGCGCGCACACCTTGCCGAATGCCCCCGTTGCCACTCCGAGCTCTCGGCTCTCGTTCGGGCTGCCGCCGCTCTCGGTGACCAGGCGAACGAGAAGGCGAGCGCGGCGCCGCCAGGGGTCTGGGACCGCATCGCGGGGCAGCTGGCGGAGCAGCCGCCGCCGTTGCGGCTCGTCGGCTCGTCGGCTGCGGTGGTCGGCGCACGCAGGTCTTCGCCCTTGTGGCGACGGGCTGCGGCCGTCGCTGCGGTTGCTGCGGTAGTCGCCTGTGCCTTCCTCGGATGGGACGTCTCGCATCTCGACTCACGTGTCAGCCAGATGCAGGCCGCGATGGCGAGAAACGGCGTCGCCCAAGCCGCCGCAGCCGCCGCCCTCGCTCCCGACAGCCGGCGGATCGAGCTCACCTCTTCCGCCGGCGCTGTCCGGGCCGAGGTCGTCGTCCTTCCGGGCGGGCAGGGGTACGTTCTCTCGACCTCGCTGCCGACGCTCGGTACGGGCCGCACCTACCAGCTCTGGGGGCAGTCGGGGAGCCGTCCCATCTCGATCGGGTTGCTCGGTGCGTCGGGAGCGCCGGCCGCCTTTCGCATCGACGGGCAGTTGAGCGCCCTCATGGTGACAGCCGAGCCTGCCGGTGGAACCGTCGCGCCGACGACGCCGGTTCTCGCGCAGGCATCTCTCGCCGGTCTCCACACCGCGTGACCTCTTGACGGGGGCGCGCTGGGGCGTGCTCCGGCGTGCTCCGCCGGCGAGCGGCTGGTGGCGAGGGTCGTGGTGTTGCCCGTTCCACGGCCTCTCCTCCTCGATGGGTCGTTCGTGCTGGTGCACCACGCCCGCCCGAGGATCTCTGGCAGTCTCAGAAGGTGGGGACGGAGGGACTCGAACCCTCACTGGAGGCGTTTTAAGCGCCCTGCCTCTGCCGTTGGGCTACGTCCCCGTCGCCGGCTCAACCCGGCGCTGTCGCCCCTCGTCGGGCACGTGGACCCGAGCAGCGTGCTCCGCCTCACGCACACCGTAAGGTCCGAGGGCTTCGTCGAGCCACGCTCGCTCGACCTCCATCGGTGCGGCGAGGACCTCGACCGTTCGGCCGAGCCGCTTCGTCGCCCGCACCGTCGCGTCGTAGCGGGGCCACTCTCCCGAGACGTCGTTCGATGGGTCTCCCGTTCGGGCGAACGACGTCCAGGCGCGACGCATCACCTGGCTGAGCTGCTCGGCCTCCTCTCCCCCGCCCGAGAAGATCGTCACGAACGGGTTGGTGCAACTCCCGAAAACAAAGGGCAGGTCGAGCGCGTGGCAGGACCCGAGCGCGCCACCGGCGAACGGTGACTCCCAGTCGAAGAGGTACGCGTAGACGTTGGGGCTCTGGCACCCGGTGGCGAGCCGCATCGCCGGAACCCGGAAGGTCCAGTCCGAAGCGAACGCCGAGTAGACGTCCGCCGGCTCGGGCGGCGTCGTGGAGCGCGCCACCAGCTCGCTCCGGTACGTCTCGACCGTCTTGGCCGCGTGGAGCACGTCGTCGAGCCCGGCTCCGCCGATCAAGCGGGAGACCTGGCGCTCGAGGCGCTCGTCATCGATGTCCCGGAGCGCCGCATTCGCCCACGTCCAGAAACGCCACTCGTCCCGGTTCGTCCCCACCAACACATCCACGGCGGCCGCGCTGCCCGCCGCGATGGCGGCCGCAGGGTGTTCGGCGAGCGACCCGCCGTCGATGACCGGCTGGAACGGCAGCCCGAGGAGCTCGTAGTTCGGGTAGATCGCGATCTGCGCCTTCAGGATCTCCTCGGCGGGCAGGTCGAGCAACGCCTGGCGATCGATCGTGGACAGGCCGATCTCGGCCACGAGGTCTTCGGCCACTCGGACAGCGGAACCCTCGCCCAAGGCGAGGGCGGCGCCGCTCTGGAGGATGGCCCGTCTGAACAGGCGCCCCGAGGCCCTCGTGGCGAGGAGCGCTGCGACCGACATCGCCCCCGCCGACTCGCCGAAGATCGTGACGTTCTGCGGGTCGCCGCCGAAGTTCTCGATGTTGCTCCGGACCCACTCGAGAGCGGCGATCTGGTCCTGCAAGCCCCAGTTCCCGAAACCCGCACCGTTCCCGCCAACACCCTCCTCCACGAGCGCCGGGTGCGCGAGCCATCCGAGCGCGCCGAGCCGGTAGTTGACGGTGACGAGCACGACGCCGTCGCCCTCGGTGGCGAGCCGCTCACCCGCGTAGAGCTGCGAGGAGGCGCTCCCGCTCACGAAACCCCCGCCGTGGATCCACACCATGACGGCCCGGCGGGCGGTCGGGTCCGGGTCGGGCGTGTAGACGTTCAGGTACAGGCAGTCCTCGGACTGCTCGAGTGGGTCGCCGGGCACTGATCCGGCCGGGTCGGGCGGCGGCTGCAGGCTCATCGGCATCCACGCCGTCGCGTCCCGCTCCCCGACCCACGCTTGCGGCGGCCGCGGGGCCCGGAACCGGAGGTCCCCGACCGGAGGCGCCGCGTAGGGGATGCCGCGGAAGACCGCCAGCTCGTCCTTGAGCTCACCGGCGACCGTCCCCGCCGTGGTCTCGACCCTGATGCGCTCGGTGTCCGAACTCACTCCAACTCCTCACGTCGTGCTCAGCCTCTGGCCCGTCCGCCGCTGGTTCAGATTGTTGCCGAGATCGGGGGTGAACACTCAACCGGCGGCGTGGCGGTTCAGGTTTCGCCCTCGGTGGCGACAGCAGTCTCAACCGGCGGCGTCGCGGCGGCGGCGGGAAGGTCATCCACGTGGCAACCGGACAGGTCAGCCGGGTGGTTGAGATTTCACCCGCCCGGCGTGCAGCAACCTCAACCGCTCACTCAACCGCCCAGCGGGGTGGTCGCCCCCACGCCTCAGAGTGTTGACATCTGTGGCTGGTGTTGGCAAAGTGGTTCCTGATGCAAATGGGGATCGTGCGCTCTCGGCGCCTTGCGGCCGCCGGCGGAGCGCTGTTCATCGCCCTCGCGACGGTTGTTCCGGCGGTCTCCGCACTCGCCGCACCGACGAAGGCCCAGATCCAGTCGATGCGACAGCGCGCTGCCGCGCTCGCCAACCAGCTCGCGAGGGACCAGCAGCGGGTCGTCCGCATCTCGGAGGCGTACGACGAGGCACGGATCACGCTCGCCAACGACCGGCGCACCCTCCAGGCGACGCAGCGCAAGCTCGAGCAACGCCAACATCAGCTCGACGCCGCACGAGTCCAGCTTCGCAACGCCGCTGTCGCTGCCTACGTGACAGGCGATGGCCAGCAGGCGCAGTTCGCAGCCCTCCTCAACCCGGACCTTGCCGCCGGCGACAGCATCGCCGTGTACGGCAGCTCCGTCGCCACCAACCTGCACAGCGCCGTGCTTGCCCTCGACAACGCTTCCCGCCGCCTCGCAGCCGAGCGTGACGTGCAGCGCCAGGAGGAGCGGCAGGCTGCAGCTGTCGTCCGCCAGATCGCGGCGGAGCGGTCGGCCGCAGAGGCAGCGACGGCTCAGATCACCGGGATCCTCCACCAGGTGCGCGGCCAGATCGCCCACATGATGGTCGAGTACGAGGCATACCAGGCCAAGCTCGCTGCAGAGCGGGCCGCCGCCGCAAGAGCCGCCGCCGAGCGGGCTGCTGCGGCAGCGGCGGCTGAAGCAGCAGCTGCGGCGGCAGCCGCGGTCGCCGACGCGCACCCGTCGTCCGGCAACCAGGCAGGAGCCGGAGCCGCCGCCGGCTCGGCCGGCCAGGCCGGCTCGGCCGGAGGTGGCAGCTCGTCGGGTGGCGGTGGGACGACCGTCATCGGGCAGACCCTCGTCCCGGCAGGGAGGAACGCCGCCGGACAGGCAGCCGTCGCGGCCGCCGAGGGCTACATCGGTGTCCCCTATGTCTGGGGCGGCGCGAGCCGCAAGGGCGTCGACTGCTCCGGCCTCACGATGCTCGCCTGGGCGGCAGCCGGCGTTCAGCTCGCGCACGGTGCGACCTCGCAGTGGCAGGTGTCCACACCGGTCCAGGCCAGCCAGATCGAGCCCGGCGACCTGATCTTCTACCACTTCGCCAACGACGGGCCGTGGCCGATCACCCATGTGGCCATGTACATCGGATCCGGGCCGTACGGGACCAACACGATCCTGCAGGCGGCCGAGACCGGCACCAACGTCGGCTACTACGCCATGTACTGGGGCGGTTTCGTCGCCTTCGGACAGCCGTAGGTCCCGTAGAGGGGCAGCCGGTACCCGCCACTACGATCGGCTTTGTGGCGAGCAACTCGAACCGCAAGGCCCGGCAACCCCAGGCGGGGAACGGCAGCGAGATCGAGAGTGAGATCGACCGCGAGGTCGACGCCCCCATCGGCTCCCTCCTCAGGTTCCCCGGCGGGGATCCCTCCGACCGACTCCAGCAAACCGATCCGGCCCGACGGGGCGACGTCGACGAGTGGGGCCGTTCGGAGCACATGCGCCGGCTCATCCGCCAGCTCACGACCCCGATGTACCAGCGCTGGTTCCGGGTCGAGTGGGAGGGCCTCGAGAAGATCCCGCGGCACGGCGGCGCGCTGCTGATCGCCAACCACGGGGGCGCCATCCCGTCGGACGCTCCGATGATCATGCACGGCATCGAGCAGGAGCTGGGCCGGCCCGTCTACGGCCTTGCCGACAACTGGTTCCGCACCGTCCCACTCGTGGGAACCATGTGGAGCCGGGGAGGCGGTGTGCCCGCCCACCCGGACAACGCCCACCGGATCCTCCACGAGCACGGCGACCTCGCGCTCGTGTTCCCCGAGGGAGCAAAGGGGCCGGGCAAGCTCGTGACGGAGCGGTACCGCCTACGACGGTTCGGCCGCGGCGGCTTCGTCGAGACTGCCATGCGTGCCGGCGTCCCGGTCATCCCCATCGCCTCGGTCGGCGCCGAGGAGTCGATGCCGATCCTCTACAAGTCCTCGGCCGGTGCCAGGCTGCTCCGACTTCCCTACCTGCCGCTCACCGCGAACCACCTCGTCTTCGGACCGGTCCTCGGCACCGTCATGTACCTCCCGTCCAAATTCCGGTTCCGCGTGCTCGACCCTGTGCACTTCGACGTCGAGCCGGGCCTCGCGCGCTACCCGCGCGGCCGCGTCATGGACGAGGCCGAGGCGATCCGCCAGAACCTCCAGGAGAACCTGTTCGACATGCTCGCCAAACGGCGCAGCATATGGTTCGGCTGAGGCCGGGGCGGGAGCCATCGAAATGGGCAGACGGATCCTCCTCACCGGGCTGGACACGTTCTGGGGCGGTCGGGTCGCAGCCGCTCTCGAGCAGGACGACGACGTCGAGATGCTGCTCGGCATGGGCACCGGCCACCCGAGCATCGAGCTCGAGCGAACCGAGTACGTCCGCGCCGACAACAGCTACTCGCTGCTCTCCCGGCTCGTGCGGGCCACCGGCGTGGACACGATCGTGCACACGTTTCTCGTCCTCGACTCGTCGAGCATGAGCGGTCGGGCACTGCACGAGACGAACGTCATCGGAACCATGAACCTCCTCGCCGCCGCCGGCGCGAGCGACTCGTCTGTCCGTCAGATCGTCGTCAAGTCGTCCTCGCTCGTCTACGGCTCCCACCCGGCGGACCCCACCTGGTTCAAGGAGGACACGCCGCGGAGCCGGGCGCCCCGCAACCGGGTCGAGCGGTCGCTCTGCGAGGTCGAGAGCTACGTCCACGACTTCGCTGTGGACAACCCCGGTGTGGCGGTGTCGATGCTGCGCTTCGCCAACGTGTTGGGCGCCGACATCGACACGCCGATCTCGCGCAACCTGGCGCGCGGCATCATGCCGTCCATCGCCGGCTTCGACCCTCTCATCCAGTTCGTCGAGGAGGACGACGTGGTCCGCTGCGTCGAGTTCGTGGTGAAGTCGGGGCTACGCGGCGTCTTCAACGTCGCCGGCGACGGCAAGCTGCCCGTCAGCGAGGTCGCCTCCATCGCAGGGGCACGGCGTCTTCACCTCCCGCCCTTCTTCACGGCGCACGCTGCCGCACCGTTCGTGCGGGCGCGCCTCCTCTCGTTCCCGAACGAGCTCGAGGACCTCCTGCGCTACGGCCGCGGCATCGACACGACGGCCATCAAAGAGGCGGGCTTCACGCCGTCGACGACGGCGGCAGGAGCCGTCGAGCGTTTCGCCCAGTCGAACCGGTTGCGCCGGACCGTCGGCGACCAGCTCCCGCACTACAAGTACGAGGCCGACATCGAAGCGTTCTTCAAGCACTCACCGGCGGTCGTGCGGCCGGTCGGCGGCCATGCCGGCCACACGAACGCAGGCAGCAGCGGTGACCGTGCCACCGGCCACGACGCTCCCGCCGGCGTCACCCGGCGGGCGCGAACCCGTGCAGCTGCTCAGAACCCCCGGGGTCCCAGCGGCAGTGAGGACCGCCCGAACGTCGGCGGACCGCTGAGCCACTGACGCACGTAGCGGTCACGGCGCTCGGCCCACTCCTCGGACGTGATGGCGTAACGAACGTGGTCCTCCCACCGACCGTCGATCTCGAGGTAGCGCAAGGCGATGCCCTCGCCGCGCAGCCAGAGCTTCTGGGCGACCCGCCGGCTCGGCCGGTTCCTCGGGATGATCGAGATCTGCAGCCTGTGCAGGCCGAGCTCCTCGAAGGCGAAGTGGAACAGCACCACACACGCCTCGGGCACGTACCCGCGGCCGGCCTGCAGCTGGTCCACCCAGTAGCCCACGTAGGCGTTCTGGAACGGTCCTCGTTGGATGGACGAGAGGTTGATCTCCCCGACGAAACGAGCCGCGGCGAAGATCCCGAAACCGTACCCGGTACCGAGCTGCCGCTCTCGTTCCCGCATGGAGCAACGGGCGAGGAAGCTGGCACGATCTTCCGGCGGGTACGGCGCACCGGTCGGCCGCGGCTCCCACGGGAGCAGCCACTCCCGCGAGCGCGTCCGCACCTCGGACCACTCGTCGAAATCGCTCTCGTGCAGCGGACGCAACCGGACACGCTTGCCGACGAGCTCGGTGGACGTTCCCGGGATCGTCAACTACCGGGTACCGCCGTTGTCGATCGGGCAGACGTCTCCACGCACCTATCGTCGCAGATCGCGACGCTCGTTGCGTACTATTGCCACAGGGTGAGAGTTGCGCGCACACCGTGCGGAGCGGTATCACCACAGCCGCCGACATGCCTCAGACGACCCATTCCGAGCAGCCGTCGGGACCGGCCGGCGAGGCGTTCGCGATGACGGCGGGCAACCCCTCCACACCGGTGCCGACACCCCACGCCGTCCTCGTCGTCGGCATGCATCGGAGCGGCACCTCCGCCACCGCCTCCGCTCTCGGCGAGCTCGGTCTCGTGCTGCCGCGGGAGGACGATCTGCTGGGCGCCAGCTTGGGCAACGAGCGTGGGCACTTCGAGAGCCGGTCCCTGCTCGCCTTGTCCGACCGGATCCTCGCCGCGCTCGGCCGCAGTTGGGACGATCCACCCGAGGCAGGCGAGGTCGAGGAGGAGCTCGATCGCCTCGTCGAGCGGTTCGGTGACGAGGCGCCCGGCGCCTTCGAAGCGGCGTTCGAGGCACCCGACCGGGCCGTCGTCTGGAAGGACCCTCGCACCGCTGTGCTGCTGCCGTTCTGGCGAACGGTCCTGCGTCGGCCGATCGTCGCCGTCCTCGTCACCCGTGACCCGCTCGCTGTTGCCCGCTCCCTCGCCCGGCGAAACGTCATCCCCCTCCCCACCGCCCTCTCCCTCTACGAGCGCTACTGCCGACTGGCCCTGACCGGGTTGTCGGGGGTGCCCTGCTACGTCGCAGAATTCGAGGACTCGCTCGAGCACCCCGAGCAATGGCGGGCTCGGGTGGCGGCGTGGCTGGGCGGGCTCGGGATCGCTGCGCGCGCCAGCACCGACAACGGCACGAGCAGCGAGACCGGCAGCGGCAGCGGCAGCGACAACGGCAGCGGCGGCGAGACCCGGGTGAGCCAAGGCGCCGCGCACCGAGGTGCCGTGCCCTTCGACGCCTCCCTTCGCCACGAACGTCCGAGTGGTGCGAGCGACACCGCGGTGCTCCCCGAGCAGCGGAAGATCTTCGACGCCATCGTCGCCATGCGCGGTCCGCACGAGGCCTTCACGCCACCCGAGCTCGGCCCGGAGTCGTCGTGGGCGACCAACGACTTGCGCCACCGTCACAATCTCAACCGCCTGTGGCAGGGGTTCGAGTGGATCGGGTGGGAGATGGCCCGCTTGCCGGTGCCGCCGGCCGTCGACCGGCCCGTGATCGAGGGTGCCCGGTACCCGAAGGACGCGACCGACGACGAGGCCCGGTACCACGCCTGGCTCCGCCAGCGCGGCGAGGCGACCCACATCGGATCGGGCGAGGGCCTCCCGAAGGCGGCGACGCGGGCGCCCTCGGGATCCCGGCCGCGCTTCTCGGTCGTCGTCCCCGCCTATCGGCCTCCCCTCTGGGCGATCGACCGTTGTGTGGGCTCTGTCCTCCTGCAGGACTACGCCGGCTGGGAGCTCGTGATCGTGGACGATGCTTCCGGCGACGAGGCGCTCTCGGGGAGGCTCCGCCGGATCGAGGACGTCGACCCACGCATCACAGTGAGGGCTCGCCCCGAGAACGGGGGCATCTCCGCCGCGACGAATGAGGGGGTTGGCGGGGCGGGTGGGGAATGGGTCGTGTTTCTCGACCATGACGACGAGCTGCCGCCCTGGGCTCTCCGCCGGCTCGCGTCGGTCATCGATGACGCTCCGGCGGCGCGCCTCGTGTACTCGGACGAGGACAAGATCGACGAGTCGGGACGGCGCCACATGCCGGCCTTCAAGCCCGACTGGTCCCCCGACCTGTTGCTGTCGAACGCATACATGTGCCATGTCCTCGTCGTGCGCCGGGACCTGTTCGACGAAGTAGGGGGTCTGCGCTCCGAGTTCGACGGTGCCCAGGACTACGACCTGATGCTGCGGGCGACCGAGCGCCTCGGGGACGGCGAGATCGTCCACGTGCCCGAGACCCTGTACCACTGGCGGACGCTCACCGGCTCGGCGTCGGGGGATCCGAACGCCAAGCCCTGGGCATTCGAGGCGGGTCGCCGAGCGGTCGAGGACGCCGTACGGCGACGTGGCATCGAGGCCACCGTGGACTCGCATCCCCGCGTGCCCGGCAGCTACTTCGTGCGCCGGGCCGTCGCCGGGCGGCCGCTCGTGAGCGCCATCATCCCGTTCCGGGACGAGCCGGCGCTCCTCGCCGCCTGCTACCGAGCCTTCGTTCATTCGCCCGGTCACGACGAGTTCGAGCTGCTCCTCGTCGACAACGACTCTGCCCTGCCGGAGACCCAGGCCGTCGCCGCCCGCCTCGCGGAAGACCCGCGGGTGCGCCTGCTCGAGGCTCCGGGCCCGTTCGACTGGGTGAAGATCAACAACGAGGCGGCAGGCAAGGCACGCGGAGACGTGCTGTTGTTCATGAACAACGACGTCGAGGCTTGCTCCTCCGATTGGCTCGCCCACCTCGTGGCACAGGCACAGCGGGAGGAGGTCGGCGCCGTAGGCGCCCGGTTGCTGTTCCCCGACGGGAGCATCCAGCATGGCGGGGTGGCCGTCGGTGTGTGCTGGGGAGCGGCGCACATCCAGCAAGGGCTCGACGGGACGAGACCCGGCTACCTCTCGAGCGTGTCGGTCGTGCGCAACACCTCGGCCGTGACGGGCGCCTGCATGATGTCACGGCGGTCGGTCTTCGAGTCCCTCGGCGGCTTCGACGAGTCGTTGCCGGTCGCGTTCAACGACATCGACTACTGCCTGAGGCTGCGGGAAGCGGGCTACCTGATCGTGTACACACCGCTCGCGGAGCTCGTCCATCACGAGTCGAAGAGCCGCGGGCACACCGACGACGCCAAGGAGCTCCCCTACTTCCGCAAGAGGTGGCGGGAGATCCTGCTCGACGGCGATCCCTACTACAACCCGAACCTGGGCCGGTTCGACTCGTTCTGCCGGCTACCCAACGAGGAGGACGAGGAGCGATGGCAGACCTTCCGGTCGATGCTCGACGTGTCGTCGACGAGCTGACAGCGATACGCCAGGCAGCCGGCATGTCGCCGCGGAGCTGGAGCCCGTCGGAGACCTTCGAGGGGGTGCTCATCGAGGCGACCCAGCCGCTCGTGCACGAGAGCCAGCACGTCGAGTGGCTGCACCGGAACTGGGACCTCGGTGCACTGCTCGCCCCTCCCCCCGCCCGTGGTGTGAAGGGGCTGGTCCGGCGCATCGTGCACCGCCTCGTCATGGCCGTCATGGCACCGTACTTCGCCCGGCTGCAGGACTATCTCGGCGTGAACGTGCGCGCCATCGACGCCGTCAGCAAGCGGGTGGACGAGATCGGCACGAACCAGCTGAGGCTGATCGGCGCCGTGCGGCGCGACATGATCGACTTCGCTCACAACGTCGACAAGCGGCTCGATGGGTGAGAGCGAGGGAGAGCCTGGAGTTGGGGACGGCCGCCTGCATGTCGCCGTCGTCACGCCCTCCTTCGGCACGGGCTGGGGCGAGCGAGCGGACGCGGTCCGTCTCGTCGCCGGCGCGCTCGCGCTCACAGCCGACGTCACGATCGTCAGCCTCGACGACCGCTCCAATCCGGCCACCCGGCCGCCCGAGATACGGGAGGACGGGATCTTCCCGGTCCACTCGGTCGGTGCCTCGCCGTCCCGGCCACGCCTGGTCGACGTGCTCGACACGGCGCTCTCGTATCCGGCCGTCGGCGCGTCGGCCCGGTCAGCCGTCTTGCCGGAGATCGCGTCCCGGCGCCTGCTGGCGATCGACGCCCAGCCGTCGCCCGAGGCGGTCAGAGTGCTGGATCAGCTCGCGCCGGACGTCGTCCTGCTCGCGGGAGTCGAGACGCTCTGGCTTCCGGAGGCACTGCCTCTCGGTCCGGCGCGACCACGTGTGGTCCTGCTGCCGCTGCTCGGCGACGACGCTCGACTCGAGTCTCCCGCACTGGCACAGCTTGCC
>JAKCCH010000026.1 GCA_021838945.1 Actinomycetes bacterium
ACGCCTACAGAGACGAGGTCAGAGAGCCGTCTGTCTGAGGCTGGCTTCCTCCACCCGGAGCGGGGCACGGCCCCAAACTACACCATTGCCACTTAACTGAACGGTATTGGGGCTAGCCCCAGACCTCGGCCGCCGTCTCGACGACGAGGCGGAGCTTGGCCTTCTCGTCCTCGACGGTGAGCTCGTTCCCCTCCACCGTCGAGGAGAAGCCGCACTGCGGAGACAGGCAGATCTGCTCGAGGGGCACGAACGTGCTCGCCTCTTCGATCCGGCGCTTCAGGTCGTCCTTCGACTCGAGCCGCGGCGACTTCGTCGTGACGAGCCCGAGCACCACCATCTTCCCCGGCGGGACGAAGCGGAGCGGCTCGAAGCTCCCTGAGCGGGCGTCGTCGTACTCGAGGAAGAAACCGTCGACGTCGAGCTCGGAGAACAGCGCCTCGGCCACGAAGTCCCAACCGCCCTCGGCCGCCCAGTGGGAACGGAAGTTCCCCCGGCAGGAGTGGGTCGTGACGAACATCCCCTCGGGCCGACCGGAGAGGGCGGCGTTCAGCTGGCTGATGTAGCGCTCGTGCTGATGATCGGGATCACCGCCGATCTCCTTCACGAAGGCCCGCTGCTCGGGGTCGTTCAGGTAGGCCAGGCTCGTGTCGTCGAGCTGCAGATAGGTGCAGCCGAGCTCGCCGAGACGCCGGACCTCCTCGGCGTAGGCGGTCGACAGGTCGTCCCAGAACTCCTCCAGGTCCGGGTAGACCGATGAATCGATGGCTGCCCGGCCGCCCCGGTAATGGACCATCGAGGGCGAGGGGATCGTCAGCTTCGGCGTGGCCGTCTTGACCGTCGACTTGAGGTACGAGAAGGCGTCGCCGAAGATGGTCCTGTCGAGCCTGATCTTGCCGGCGACCCGGAGCGCCGCAGGGGTGAACGAGATCTCCCCGTCCGCGTTCCTGAACCGCACCGTGATGTGCTCGCTCGAGGACGTGACGCCGCCGAGCTGGTAGATGAAGTCCATGTGCCAGGAAGCGCGGCGGAACTCCCCGTCGGTCGCCGACTGGAGACCGATCTCCTCCTGCATGGCGACGGCTTCGGCGATCGCCTCGTCCTCCACCCCCTTCAGCTCCTCGGCCGGCAGGCGACCCCCTGCGTGCTCGGCACGCGCGTCGAGCAGCCTCTTTGGGCGCAGGAGGCTCCCGACGTGGTCGGCACGGTACGGCGGAGTGGTGCGCATCGTCTCTTCCTTTCTCAGTAACCGATCGGCAGGCCTGCGTAATTCTCCGCCAGCCCGGCAGCGCCGGCGACGCTCGAGGTGACCCAGCCGAGCTGGGACCGCTGCAGCTCTGCCTCGAAGGGATCGCCGCTCGTGTGCAGCATGGTCGTCATCCACCACGAGAAGTGGGTGCAACGCCAGACACGGCGCAGCGCACGCTCGGAGTACTCGTCGGCGAGCAGGGTGTCCCCCTTCGTGAAGGCGACGAGCGCTTCGGAGAGGAGCGCCACGTCGGCGATCGCCAGGTTGAGCCCCTTCGCGCCCGTCGGGGGGACGATGTGCGCGGCATCGCCGGCGAGGAACAGCCGGTGATGCCGCATCGGTGCCATGACGAAGCTGCGCATCGGCAGCACGCTCTTCTCGGTGATCGGTCCCGCCTCGAGGTGCCAGCCTCCCTCGCCGTCGCCGAGCCGGCGTGCGAGCACCTCCCAGATCTGGTCGTCGGACCATTCCTCCACCTTCGCCTGCGGACCGACCTGGAGGTAGAGGCGGCTCACCGACTCCGAGCGCATCGAGTGCAGTGCGAAGCCTTCAGGACTCCACGAGTAGATGAGCTCGTCTGTTGAGGGTGCGACGTTGGCGAGCACCCCGAGCCAGGAGTAGGGATAGTGCTTCTCCCAGGTCTGGCAAGCCGAAGACGGGATCGACTCCCGGCTCGGGCCGAACGAACCGTCGCAACCGGCGATGAGATCGGCTTCGATGCGGGTCTCCCGGCCGGCCGGGTCCGTGAAGACGACCGAAGGGCTGTCCGACTCGATCCCCTCGAGGCGCGTGCCCGTAGCCTCGTAGAACAAGAGCTGGCCGTCCTCGTCCCTCGCCCGCCCGAAGTCTCTCGTCAGCTCGGTCTGGCCGTAGATGTAGACCATCTTTCCGACGAGGTCGACGAAGTCGATGTGGTGGCGCTCTCCTGGCCAGTGCAGGTAGATCCCCCGGTGAGCGAAGCCCTCGGCATGGAGGCGCCGGCCGAGCCCGACCTCGTCGAGGAGGTCCACCGTCGAGGCCTCGAGCAGGCCCGCCCGTATGCGCGCCTCGACGTAGGCGCGGCTGCGGCACTCGACGACGACGGACTCGACTCCTTCGCGCGCCAAGAGGTGGGAGAGCATGAGCCCTGCCGGCCCGGCCCCGATGATCGCTACCTGGGTCCGCACCCCTGTCCTTCTCAGCGACCGGAGGGAGTCGGGCCGGAGGGAGTCGGTGCCGTGGGGTGGCGCTTTGCCCGCCGCGCCGGCCCGAAAAGGAGCCGAGCAAGCCCGCGCCGCTCGGTCACGCCCGGTTCCGCGTGGACGTAGTAGCCGACAGGGAAGAGGTGGATCGGCACCTTCGAGACGAGGGTCCCCCAGAGCCCCCTGCGCGCCCAGATCGCGATGGCCATGGCGACAGCTCCGAGGATGATGAGGTACCAGGCGTTGTACTGGGCGAGCGTCTGTTGCAGGACGATGAATACGATCGAGCCGACGATCGGGCCCTCGATCGTGCCGAGGCCGCCGATCAGGACGGCGAAGATCATGTAGGCCGTCCACTGCACGTTGAAGACGTTGCCCGGCTGGACGTTCAGCTGGCTGATGGCGATCATCGCACCGGCCCCCGCACAGCCGCCGGCGGCGAGCATGTAGACCATGCGTTTCGCACCGGTGACGCGCGAACCGATGCTGCGCGCCCCCACCTCGTTGTCACGCACTGCCGTGAGCACAAGCCCGAGACGGCTCCGCAACAAGAGGTACACCGCGACGATCGCGAGCACGGCCACGGCGAGGGCTGCCCAGTAGGTGTAGGCGCCGAGCAGGGTCGCCCCGATGTTGCCGAGCCCCGGGAGGGGCGCGCCCGTGCCCCCTCCGAGCGAGGGGTAACGCAGCACGAGGAGGTAGGCGACGACAGCCAGCACCCACGTGGCGACGGCGAAGTACGCACCGGCCAGCCGGAGGACGAGGAAGGACACTGGATAGGCGAGCACGACCGAGACGCCGACGGCGATGAAGATCGCCACGAACGGCTCGATCCCGTGCTGAGCGGCGATGAGGACGGCGTAGGCACCCACCCCGATGTATGCCTGCTGGCCGACCGAGACGAGCCCTGCGTAGCCCGCCAGCGCGTTCCACATCGTGGCGATCGTCACGAGGATGAAGAAGTTGACGAGGGTGCTCGTGAGCGACTGGTAGACGACGTACGGCATCACCGCGAGGAGGACCACGAGGACGATGCCGAGCACGCCGGCCCAGGAGGCCGGCCTGCGGGAGCGGCTCACGACGAAGACCGGCTCGGCTGCGACCCGCTCTGGCCTGAGAGCGAGGTCGCTCATGTGACGGCTCGTTTCGGGAAGAACCCGCGCGGCCTGACGGCCAGCACGAACAGGAAGACGAGATGGGGAAGCATCGAGCCGAGGTTCGGGTCGACCTGGGACCCGAGGGTCGTGGCGACCCCGAGGACGAGGCCGCCGGCCAAGGTGCCCCAGAGGGATCCGAGCCCGCCGATGACGACCGCCTCGAAGCCGTAGAGCAGGTACGTCGGGCCGGCTGTCGGGCTGACCTGGGTGTACGCGCCGAGCGCGAGGCCGGCGAAGGCGACCGTGCCGAAGGCGAGAGCGGCGGCGACGGCGAAGAGGTGCCGGTAGTTCGCCCCGACGAGCTCGGCCGCCTCCCTGTCGTCAGCCACGGCGCGGACGAGCCGGCCCGTCCGCGTCCTCACGAGGAAGAGCTGGAGCGCCACGAGCACGACGATCGCCACCCCGAGGATGACGAGATCGAGATACGGCACGGAGATCTGGCTCGAGACCTGCCAGGAGCTCGAGACGAGCGAGCCCACGTTGAGTGAGTAGCTGTTGGCCGTGAAGACCTCCAGCAGGACGTTCTCGAGCACGATCGACAGGCCGAACGTGACGAGGAGCGTCGTGATCGCCCCCGAGTCGAGGCTCGGCTGGAGCAGGTAGCGCTGCACCAGATAGCCACCGATCATGAAGGCGGGCACGACGAGGACGAAGATCCAGAGCGCGGGGATGTGCGAGGCGGGGATGAGGACGACGGCGAGGTAGACGCCCGCCACCGCCACGTCTCCGTGCGCCAGGTTGATCACGTCCATCACGCCGAACATGAGCGAGAGACCGCAGGCGAACAGAGCGAAGAGGCCTCCGAGGAGGATCCCCTGGATGATGTCGTTCAGGATGGTCACTGGGCCTCCCCCACACTGGCGGCCGCCCGCCCGGTCCCGAAGTAGGCGGCCTCGATCTCGGACATGGAGAGCTCGCTGGGTCTCCCGGAGAGTCTCTGGCGTCCCTCGAGCAGGCAGTGGACGCGGGCCGCGACCGAAAGGGCCTGCGCGACGTCCTGCTCGACGAGGAGGACGCCGAGACCGGCGGAGACGAGCTCGGGGAGCACGGCATAGATGCGACCGAGAGCGATCGGAGAGAGGCCGAGCGAGAGCTCGTCAAGGAGGAGGAGGCGCGGGTTCGACATGAGCGCCCGCCCGATCGCGACCGCCTGCTGCTCGCCGCCGGAGAGCTGCCACGCCTGCTGGCGGCGGCGCTCGCCGATCCATGGGAACAGCTCGACGACTTTGTCGACCGTCCACGGGCCGCGCCGGCGCGAGTAGGCGCCGGCGATGAGGTTGTCCTCCACACTGAGCGAGCCGAACATGTGCCGTCCCTCGGGCACGAGGGCGATGCCGGCAGCCACCCGGGCGTGAACCGGGAGCCCGGTCACGTCCCTGCCGTCGAAGTGGATCGTGCCCCGCGAGGGGGTGTGCAGGCCGGCGATCGTGCGGAGGAGAGTCGACTTACCGGCTCCGTTCGCGCCGATCATGGCAACGATCTCGCCTGCCGTCACGGTGAGGTCGACGGACCGGACGGCCTCGAGCTGGCCGTGGTGGACCGACAGGTCGCTGACTTCGAGGAGGGCGCTCATCGCCTCGCCGCGGCCGCCTGGCCCGCTTGGCCGATGTCGCCGATCTCCTCGTTCTCGCCCGGCCTGCCCCGCCCTCCGACGTGCCCGGAGAGCTCCATCTCGCTCCCGAGGTAGATCTCCTTCACCCTCGGATCGGCCATCACCGAAGCCGGGGCGCCGTCGGCGAGGACGTGGCCACGGTCCAGGCAGACGAGCCGGTCGACGGTCGCAAGAAGGGTCCGTACGACGTGCTCGACCCACACGATGGCGAGCTCGCCTTCGCCGGTGCTGGCGGCATCGACGATGCCGATGAGCTCGTCCACCTCCGGGTCCGTCAGGCCGGCCGCCACCTCGTCGAGAAGGAGGAGGACCGGCCGGGTGGCGAGGGCGCGGGCGAGCTCGAGCCTCTTGCGCTGCAGGAGACCGAGTGCTCCGGCGGGCTGGTTCGCGAGGCGGGCGAGTCCGGTCTCCTCCAGGATGGCGAACGCGTGCCCGTGCGCCGCCCTCTTCTCGAGTCCGGCGCCGGCCTGGGCGGCGAGCAGCACGTTCTCGAAGACGGTCATCTTCTCGAAGGGCCGCGGCACCTGGTACGTCCGCCCGATCCCGAGCCGGCAGCGCTTGGCGGCGTCGAGCTTTCCGATCGGGTGGCCGTCGAAGCTCACCTGGCCGGCGTCTGGCTCGAGGTCACCCGAGATGAGGCCGAAGAGGCTCGTCTTGCCGGCGCCGTTCGGCCCGATCACCCCGAGCCTCTCGCCCCGTGCGACGGACAGGCTCAGGTCGTCGGCTACGGCGACGCGGCCGAAGCGCTTGGTGATACCCGACAGCTCGAGGATCGGGCTCTTCCCGGACACGGCCTGAGCGCCGCCGACCGAGCCGACGGAATTGTCGGTGGTGCGGTCGGCGCCCAGGTTCTGCATCGCTTCCTAGGCGTTCGTCGGATCGAGCGTGGCGTTCACCGGGATGTTCTTGTTGAGGCTGTTGTCGACGACGTACATCGCGTAGTGGAAGTCGGTGAACTTGCCGGAGCGGCCCGGCTTCCACTGAACCCCGACCGGCTCGATGATCCCGACGCCCGGCGCCGGCCCCTTGCCGAAGTTGATCGGGCCGCAGATGCCCTCGTAGTCGACCTTGAACAGCTTGTCGGCCACGTCCTGACGGTCGTGCGGATCGCTCGCGAGCGAGAAGACCTCTTTCGCGACCTCGAAGAGCGAGTAGGTCGAGCCGATCGCCTGGGTCCACTGCTGCCCCGTCGCCGACTGGTAGTCCTCGGTCAAGCTCGACGCCGATTGGCCGTCGAGGGAGGACTTGTAGGGCACGAACGGGCTCCACCAGGAGTCGGTGGCGATGTTGTTCACGAGCGAGCCGAGCGCGACGACGTCCGGCGGGAACAGCAGCACCTTTGCGACCGTCGCCAGCTTGGGCTTGTAGCCCTCCTGGGAAGCCTGCTTCCAGAACGTGTTGAAGTCCGGTGGGAGCGGGCAGTTCATGTAGATCTCGCAGTTCTTCTGCTTGAAGAGCGAGATCATCGACGTGTAGTCGGTCGTGCCGTCGGTGTACGCGCCGCCGTCGACCGGGGTGTAGTGGATGCTCCTGATGATCCCCGGCCAGGCCGCCCTGAAGGCATTGCCGTCGGCATCGTTCGGGAACATCTCGGCCACGACGCCGTCATTGCTGATGCGCCTCCACATCGGGATGAAGCAGCCGGCGAATTCGGGCACGCCAAAGAAGAACATGGAGTTGTACTTGAACGTCGTCGTCGGCTTGAGCGGGTCGCCCCCGAGGCCCGCGTACCACGACTCCCAGGGCACGACCGTTGCGATGCAGGGCACGCCTTCGGACTCGCAGGCACCGGCGACCGGGTTCGTCGTCTCGGGAGCCGAGCTCGTGACGACCATGTCGACGTGCTGGTTGAGGATCAGCTGCTTGGCAACCTCCGAGGCCCGGTTCGGGTCGGACTGGCTGTCCACCTCGATGATCTTCACCTTGTAGGTCTTGTTGCCGATTCTGAAGCCGTTCTTGTACGCGCTCGTCTGCCGGATCTTGCCGAGCACGAAGTTGTCCGGGGTGGCGAACTCGGCAAGTGCCCCGGTCTGCGGGCTCACGTAGCCGATGACGATCTCCTTCGTGTTCGCCCCGCCCGCTCCTTTGAGACCGCTCGACCCGCAGGCGGCGAGCAGGCCGCCTCCTGCGACGGCGAACGCGCCCGCGCCGGTCGCCTTCAGGAAGTCCCGGCGGGACAGGGCACTCCGGGCCTCTGCAGCCAGTCCAGCCGGCTTGTCGGTCAGCCCTGTCGAAGACTCATCCTTGGTACTCACTGTTCCCCCTCCCCTGTGCCGGGGCCGGTCCTTTGACGGAGATCCTGAACTGCAACATGTTCGCATAGCGCACTACCATTCAACTGTCGAACACTCTACAAGAAGAGTCTGACGCAGAAAAGGCTGCCGTGCCGCGCTAGGGGTGCTCGAGCGAGGCGGCGACTTCGTTGAGGCGGGAGAAGGCGGCGTTCGCCGCCGGCACGCCGGCGTAGACGGCCGCGTGGATCAAAGCCTCACCGATCTCTTCGGCGTCGAGCCGGTCCGCGCCCTCGGACTGGAGTGCTGCCCGGGCGTGCAGCGCGAACTCCTCGAGCCGCCCGAGACCGGCCAGCAGCGCCAGGGTCACGAGCCGCCGGGTGCGGACATCGAGGCTCGCCCGAGACCAGACGCCTCCCCATGCCGCCTCGGTGATGAAGCGCTGGAAGGAGCTGAAGGCGCCGGGAGCCTCCGCCCGCGCGACGGCCGCGGCCACGTAGTCCCTGCCGAGCACCGCCGCCCGTGTCTCGAGGCCGCGCTCGTAGCCGAAGCCGGCGAGATGGGCGAGGACGGCGCCGGTGAATTCCTCGCTCCGCTCGACGTTGGCCAGGTGCGATGCCCCGGCAAGGACCGCGAGCCCGGCGCCGGGGATGTCACCCGCAAGCTCGAGCGCCGTCGCGGGAGTGCTGACGGGATCCGCCCTGCCCGCCACGACGAGCGTGGGCTTGTCGATGCGCCCGAGCAGGTCGCGCCCCTGCCACGCCGCGATGGCCTCGCAACAGGAGGCATAGCCCTCGTCCGAACAGGACGAGACCATGGCGGTGAAGGCCACCGCGACGTCGGGGCGCTCACCGAGGAAGCGGCTCGTGAACCAACGGCCGAGGAGGGTGCCGCTGAGCGAGGCGGTCCCTTCGGCGCGCACCTTGGCGGCGCGTTCCTCCCAGGCGGAGGCGGGCGGGAGCTCGGCAGCGGTGCAGGCGAGGACGAGACGGTCGAGCCGGTCCGGATGGTGGGCCGCCAACCAGATCCCGACCATGCCACCGAGCGAGAGGCCGAGGAAGCTAGCGCTCTCCACACCGAGGTGGTCGAGGAGGGCGACCACGTCCTGCCCCATCCGAGCGATCGAGTACGCCCCGGCCGGGGCGTCGGAGGCGCCATGGCCCCGCTGGTCGTACCGGAGCACCGTGAAGTGACCGGTGAGTGCCACCATCTGCGGATCCCACATCGACATGTCCGTCCCGAGCGAGTTCGAGAGGACGAGCCACGGTCCGGTCCGGGAGCTGCCCGACCCGTCGAGGCGGTACGCGAGCTCGCCGCCGCCCTCGACGGGAACCCGCCCGACGACGCTCATCGCGACTTCCCGGTCACACCCGTCCCGTCCCGGCTGTCATCAGGTCTCCCGCACCGCACGAACGGGCGCACGGTACACGTTCTCGTCGAGATAGGCGGCGAAACCCTCCCTCTCCCGACTGATCCCATCCCACTCCTCATAGAAGGCGTTGTCGCGGTCGTAGTAGCCGAGCGCGTAGGAAGGCGCCGCGCCCTTCGGCACCACGCACACCGCATCGACCACCCAGGACGGGAGCACGATCCCGCCCACGCCGAGGGTGAGCTCGTCGACGACCTCCTCCACGGTCACGACCGCATGCCGGGCGGCCAGCACGGCCTCCTTCTGCACGCCGGTGATGCCCCAGAGACCGACGTTGTTGTCACGGTCTGCCTGCTGAGCATGGATCACGGCGACATCGGGGTTGACTGCCCGCACGGCTGCGAGCTGCTCACCGGTGAAGGGACAGGTGACTGTCGAGATGGTGCCCGAGTGCTGGGCGAGGCTCGTGCCGGCATAGCCGCGGAGCACCGCGAAGGGGAGGCCGGACGCCCCGGCCACGTACCGGTTCGTGAGACCGGCGTGGCTGTGCTCGTCGATCTCGAGGGGGACGGGCCAGCCGTTCTCGATCGCGTCCCGGAACCGGTGCAGCGATCCCACGCCGGGATTGCCGCCCCAGGAGAAGACGAGCTTGGACGCGCAACCGGCCCCGATCATCTGGTCGAAGAGGACGTCCGGCGTCAGGCGGACCAGGGTGAGGTCCCGGCGGCCCTGCCGGATGATCTCCTGGCCGGCGGCAAAGGGGATGAGGTGGGTGAAACCCTCGAGCGCCACGCAGTCACCGTCGGAGACGTAGCGCTCGATAGCGTCCTCGAGCGACATGAGCTCAGCCATGGCAGCCTTCTCGCAACGCCACTTTCACCTTGACAGACGATACACCGCTCCCCCATGCTTGTTCGCAACCCGCATGTTTGTTCGTATGACGGACATGAAGGACCCAAGAGCATGAGGTCGGTTGAGATGGGGCGCAGCGTCGGGGAGCTTGCCGAGGAGGCAGACCGGGCCGTCGCGTACACAGCGGACGAGATGATGTCCGTGGCGGCTTCACGCGTGCTCACCGACGGGGCGGTCTGTTTCGTCGGGATCGGGCTTCCCTCGACAGCCGCCAACCTCGCCAAGCGCACACACGCTCCGGGCCTCGTCCTCATCTACGAGTCGGGGACCATCGGCGCCAAACCGGTCCACCTGCCGCTCTCGATCGGGGACGGCGAGCTCGCCGAGACGGCCGACGCCGTCGTCTCGGTGCCGGAGATCTTCAACTACTGGCTGCAGGGGGGCCGGATCGACATCGGCTTTCTGAGCGCGGCGCAGATCGACCGTTTCGCCAACCTGAACTCGACGGTGATCGGGTCCTACGACGAGCCGAAGGTCCGACTGCCCGGTGCCGGCGGTGCACCCGAGATCGCAGCCTCCTGCCGGGAGACCGTCATCGTCATGCGCCAGAGCAGGCGGAGCTTCGTCCCCGAGGTCGATTTCGTGACCTCGGTCGGACATGGCTCCGGTGCCGGCGACCGCGACCGCCTCGGGCTGACAGGCAGGGGACCGAGCCTCGTCATCACCGATCTCGGTCTCCTCGCTCCCCACCCCGGGACGCTCGAGCTCGAGCTCACCCACGTCCACCCGGGGGTTGAGGTGGAAGACGTGCGTGTCGCAACCGGCTGGGACCTCAAGGTCGCCGAGGATCTCTCTCGGACGGTGCCACCGTCGGCCGACGAGCTGGCTGTGCTCAGGCAGCTGAGAACCGCCGGCTGAGGTTCGCCGGTGGGTGCGATCAGGCGAGTCGGGACCACCCTCGCGGCGTTGGCCTCTCTCCAGCTCTGCATGGCGCAGCTCGCCGGTCCGGCTGGAGCCGGGTCCGCCTCGTCGCCATCGCATCTCGCAGCGACCGGCTCGGGCTCCGTCGGAGGCTGGGGACATGCAGAGGAGCTCCCCGGCACGGCGACGTCGAACGCGACCGGGCTTGCGGCGGTGTCCTCGGTCTCGTGCACGTCCGCGGGTGACTGCGCCGCGGGTGGCTACGTCGACGACCGGCTGAACCGCCTCCAGGCTTTCGTCGCGAACGAGGTGAAGGGAGTCTGGGGTAGCGCCGAAGAGGTCCCCGGTTCGGGGGCCCTCAACGCCGGCGGCACTGCCGCCGTCAACTCCGTCTCCTGCAGGTTCGCTCGCAGCTGCGCCGCCGGGGGGTACTACACCGACCGCGCGGGCGGCCTCGAGGCCTTCGTCGTCGACGACGTCAAGGGAGCATGGCAAGGCGCCGAGGAGGTTCCGGGCACCTCGGCGCTCAACGCCGGCGGCGGTGCCGAGGTCAACTCGCTCTCGTGCCCCTCCATCGGCAACTGCTCGGCGGGCGGCTTCTACACCGACGCCGCCGGCGCCGTCCAGGCCTTTCTCGCCGACGAGGTCGACGGGAGCTGGAGAACAGCCGAGGAGGTGCCGGGCACCGCCACGCTGAACGCCGGCGGGAGCGCCACGGTCACCTCGGTCTCGTGTACGTCTGCCGGCGACTGCGCCGCGGTCGGCAGCTACGAGGACTCCTCTGGCCACTACCAGGCCTTCGTCGTCACCGAGGTCAAGGGCACCTGGGGCATCGCCACGGAGCTCCCCGGAGTGGCCTCGCTCAACGCGGGCGGCAACGCGGACGCCTACGACGTTTCCTGCGCCTCCGCAGGCAACTGCTCAGCCGGCGGGTACTACACGGACGGTGCGGGCGGCCTCCAGGCCTTCGTCGATGAGGAGATCGGCGGCACGTGGGGCACCGCCGAGGAGCTTCCGGGCACGGCGACGCTCAACGCGGGCGCGAGCGCGGCGGTCGACTCGCTCGCTTGCACCTCCTCCGGCAACTGCGTGGCCGGCGGCTACTACGCGGACAGCTCGGGCAACCTGCAGGCATTCGTCGTCGACGAGGTCGACGGCACCTGGCAGGAGGCCGTCGAGGTGCCGCGCACGGCAAAGCTGAACGCAGGCGGTTACGCCTTCGTCAGCTCGGTGTCCTGCAGCTCTGCAGGCAACTGCGTGGCGGGCGGCGGTTACTGGTCGAGCTTCCTCGTCCAGCAGGCCTTCGTCGTCAACGAGGTGAACGGCACCTGGCACAACGCGAAGGAGGTCCCGCGCAGCGGCAAGCTCAACGCCGGAGGGAACGCAGAGGTCGATTCCGTGTCCTGCAACCCCGCCGGCTACTGCGTGGGAGGCGGCGACTACACCGACATCTCCTTCGACTACCAGGCCTTCGTCGCCGGCTACGCGCCAACACCGGCAGTCACGCGAGTGCTCCCGATGACGGGTCCGGCGTCCGGTGGGACGATGGTCACGATCATCGGCAGAGACCTCGTGGCGCCGGAGGCGGTCCGCTTCGGGCCGGAGAAGGCGCGGATCCGAAAGGTCGTCTCGGCCACGAGGATCGTGGTCGTCTCGCCGAAGGGCTCGGGCACGGTGGACGTCACGGTGACCACAGGCGGAGGGACCTCGGCGCAGGCGGCTGCCGACCGCTTCAGCTACTGAGCAGCGCTCGCCGGCGCCTCACCTCGAGGCGCCGCCACAACCGCCGGGGCCCTGGACTGCGATGATGTGGGCATGGGCATCTGGAGGGACAGGGTCGTACCACGAGCGGCCGACTTCGCCCTCGACAACCGTGAGATCCGCCGCTTCCGGGAGGAGGTGGTGGCAGGGACGTCGGGTGAGGTCGTCGAGGTCGGGTTCGGCTCCGGACTGAACCTTGCGCTGTACCCCCCGGCGGTGACGAAGGTCTTGGCCGTCGAGCCCTCGGCGGTCGCCACCCGCCTCGCCGCCAAGCGGATCGGCTCTGCCCGGGTCCCGGTCGAAGTGGTCGGGCTCGACGCTCAGCAGCTCCCATTGGAGACGGCGTCGGCCGATGCCGCCGTGTCGACCTTCACGCTGTGCACGATCCCCGACCCGCGCCGGGCACTCGAGGAGCTGCTCAGGGTGCTCAGGCCCGGCGGCACCTTTCACTTCCTGGAGCACGGACTCTCTCCCGTCCCGGCGGTGGCCCGCTGGCAGCGCCGGCTGAACCCGCTCCAGCGCCGGCTGGCAGCCGGCTGCCACCTCGACCGGCAGATCGATCGGATCGTGGAAGAGGCGGGATTCGTTCTCGACGAGGTGCGCAACGACGAGATGACCGGCCCACTCCCCCTCCGCCCCTTCGGGTACCTCTACATCGGCACCGCCACCAAGCCCGGCGGCGCCGGACGGTCGATCGAGCGCCGCGCGTCGCATCCCGAGACCGCCACCAGCAGCCCCTCCTGACTCCGGCAGCCTCGGGACCTCCGGCCCCTCCGCCTCCTCCGGGAATCCCGCAGGGCCCCGCGTGGTTGCTAATCTGCAGATACCCCTGGGGGTATCATACTCGGAGGTGATCTGATGAGATTGGTCCAGTTCATGGAGAGCAGCGCCGGCCGCCTCGCTCGAGGGATCGCAGGTCTCGTGCTCGTCGGGCTCGGCGCCTGGCTCGGTGTTGCCGTCGCCGGCGGCTGGTGGACGTTGGCAGCCGTCGGTCTCGTGCCGCTGGCAGCGGGCGCCTTCGACTTCTGCCTGCTCGCACCGCTCTTCGGGGAGCGGCTCCGCCACGTGCCCCACGGCGCCTGACAGCCGGATCGCGAAGGAGCAGCGATGAGCTCTCAGCCGACGGCGACCCGCCACCGGGTCCTCGTGTTCACGACTCCCACCTGCCCGTGGTGCCAACGCGCCAAGGGCTACCTGCGCAGCCGTGGCGTGCCGTTCAAGGAGGTCGACGTCTCCCGGGACCCGAGGGCCGCCGACGACCTCGTACGGCGCACCGGGAGGATCGGCGTGCCCGTGATCGAGATCGACGGGAGACCGGTGGTCGGTTTTGACCAGGCTCAGATCGACCGCCTGCTGGGGTTGAGACGAGCCTGACCGCAAGAGCGACAAGACAACAGGAAAGACGAAAGTCAGCAAGAGAAGAGGAGACAGACATGGCCGAGAGCGTTCATCCGCTCGGAGCGCGGGTGCTCATCCGGGTGCTCGAGGACGAGAGCGTCACGTCGAGCGGGCTCGTGATCCCGGACACCGCCAAGGAGAAGCCGCAGCGCGGCATCGTGGTCGCCATCGGTGACGACGAGGAGCTCATCAAGGTGACGCCGGGAGACACCGTGCTCTACCCGCGCTACTCCGGCACCGAGCTCCGGGTCGGCGGTGAGGATCACCTTGTGATCGACGCCACCGATCTGGTCGCCGTCATCCGCGACGCCAATGCGGCGTAGCCGCCCGGAGCTCAGCCCTGCGGCAGGGAGGCCGCCGTCTTCGCCAACTGCCTCCAGTGAGTCCGCTCGTGACGAGCGAGGCGGCTCGCATACCGATGGACGGTCAGCGCGAGCGGGCTGCCGCCACCGAGCACCGTGGCGCTTCGCGTCCAGCCATCCGGCGAGAGCCGAGCCAGCACCTCGAGCAACCGCCGGCGTTGTGTCATGAACGCCTCGAGCGACGAGGCGAACTGCGAAGGGGTCTCGCCCAGGAAGGCGAGCACCTGATCGGTCGCGATCAGCTCACGTGGCATGGGGCGTGCGTTCCTGTTCCTCTGCTCGCGCACCACGGTATCGCCCGCTCGTCGGCCCCGCCTTGGTGGACATGAGCCGCCGGCTGCGAGAATGTCGCCATGGCGACCACGAGGCGAGCCGACATGTTCACCGCCGACGGCAAGCCGTCTGACGACGACCCGCGGGAGCACGGACCACACCTCGGCGACGAGCGCACGACCTTGGTCGAGGCACTGCGCCGCCAGCGCCTCACGTTGGAGCTGAAGTGTGCCGGCCTCGACGCCGACGCCATGGCGCGGCGAGCCGTCGAGCCGTCGACGATGTCGCTCCTCGGGATCGTGCGGCATCTCGCAGAAGGTGAGCGTGCGACGTTCCGGGTGCTCATGGCCGGACAGGACGTGCCCCGGCTGTTCTGTTCGGAGACGAACCGTGACGGCGATTTCGACGACGCCCTTCCCGATCCCCGCGTCGTGGCCGAGGCATGGGACGCCTGGCGTGCGGAGGTGGTCTTCGCCGAGCAGGTCGTCGCCGATGCCGAGAGCCTCGACGTCACCGCCGACGACCCCCACAACCACCATGGCAGTGGTGGAGGTGGCATCTCTCTCCGCGAGGTGCTGGTGGGACAGATCGAGGAGTATGCCCGGCACATGGGCCACGTCGACCTGTTGCGTGAGCGGATCGACGGACGCCTCGGTCAATGACCGAGGGCCGGCTCTTCTCGTCGCTCGACCGGCTCGAGTGCCCCCGCTGTGGCGTTACGCACGACCCGGACCGCCTGACCAACCTGTGCGATTGTGGCGCTCCGCTGCTGGTGCGCTACGACCTCGAGAAGGCGGCCGAGTTGGTGACACCGGCGGAGCTCGGCGGGCGTGCGCCGTCGTTGTGGCGCTACCACGAGGTGCTGCCGGTGCGGGAGGAGTCCTCGGTCGTGTCGCTCGGAGAGGGGATGACTCCGCTGTCGCCGCTGGCGCGGCTCGGCCGCTCTCTCGGCATGACCCGACTTGTCGTGAAGGACGAAGGGCTGCTGCCTTCGGGATCGTTCAAGGCCCGAGGCGCAGCCGTCGGCGTCTCACGGGCTCGAGAGCTCGGAGTGCAGCAGATAGCCATGCCGACGAACGGCAACGCCGGGGCGGCCTGGGCGCTGTATGCCGCGCGGGCCGGCCTGCGCAGCCATATCGTCATGCCGACGGACGCGCCGGCGATCACCCGGGCGGAGTGCGTGGCGGCGGGTGCTCGGCTCGCGCTCGTCCGGGGCCACATCGGCGATGCCGGGCGGATGGTGGCCGACCTCGCCAGGCGCCGTGACGACGTGTTCGACGTGTCCACCCTGAAGGAGCCGTACCGGATCGAGGGCAAGAAGACGATGGGCTACGAGATCGCCGAGCAGCTCGGATGGCGTCTTCCGGAGGTGGTCGTCTACCCGACGGGTGGAGGGGTCGGGCTGATCGGGATGCACAAGGCCTTCGCCGAGCTGTTGGACCTCGGCTGGGTGTCGGGCTCGCTGCCGCGGATGGTCGCCGTCCAGGCGATCGGCTGCGCACCGATCGTGAAGGCCTTCGAAGCCCGGGCTGCCACGAGCGAGCCGTGGGAGAACCCGCACACGATCGCGTACGGCATCAACGTGCCGAAGGCGCTCGGCGACTTCTTGGTGCTGGATGCGCTCTACTCGAGCGGAGGTACGGCCGTCAGCGTGGAGGACGCTTCCCTCGTCGGGGACCAGCTCCTCTGTGGCGAGATGGAGGGCCTGTTCATGTGCCCGGAAGGTGCGGCCTGCCTCAGCGCTGTCAGGCAGCTGCGGGAGTCGGGTTGGCTCCGCGGTGACGAGCTCGCGGTCGTGCTCAACACCGGTGCGGGGCTCAAGTACCCCGAGACCGTGGCCGTCCACGCTCCCACGCTCGACCCCGGAGACGAGCTACCCGTCGGTTGACCCCGCTCCCCCTCTCGCGGCAGCTATAGCCTGCGACGATGAGCCCCACCGGCGACGAGATCGCCCGTGCCCACGTCCGCGCCTGGGAGCTCCTCGTTCAATCGGTGCCGGCGCGTGGGTACAACGGGAAGGAGGTGCTCTCGGCGTCGTGACCGGCGCCAGGCTCGGCGGCTTCAACGGAGTGTGGGGGGTGGCACGCGACGTGGAACCCGGCGCCCTTGGCCGCCTGCTCGATGAGGTGCGTCGAGCAGGTGTGCCGCACTGCATGCAGCTGCGACCTGGATGGCCCCTCGAGGTGGACGAGATCGCCAGGGAGCGCGGACTCGCCCGCGTGCCTGGAGAGCCGCTCATGGTCCTCGAGGACGACCGACTGGTTGCTCGGGCGCTCGAGGTGGAAGGTCTCACCTTGCGCCAGCTCGCGCCGGACGAGGGCGGGCTGCACGCTCGTGTCGCCGCCGGTGGACAGGTCGTCCGGGAGGAGGCTGCTTATCGGGCTGTGATCAGTCCTGAGGTGCTCCGGGCTCCGGAGATTCGCTGCTACGTCGGTGAGGTGAGCGGTGAACCCGTCAGCACCGCCCTCAGCGTGACGACAGGTGAGTGCGTCGGCGTGTTCAGCGTCGCGACGCTCCCCGATCACCGTGGGCGCGGCTGCGGCTCGGCGGTGACGGCGCTCGCCATCCGCGACGGCTTGGAGCGCGGCGCCGGATGGGCATGGCTCTCGGCGAGCGAGGTGGGCTATCCCGTGTACCGACGCATGGGCTTCGTGACTCTGGAACGACTCGACTTCTGGGAGCCGTCGAGGAACTGAGCCTTCTCACGGGTCCCGAGCGTTCGTTTCGTAGACTCGCGACACGGAGACGCTCGCTTTCCTCATGTCGGACATCGAGGGCTCGACCGCCCTGCTGAGCCGCGTCGGCGAGTCCCGCTATGCGCGTCTGCTCGACTTCTACAGGGACGCCACGAGGTCAGCAACGGCCCGGCACGGCGGAGAAGAGATCGACACACAGGGCGACTCGTTCTTCGTGATCTTCCCTTCGCCCCGCGGCGCGGTGGCCGCGACCCTCGAGATGCAGCGGGCTTTCCTGGCTGAGCACACCGACGGCGGGATCAGAGTGCGTATGGGGCTTCATGCCGGCGAGGCGGAGCGCACGACGAGCGGTCTCGTCGGGCTCGAAATCCATCGGGCAGCGCGGATCGCGGCCACCGCGCACGGAGGCCAAGTCCTCCTGTCCGAGAGCATGGCCGTGCTCGTACGGGATGCGCTGCCGGAAGCCACGAGCCTCACGGATCTCGGACATCATCGGCTGAAGGACCTCGGCCGACCTGAGCACATCTTCCAGCTCGACGGGTCGGGACTGCCGAGCGACTTCCCACCTCTCCGGTCTCTCGAGAACCCTGCCCTCCCGAACAACCTGCCTCAACAGCTCACGACCTTCATCGGGCGCGCACGCGAGCTTGCCGACGTTCGAGACCTCATCGCTGCGAAACGCCTCGTCACCCTGACAGGTCCCGGCGGTTCCGGGAAGACGAGACTCGCATTGCAAGTGGCGGCGGACATGCTCGACGGGACGGGAGACGGGGTCTGGCTCGTCGAACTGGCCGATCTCGACGACGAGGTCGCCCTGCCGACCGCTATCGCCACTGCGCTCGGCCTGTCACTCGATGACGACCCTTCGCTCGACAGGCTCGCCTCAGCCCTTGCGCCGCAGCGGGCACTGGTCATCCTCGACAGCTGCGAGCACCTCGTCGGTGGGTGCGCGAAGGTCGCCGACACGCTCTTGAGCCGTGCGCCGGACGTGCACCTCGTCACGACCAGCCGGGAACCCCTCGGGGTCGCCGGGGAGACCATCTACCGGGTGCCGTCGCTGACCGTTCCGAACGAGGAGGATCAGGATTCCGATCCGCGTGAGTCCGATGCCGTCGCGCTCCTGCTCGACCGTGCCCGCTCGCAAGGAGTGTCCGTCGACCTCGACCAGACGAATGCCTCGCTGCTCGCCTCCATCTGCCGGAGGCTGGACGGGATGCCCCTCGCGATCGAGCTTGCCACCGCCCGGCTCCCGTCTCTGTCGCTCGAGACGCTCGAGGCACGTCTCGATCAGCGCTTCCGACTCCTCACCGGAGGGAGCCGTAACGCGCCGGAGCGCCAGCGGACGCTGAGGGCGACCGTCAGGTGGTCGTTCTCAGCGCTCACAGCCTCCGAGCGTACGTTGCTCGGTCGGCTGTCGATCTTCGTCGCCGGATTCGACCTCGATGCCGCCGAGGACGTGTGCGGCTTCGGTGCGCTCGAGGGACTCGAGGTCGCGGATCTCATTGGCTCCCTCGTCGACAAGAGCCTTGTCACCACGGAGCGACGCGGGAGGAGCCTCCGTTACCGATTGCTCGAGACCATCCGTGAGTACGCCGCCGAGGAGCTGGTCGAGTGTGGGGAGCCCGAAGTTGAGCGAACCGCACGTCTGCACGCCGACCACTTCCTTGCCTTCATGGAGGAGCTCGGTGACCGTTTCAGCGGCGGGGATCAAGCCATGTGGCTGCAGCGCCTCGAGCTCGACGAGCCCAACGTCGCGCGCGCCATGGAATTCGCAGCAACACAGCCGGATGGCGTCGAGAGCCTGCTGCGATTCGGCAAGGCCTCGCCTCGAGTGTGGACGAACCTGCGGCCGCGCTCGCGCCAGCTCGTGTGGTCGGCGATCGAGAGCCCGCTCGCCGAGGAGCACCTTCATCTCCAGACCTACGCCATGGCCTCGGCCTGCTTGAACGCCTCGAGCCTCGAGGAGGAGCGCGCTCTCATGTTCAGCGAGAAGGCAGTTGATCTCGCGAGGACGTTCGACGACGAGGAGTTGCTGCTGGACGCCCTCTTCTGTCGAGCCACCGCCTGTTGGTGGGCCGGCCGTCCGCACGACGGATTGGCGCCCGGCCGCGAGGGTGTGGAGCGCGCGAGAAGGCTCGGCGACCCCGAAACGCGGGCAGCCAGCCTCCTCTTCTACCTCCTCTGCGCAGACACCGTCGATCCGTCGGTGACGGACGACTTGTTCGATGAAGCGATCAACGCCGCCGTCGAAGCAGGCGATCGCGACCTGCAGGGTACGCTGCACAACAACGCTGGGAACCGCAAGCTCGTGCAAGGCGATCTCGCCGCCGCCCGCCTGCACCTCGAAGCCGCGATCGAGATCAACGAGGAGCTCCCACCGCGCCGTTTGCACCATCCCCTGGTGAACCTGGGCTGGGTGTTGTGGCAGCAGCATGAGCTCGAACAAGCTCGCTCGTTCTTCGACGAGGCTCTACGCGTCGCGCGACGACGCGGAGACCTCTTCGGCGTCTCGTACGCCCTCCTCGGCATCGCCTGCATCCTCACCGAGGACGAGCGCTGGGACGAGGGCGCCGAGATCCTCGGTGCCGCTCGGGGGACCCGGGACACGGCCGGGGGACAATGGGGAACTCCGGAGGCAGGCTATGAGGAAGAGTGTCTCGAGAAGCTCCGTGCCGCTGTCGGCGACGACGCATTCGAGGCGAGCTTCATGAGCGGCAGGTCGAACTTCGAGACACTCGCGACCGAGCTGAGCAGGCGCTAGGGCGCCGCCCGACTGGTCGTGTTGGTATTCGTGGTTGATCCCCCGGGATTCTGACGGGTCAGGTGCCGCGGGAAGGCGGCCGCGAGGGGTGCGGTGGCAGCGGTCACAGCTGCGATCACCCAGAGAGGTGCTGTCAGGTCCCTGTTGCTCACCGTCTCGCCGATGGCGAGCACGAGCAGGGCGCCGATCCCGTTGGCGAGGCCGAGTGCCATGCCCGATCCCATGGAGCGGTTCTCGGGGAAGATGTCCTGGCCGATGAGGATGGTCGACGACGTGGCAAGGAACAGCGCGATCCCGAGCGGCCCCGCCGTCACCCACATCCAGGCGCCGTGCACGTAGATGATCGGGACGATGAGCACGGCGGTGGCGACCGACGAGGCGACGAGGACGCTGAGCCGGCCGACCTGGTCGGCGAGGTGCCCGCCGTACAGGTTGCCGATCACGCCGACGACGAGCATGACGGTGATGATCGACGCGCCAGACACGAGCGACCCACCACGCAGGTGCCAGAGGATGGGGATGAAGGTGGCAAGGGCGTAGGTGGCGAGAGCCCGGATGGACTGGTAGGTGATCAGCACCGCCATCGGCCGGGTGTGCAGGCGCCACTGGACACGGTGGCGAGGACCGGCCTGAGCGGGCAGCCGGGGAGCAACGTGGGCGAGCAGCGGGACCGTCGCGAGGCCGGGCAGACCGACCAGCCACAGGTAGTCGAGCCCGAGATGGGCGACCACGAGGCTGGCGGCGGTGGGCCAGACGCCCCGGCCCAGCTCGCCTCCGACGAGGAAGGCAGAGGTGAGGAACCCGTGCCGTCCCCGCACCAGGCTGCGCACCCCGGCGAGCGCCGGAGGATGGAACATGGCGTTGCCGAGGCCGACCAGGAGCAGCAGCAGCACGAGCAGCCAGTTGCTGTGCGCCACACCGAACAGGCCGCCGCCGAGCGAGCTCACCGTCAGGCCGGTGACGACGAGAGCCAGGCCGCCGACGCGGTCGGCCAACCATCCGACCACCGGCTGGATCGCCTGCCCGATGGTGAGGGCGGCGATGAGCACGCCGGCCATCCGAACTGGATCGTGCAATGACACCAGCACCGCCGGGAGCACGCCCGGCAGGTAGTTGGCGGCTCCGTCGTTCAGCAGGTGGGCCCACGACAAGCCGAGCAGGCGCCGCGTGACCGGCGCGGGAAGGTCCGCTGGCGCAACGACAGCTGCTGAAGTGCCCGCGGCCACGGTGGCACCGTACCGTCCGGGACTGGAGATCGGCCCTCCGACTTCAGCTCACGAGCTTCAGCCCCGCCACGTTGGTCGCGGTAGCCGAGATCCGCTGGAACGAGGCGGCGATGCGCTCCGGCCGGAGCACGAGGGAGGTCGTTCCGTTGCCGAGTTGCCCGTAATCGTTGCCGCCCCACGACCACAGCCTCCCGGAGACGGCGAGCGCGTAGCTGGAGTCCCCACCCGAGGCGACGGCCTCGATGCGGACACCGCTCGGGAAGTTGACGCGCACCGGCCGTGAGCGACTCAGCGTGGAGCCGATGCCCAGCTGTCCGCGCGACCCGTCGCCCCAGGCCCAGACGGACCCGTCGGTGAGGAGCGCGAGCGTCTGCCCGTTGTCCGGCTTGCTCCCGCCCTGGAACACCTGGCGGACAGGCGCGGGTAGCGGCACTCGTACCGGGACGTCACTGTTCGTCCGCAGGCCGTCGCCCAGCTGGCCGCCCCGGTTGAAGCCCCAGTCGAAGTACGAGCCGTTCGCCATGAGCGCCCCGGAGCCCTGCCACGACGACACGAGCGCCGTCACTCGGCCGCCTGGAAGCCCGACCACCGGGCTCGGGCGGGCACTCACGACGGTGGAGCCGTCCCCGAGCTCGCCGTCCTTGCCGAGACCACAGGCGTAGACCCGGTGGTGTGCATAGAACAGGCTGTGGTCACCAGCGCCCGACGCGAGGGTGACTCCGTAGATCGGGAGCTTGGTCGGCACCAGCACCTGGGATCTGGGCAGGCAGATGGTGTGAGCGACGTTGAAGCCCCAACCCCAGGCGTGCCCGGTCGCATCGATGACGAGAGCGGAGTTGTACGGCATCGGGTTGGCGAGGCGGACGATCCGGACGCCGGAGGGGAACACCACCTGGTGGGGCACCGCGGCGAAGGCGGCGGTCGAGCCATCGCCCAGCTGGCCGGTGGAACCGGCACCCCATGCCCACACCCCGCCCGAGGCCGTGAGCGCATAGGTGTCGGAGTTGGACGTGGCGATCTGGACGACCGTGCCCGGGATCCCTCGCACGGGAGAGGGGCGTTTGTGCTCGAGGGTCGTGAGTTTCGGGCCGAATCCGTCTCCGACCACGCCGATGCTGTACACCCCCGTCTGCTGCGCCTGTTGCGTGTGTCGCCCGTGTTGCGCGGTCCTCGCCGGATCCGCGACCGGGTGCGCGAGACCTGAGGAGCTGCAGGCTGAGGCGGCAACAGCGATCGTGATGAGTGAGGTGACCCTCGAGGTCGTGGATCGTCCTCGGGGCATCAGGCGGCTGCGCATTCGGCGTTCTTCCTTCGTCGACTTCGGGCTGGGAGAGCGTAGGTCGTCCGCATCCTTGATCGGCGGTCGCGGGTGGCTCGCGCCCGGAACGTCACGAAACGTGATAACGCAGGTCTCGAAGATCTTCGGAACCTTTCGGAGGCCTCGTGACTGTGTACCGGTAGTGGACGCCACGAGATCCCTGCCTGCAGAGGAGAGGCCCAGCGGTGAGCGGGGCCTCCCGCTGCCGGCCTCGGACGAGCTCGAACGGCTCGGCGCCCTCGCCCTGCTGCTCTGCGGTGAGCTGGCGGAGGCGGAGGACGCCGCCGCAGAGGCAGTCGAACGTGTGCTTCGCCACCAGCTCTCGTCGCAGATCGAAGACGTGGGTCCATACCTGAGACGGACGCTCGTGAACGTCGTAGCGCGTCGCGGACGCCGGAGGAGCCTCGAGCGGAGGGTGCTGCAACACCTGTGGTCGAGGGAAGCGACCCGGAGTGTCGACGACGCAGCGAGCGACCGGAGTGACCTGCGCCGCGCGCTTGATGCGCTACCGCTCGAGCAGCGGGCGGTGGTGGTGCTTCGCTACTTCGACGACCGAACCGAGTCCGACGTCGCCGAGATCCTCGGCGTGCCGATCGGAACCGTCAAGTCCCGCAACGCCCGCGCCCTTGCGGCGTTGCGCCGGTTGCTCGCGGGAGGAGAAAACGATGGCTGACGAGGGCAACAGCACTTCGCTCTTGGAGCGGCGCCTGAGCACCCTGATGCAGGAGGAGGTGGAAGGCCGGATCTCGGTCGAGCGGATCGAGCGGCAGATCGGAGCGCGACGGGCTCGAAGCGCGCCCCTCGAGTCACGGCCTCACGCGACCCGCCGTGCCGTCACTGTGGGAACGGCTTTGGCGGTCGTCACCGCGGCGTTGATTCTCGTCGCCGTCGTGGTGGCGCCGCATGGCGCTCGCCCCCACGCGAGGACCACCAGCAGCACCAGCACACCGACGCCGACGACCTCTGTGACAACGCCGCCCGCCGCCGTTACCTCCTTCATGCCCGGTCTCGTCCAGGCCGCCGCCCTCGACTTCCCGAGCCAGTCCCACGGCGTCGTCTTCATCCAGCAGTGCAGCTCGTGCGAAGCCAGCTCGGGAAGGTTCACGAGCTGGGTCGCTGTCACCCACGACGGCGGGAGCTCCTGGACGGTCCGGCACGTCGACATTCCGCTCACGATCGGGGGAGGGTTCCGCGTCACGTTCTCGGGCGCCAACAACGGCTGGACCGACAACGGCTACGTCACCCACGACGGCGGGACGACGTGGCACAAGGCGCAGGTTGCAGCTCAGTGGCCGGTGAGCAGCCTCATCGTCAGCAAGGGGTCCGTTTGGGCCATCTCGTCCGGCTGCTCATCCTTCGGAGGTTGCGGGACGGTCGTGCTCAGCGGGTCAGCCTCGGGAAGCACGCTCTCGCCCGTCGCGACCCAGCCGCTCAGCGGTTACGAGCCTGGCACCATCCTCTCCGCCGGACCGGAGTCGGCCTACATACAGGCCGCCGGCCCACACGGGACGGTCCTCGTCGGCACCGCCGACGGCGGACGGAGTTGGTACGACCTCGCCCAGCCCTGCCCTGCAGGCACAGCGGCACCGAGCCTCATCGCGCCGGCCGGACCGCTCTCTCTCTGGCAGCTGTGCCAGGCGGGACGGAGCGTGACGACCCCGACCGGCACCGTCGTCAAGCTCGCCCGCGGGCCGCACCCGACGATCTACCTCGCTCGGTCGAGCGACGGTGGGCGCCACTGGGCGGACAAGAAGGTGGCGGTTCCGAGTGGGCAGGTGACAGCGCAGCCCTCGAGGAGCGCTTGGGTCTGGACGGGTCCGAGCCTCTGGCGCACCGACAACGGAGGAGCCTCCTGGAAGAGGGTCTTCTCGAACGGAACCCTCACCCTGCCGTCGTCCGGCAACGCCACCCTGGACGCGGTCTCGATCGAGAGCGAGACGAGCGCCGTGGTGGCCGAGACGGTCTCGTCGAAGGCAGGCACCTACGCCGTCGTCGGCCGCACCACCGACGCCGGAGCGAGCTGGCAGACGATCACGATCTCGCTTCCGAACCACTAGTCCGCCACCGCATGCACGACGGCCACCGCCCTCAGAATTGCCAGGGGTACGGCGACCAGTCCGGAGGGCGTTTCTCGAGGAAGGCGTCCCTCCCCTCCTGCGCCTCCGCGGTGCCATAGGCGAGGCGGGTCGCCTCGCCTGCGAAGAGCTGCTGGCCGACGAGCCCGTCGTCGACGAGGTTGAAGGCGAACTTCAGCATCCGCTGGGCGGTCGGGCTCTTCGCGTTGATCTCTCTCGCCCACTCGAGCGCGGTCCGCTCCAGGTCGGCGTGGGGGACGACGGCGTTGACGGCACCCATCTGCCACATCTCCTCGGCCGTGTAGGTGCGGCCGAGGAAGAAGATCTCGCGCGCTCGCTTCTGCCCCACCTGCCGGGCGAGGTAAGCCGACCCGAAACCCCCGTCGAAGCTCGCCACATCGGCGTCGGTCTGCTTGAAGCACGCGTGCTCGGCGCTCGCGATCGTGAGGTCGCAGACGACGTGCAGGCTGTGGCCACCGCCCGCCGCCCAACCGGGCACGACGCAGATCACGACCTTCGGCATGAAGCGGATCAGGCGCTGGGCTTCGAGTATGTGCAACCGGCCGACCGGCGGGGCGTCCCGGTCGTCCTCGGCGTAGCGGTACCCGTCCGCACCCCGGATGCGCTGATCGCCGCCGGAGCAGAAGGCCCACCCGCCGTCCTTCGGCGACGGCCCGTTGCCGGTGAGGAGCACGCAGCCGACGTCAGGCGACTGGCGGGCGTGGTCGAGCACCCGGCAGAGCTCGTCGACTGTGTGGGGACGGAATGCGTTTCTCACCTCGGGGCGGTCGAAGGCGATCCGGACGGTGCCCTGGTCGACGGCGCGGTGGTAGGTGACGTCGGTGAGCTCGAAGCCGGTCACGGGTTGCCAGGCGTCGGAGTCGAAGAGCTCGGAGACCATCGCCCGAGCCTATGACGCTCTCAGGCCGCCGGAGCCGGCTCCGCGACCCCCTCGTCCGCTCGTGAGCGCCTTCTGGCGAGCTCCTGGCGGCTGACCATCGTCGGCGCCGCGTCGGCGTCGCTGACGCTGAACGCGACGAGTGCTCCCACGGCCGCCACGCAGGCGGCCACCAAGAAACCCAGGTGGTAGGCCGCCACCGTGGGGCTGTTGATGAAGTCCACGCGCCGGCTCGGCCCCGCCGCGATCACAGTCGTCACAAGTGCCACCCCTACCGCCCCACCAAGCTGGCGGGAGGCGTTGAATATGGCGGAAGCGCCCCCGTTTCGATGGGGTGCGATCGTCGCGAACGAGGCCGCCTGCGACGGCAGGAACACATGCGACATGGCGTAGCCGAGCGCCAGCATCTCGAGCCGGATCAGCCACTCGTTCGTCGCAGGAGTCACGAGCGTGAGGAGCACCACCACGACGGCGACGCCGGTCAGCCCGGCCGCCAGGATCCGGCGCGGGCCGATCCGCCAGTACAGGACCCGGGACACCACCTGCGCCCCCGCCATGACGCCGAGCGCCTCGGGGAAGATCGTGAGGCCGGCACGAAGGGCCGACATGCCGAGCGCCTCCTGGAAGAAGAGCGACGTGAGGTACAGCGTCCCGAGGAACGCGACCGATCCGATCACGATCACCGTCGTTGCGGACGTGAACAGGCGGTCGCGGAAGAGCGAGAGGTCGACGAGGGGGTGCTCCCTCCGCAGCTCATAGGCGACAAAGCCGGCGAGGAGCACGGCTCCCGTCGCCACCGTCGCGAGCACATCGGCGCTCCCCCACCCCTTGAGCGGCCCTTCGGACAGCCCGTACATGAGGGCACCGAGGCCGAGGCCCGAGATGAGGAACCCTCCGACGTCGAGGCGCTTCGTCCCGCCCTGCTTGTGGTCGGCGAGGAACAGCAGCCCGAACACCAGCGCGGCGGCTCCGATCGGGAGGTTCACGAAGAAGACCCACCGCCAGGAGACGTCCGTCGTGAACAGGCCTCCGAGGACCGGGCCGAGTGCCGGCGCCGACGCCGTAGGGATCACGAGGATGCTTGACGCCCGGACCCGCTCAGCAGGCGGGAAGACCCGGAAGAGCATCGCGAGCCCGACCGGGGTCATGAGGCCGCCGCCGATGCCTTGGAGGATCCGGAACAGCACCAGCTCCCCGAAACTCGTCGACAACCCGCAGAGGGCCGACGCCACGACGAACAGCGCGATCGCGCCGAGCAGCGTGCGGCGCCCGCCGAGCCGGTCGCCGAGCCAGCCGGAGATCGGGATGAACACGCCGAGGCTCACGAGGTAGCCGATCGAGACGGCGTCGATCCCGTCGGTACTGACCCGAAACGTCCGCGCGAGCGTCGGAAGCGTCACGTTCACGATCGTCGAGTCCATGATCGCCATGAACATCGCGGCGACGTAGACGACGGCGACGGCAAGTTTCTGGTTCATCTCCCGGCTGCGCATGCCGAAGGGTCAACGCCCTCCGGCGGCTCGGGATTCCATCAGCCGCCCGACGGAGTAACACGCAGGCACCCTCGGACCATTGAAAGAGGCAGACGGTCCTTGTCGGCACCCACCGGTGGCGGCAAAGTGACCGAAAAGGAGCGACATCCATGCTTGCACGACTTCTGTCCGCCAAGGCAGCCATCCTCGTCGGGTCCCTCGTGGTGGCTACCGGCGCGGCGGCGGCGGCCTCTGGCTCTTTCCCTGGTACCAGCTCGAGCCATGGCAGCCTCATGGCAGCCTCCTCGACGGGCCACCCCGCGGTGACGATCGGAGCCAACGCCTTCGGCCTGTGCACCGCCTACACCTCGGTGTCGAAGAATTTCACCGACACCTCGAACCCGGCGCTGACGCACTCGTCTGCCTTCCAGGCGCTGCAGGCCGCCGCCGCAGCGGCACAGGGCGAGTCCGTGCAGAGCTACTGCGCGGCCGTCACGACGACGACGACCTCCGCCGCGTCGAACCTTTCGACCTCTTCGGCCGGGAAGTCGGGCAGCGGTGGCCCCAGCATCGGCGCCAACGCCTTCGGCCTTTGCACCGCCTATGCGGCAGTGTCGAAGGACTTCACCGACATGTCGAACCCGGCGCTGACCAGCTCGATGGCGTTCAAGGCTCTCGCCACGGCCGCGGGCGGTGCGAGCGGCGTGCAGGCGTACTGCGCAGCGGTGAAGCGTCCGTCGTCGACCAACGCCGGGGGCGGCGCCAAGGGCGACCAGGGAGGAAGCGGCTCGCAGTCTGGCAGCCACCCTCAGGGCAAGCCGGCCGACCCCGGATCACAGGGCTCGTCCCACTCTGCCGGCCACGGCAAGCCGAGCGACCCGGGCTCGCAGGGGTCCTCCCACTCGAGCGGCCACGGGCAAAGCAGCGGCCACGGAAGGGCCTGACAGTAGAGCCCACGAAAGGGCCTGACAGTAGCGGCCACGGAAGGGCCTGACAGTAGAGCCGAGCCGGCGCCGACTTGAGGCGCCGAGGCACGATCTTGCATGGATGGGCATGACATAGCCCGGATACCACTGATACACCCCTTTGTCATACTGCATCCATGAGTTTGGCGGCGCTGCGGGAGGTCATCGACGACCTGGTCGGACACGCTGCCGCCTACTTCGACGGCGAGTCGGTCGTAGCCGTGCACCGCGAGCTTGCCCGCCTCGACGCTTTCGCGACGAGGATCACCGCAGGTCTCGACGCCTCGGGCGAATGGGCTCTCGCGGGCGCGCGGAACTGCGCCTCGTATGTCGCCACCGACACCCGGCTGCCGATGCGGGAGGCGCGTCGGCGGGTACGCCTCGGGCGGAACCTCAGGGCGCTGCCCTGCACCGCCGAGGCCTTCGAGTCGGGCGAGATCTCGGCCGCCCACGCGCAGGCGCTCTGCTCGGTGCGCAGCGACCGGACGGAGAAGCACTTCGAGCGCGACGAGGCGATGCTGGTCGGGTACGCGCGGGATCTTCGTTTCGAGGAGTTCATGCGGGTCCTCGCCTACTGGGAGCAGCACGCCGACCCGGACGGGACCGACAAGAAGGCAGAGGACCGGCGGGCGCGGCGCGACGTCCGTCTGGATGCGAGCTACAGCGGCATGTACTTCGGCAGGATGACCCTCGATCCGATCTCCGGCTCGATCGTGAAGGCGGAGCTCGACCGGCTCGAGCGCCAGCTGTTCGAGGCCGACTGGACCGAGGCGTCGGATCGCCTCGGGCGCGACCCTCAGAGCTTCGAGCTCTCACGTAGCCCCGAGCAGCGGCGGGCCGATGCTCTCGTCGAGATGGCCACCCGGTCCGCCGCGTCGCCTACGGACGGCCGGCGCCCGGCGCCGCTCTTCAGCGTGCTCGTCGACCTCGACACCCTCTCGGGACGCGTGCTCGAGCTCGCGAACGGCGTCGTGCTCGCGCCGGGCGACCTCGCGTGCTGGCTCACGAGGGCCGACATCGAGCGTGCCGTCTTCATGCCCGGCAAGCGGGTCGAGGTGAGCAAGCAGAGCCGCCTGTTCACCGGGGCAACGAGGCGAGCCATCGAGCTGCGGGACCGGCGCTGCACCCATCCCTACTGCGACGAGACGCTCGAGCGGTGCCAGGCCGACCACATCGTCCCCTACAGCGAGGGTGGCCCTACGACCCAGGAGAACGGCCGGCTCCTCTGCGGCTTCCACAACCGCCTTCGCAACAAGAAGCCGCCTCCGCCCGACGATCCGGATGGCTGATCCTCGGGCCGCCCGAGTCGCTCCGAGGGTCTATTCTGTTAGGCCACCGAGGTCGGCGGCAGCATCGGATTGTTCTAACTCGCCCGGTCGCAGGACAGCGCGCCGACCGCGAGCTGCTCAACACCCAGCCCGACTTCGAGGTGGTCGCCACGGCATCGGACGGGGCGGAGACGGTGCGGGTCTGTGACGAGCTTCACCCTGACGTCGTGCTCATGGACGTCCGCATGCCTGGGATGGACGGGATCGAGGCGACCCGGCAGTTGGCGGGTGCGGGCTCGAGGGCGGCCTCTCGCTCGGGCTCGGATGGGCCGCGGGTGCTCATCCTCACCACGTTCGATCTCGACGAGTACGTGTACGACGCGCTGTGCGCGGGGGCTAGTGGTTTCTTGCTGAAGGACGGAACCGCGGAGCGGCTGTTCGACGCGGTGCGGGTGATCGCGGCTGGTGGCGCGCTGCTAGCTCCGGGCGTCACCCGCCGGCTGATCAGCGAGTTCGCGTCGCAGCGACAGTCGCGGCCCGCGGGTTCCGCGACCGTCGGCTCGTTGACCCCGCGCGAGACCGAGGTGCTGCGCCTCGTCGCCGAGGGGCTGTCCAACGTGGAGATCGCCGGACGCCTCGTGATCACCGAGGAGACGGTGAAGACGCACGTCAGCCGTCTGCTGAGCAAGCTCGGGCTGCGGGACCGCACCCAGGCGGTGATCGCCGCCTACGAGTCCGGGCTGGTGGTGCCGCACCGGAGCTGAACCTCCGGCCCTGACCGCACCGGCGCAGCGGGCCGGAACCGCGCTCCTACTCGAAGGCCTCGGCGATCTCGCCTCGATGTGCGAGGACGCCGTCCCAGTATCCGTACGTGCCCGACTCGCGCAGCTCGGTCGCAGCGCTGACCAGCTGCGCATAGGCGGCAAAGGCGAACGCCCCGCCGACCGAGATGCGAGCCACTCCGAGCTCGGCGAGCTCCGGGATGGTCGGCACCCCCGGTAGGACCAGCACGTTCACCGGTCGGTCCACCGACGCGATCACCGAGGCGATGTCGTCCGGCGCACGGAGGCCGGGAGCGAACAGCACGTCTGCGCCGGCTTCCTGGAACGCCTGGAGCCGGGCGATCGTGTCCGACAGGTCCTGACGCCCACGGATGTGGTTCTCCGCCCGGGCCGTGAGCACCAACCGCGGCCCTGTGCCGCCGCCGTGAGCAACTTCGACTGCTGCGGCGACCCGCTCGGCAGCGAGGGCGCGGTCGTAGACACCCGCCCCCTCCGAGCCCGACCAGTCCTCGATCGAGCAACCGGCCAGCCCGGTCTCCGCTGCTCGGCGGACCGTGTCGGCCACGGCCTCTGGCTCCCGGGCGTATCCGTTCTCGAGGTCGGCCGCGACGGGGACGCTGACAGCGGCCGACAGCGCCGCGCAGTGGGCGAGCACCTCGTCGGCCGACACCAAACCGTCGGGCCGGCCGAGCGAGGCGGCGAAGCCGCTCGACGTAGTCGCGATCGCCTCGAAGCCCAGGCTCGCCAGCAACTTCGCGGATCCGATGTCCCAGGCGTTCGGCTGGAGCAGCGGACGCCCCTTGACGTGAAGCGCCAAGAAACGCTCCGCCATCCCTCCCGCCGACTCGCCCTCTCCTCCTGTCGTGTTCACAACGAGAACCTTGGCTCACGGGCGCCGCTATAGCCAGTCCCTGCCGAGTTGATGAGAGAGCCGGTGTCTCGATCTACCCGAACGATGACTCTGGCGGAGGGTGCCGTACGACGGAGGCTCAGCTCACCACCAGCCCGGAGAGTACGTCATGTGGATGTCGTCGATGAACATGTAGAGCGCGAGCAGGCACCCTGCGGCGTTCACCACCAAACCCGCCACCGCGGCGCCGTGGCCTCCCCGCCGGAGCGCAGTGGCCCCGAACACCACGCCTGCCACCGGTGCAGCCAGCACGACCAGAAGGGAGCCGACCTCGGCGAACCAGCCCGCAACGCTGCGAGCCATCAAGAGCACCTCTCCTTCACGTATGCCGAGGGGTCCCTTGAGCAACGAGAAGAGAAGGGTGTCGACCAAGAGCCAGATGACCAGACCGATCGGTACCATCGCCCATGACCGCCGAGTTGGCCCGGCGGCGCCGGAGCCTGGCGGCAGCCGGCGCGGTCGCTCGACCGGTGTCTCGGTAAGAGTCATTGGGACCTCCTGTCAGGTCGGTTCGGCTTCCCCCTCCTCAGCCCTTCGGACTTCGACCGTGTCCGGATCATCCCATCCACCTCACGACCAGCCTGAGCGCTGCAGGCTTCCCGTACTAGAGGCAAAGGTCCCGCGGAGACCTCGCCTCTGCAACGGACTTCGCTCGGAAGGAGAGCAACGATGCCCGCAACGCTCAAGGTGACCCACAAAGCGATCGGGGCCGAGGTCCGCCGTGGGACCTACGACGTCGTGCTGGACGGCGAGCGTGTCGGGTCGGTCGAGATGAACGGCACCTTCGCGGCGCCGATCGAACCGGGAGGCCACACCCTGCAGGTCCGCAGCGGACGGAGCTCCAGCCGCACCAAGACGTTCGACGCCACCGACGGGGAGACCGTCACCTTCCGGTGCACCGGGAAGAGCATCCTGCCGATCTTCCTCCTGTCCTTCGCCGTTCCCAGCCTGGCCCTCTCCCTCTCTCGCGAGTAGTGCGTCGACTCGCAGCCCTACCTAGGTGGCAGCGCCTTGCGGTGAGGATGTTCGAGACTGCTGCGCAGCTGGTCCCAGCCGCGACGGGCGCGCGTAGGCTCGACGCCGGACGAGCCGAGCCGGAGGTGTGGACGGGTGCTCAAGGCGTTGCCGAGGCTGGGGCTACACGGCGCCAAGGCAAGAGCACTCGGAGCGGTCCTCCTCCTCGGAGGTGGCGCAGCTCTTGGGACCGCCGTCTTGACAGGCTCGGCGCAGCACGGCCACCGTCCATCTCGCTACGACCTGACGGCTGCCGGAGACGGTTGCCGGCAGGGGAACCCCTTGGCCAACGTGTACCACCCGTATCGGCTGAAGGTGCGAAAGGCGTGTCTCACGGTCGTCGGCACCGTGGCCTACATCCGGAGGGAGGACGACGGCGACGTCCACGTCGACCTCAAGCTTCTGCCGAGCGAGAACCACCTCTTGAACGCCTACAACGACTCTCAGCAGTACGGGCAGCTCGTCACGGAGCTCGTTCCGGCGGACCAGCCCGGTTGCACGCCGGGACAGGCGCCGCGGCCCGCCCACGGTAGCTACGACTACGGGATCTGCACCGGGGCCGACATCCACGTCCCTCCTCTTGGCACCCTTGTCAAGGAGACGGGCCCCTACGTCCTCGATGCTGACCACGGCTGGATGGAGATCCACCCCATCTGGCGGATCATCATCTTGCGCCTCCCGGTGCCGACCACGACGGCTCCTCCGCCAGCGACGGCTCCTCCGCCACCGGCGGCGCCGCCGAGACCGGAGCCGCCGACCACCACGCTCGGCGGCGCTTGGTGCAAGGCCTATTCCGTCAGTGCCAACGATGGATATCGAGGGGACTTCGACATCCATGTGTTGTCGGATGAGCCCTACACCTCGGCAGTAGCGCACTCTCCGACGGACAGGTACGGCTACGAGACGAACGCTCAGGGCTCAGCAGTGATCTATCTCTGGGATCAGACCGCCGGCGAGGCGGTCACGGTTGTCGTCGGTCCAGCCACCTGCAACACACGGGACCCTTGAGCCCAGCGCCGAAGGCGGCGAAACAGGGCCGGCGTGGCGCCGATGCGTCACAAGATAGTTCTTCCGGTGTAGACTAGAATATCTCGTGAGCGAGAGGAACACGAGCGGAGGCGAGAGACCGTGGTCGACGAGATGCAACAGCAGGCACGAGCACTCGGTGACCCGACGCGCCATCGCCTGTTTCGCTACATCGCCGAGGCTGCCGAGCCAGTCGGCGTCGCCGAGCTCACCGCGTTCGTGAGCCTCAACCACAATGCCGTGCGTCAGCACCTGGCCGTGCTCAAAGAAGCTGGGCTGGTCGTCGAGGCCGTCGAGGAGCGCTCCCGGCCGGGGCGGCCGCGCTTGCTGTACCGCCTGCACCCCGAGACGGCAGGCCAATGGGGCACAGCCAGCGCGTACGCCTGGTTGGCAAGCCTTCTGACCGACGCCATCCGCCGCAAGCAGGACCCACGCCAGGTGGGGCGCCAGGACGGGCACCGGCGCGCAGCCGAGCTGGCCGGCACCGGAGACCACGTCGAGCTGCTCGAGACCGAGATGGCACGCCGCGGTTTTCGCCCGAAGCGCGTGGAACACGGACAGCGGGTCGACTTCGTCCTCGGCCGCTGTCCGTTCGAAGACGTCGCCGACTCGGACCCCGGCACCGTGTGCCAGTTGCACCTCGGCCTGACCGAGGGCCTGGCCGAAGGGCTCGGCGGCATCCGCGTCGAGCGGCTCGTGGCCAAGAACCCTCACCGGGCCGGCTGCCGTCTGGTGGTGAGGCGCGAACTGGAGTCGGCAAGCGCCTGAACGAACAGCGACCCGGGACCTCACCGGGCGCGTCTACGCCGTCGTCGCTAGAGCGGTGCGGCAGAAGGCGAGGCCCAGCCGGAGCGCCTCGTCCCGGTCCATGCCGGGTTCGCCGGTCACGACCCGAATCGACAGGCCATCGAGCAGCGAGGTGCAGACCGTGACGAAGTCGTCGATCGCTTCGACGACGAAGATCTGCTGTTCGCAGCCGGCAAGGACGATCGCTCGGAGGTCACGCTCCCACGCCTCGTCCATCTCCGCCTGTGCCCGCCGGGCATCCTCGTCGGCTCCGGTGAGATCCCAGAGCGCAGTCCAGAGCGTCCAACGCGGATCGCCGCGCCCCGTCGGCAGGTAGAGCTCGAGAAAGGCGACGAGGGCGGACCTCGGATCTGCCGAGCTTCCCACGATCCGGGAGCGCTCGAGCGTGAGGTCGGCCTCGCTCGCCCGGAGGGCCTCGAGGAGCAGCCGCTCCTTCGTCCCGAAGTAGTAGAGGAGATGGCCGGGGCTCATGCCGGCCCACTTGCCGATCTGTGCGACGGACAGGTTCGAGGGGCCCTGCTCAGCGATCGCCGTGATGGCGGCGTCGACGGCTCGCTTGCGTGCACGGCGCCCCTTCTCCCGAAGTCGTGGCCCGGGTTCGGTGATGCCCTCGTCCTCCTCTGACCCTCCGGGCCTCGGTGCGGCGCGATCTTGACTGTGATTCTAGAACATAGTACAAGAAGGTGTATGGCTCCCGTGGACCTGGCGATCGTCAACGGCCGGCTCTGGACCGGCGAGGCTGCCAGAGGGGACTGCTCCGCCGTTGCGGTGCGAGGCGACAGGATCGTGGCGGTCGGCTCGGATGCCGACATCAGATCGCTCGTTTCGCCCTCGACGGAGGTGATCGACGCG
>JAKCCH010000123.1 GCA_021838945.1 Actinomycetes bacterium
GCTGTCGCTCGACCTGGCCGGTGGGCCGGTTCAGGGCTGGCGAGGCGCTGTCCGTGCCGTTGGCCGCCCGGGCCGGGGTGGCCGGGCACGGCTTTTTATAGCACGCGGGCCGAACGTCGTCGCGCACTTCGGGCACCAGAACCCCTGCTCGAGCTCGGTCCCGCAGGCACGGTGGTAGAGGACGACGCCTGCCGCAGCGCCGGCGAGCCACCGGTCGCCCCACCGCATCAATGCGACGAGCGCTGGGGAGAGCTCGAGGCCCATCTCGGTCAGGCGGTACTCATAGCGCGGCGGGTGCTCCTCGTAGCGGACTTTGGTGAGGATGCCACCGTCGACGAGCTTGCCGAGGCGGTCGGAGAGCACGGGCCGAGCGATGCCCAAGTCGCCCCGGAGCTCTTCGAAGCGACGTAGCCCGCGCAAGACGTCGCGCACGATCAGCATCGTCCAGCGGTCACCGACAAGCTCGAGCGTCTTGGCGATGGAGTCGAAAGGCTCAGTCGGAGCGCTGGTCACACCCGAGGGTACGTCCGAACCCAAGAACCAGTCAGTTCGCATTCCAAACTCACCCTCACTAACCTGTCGCTATGCCCACCGATCGAGAACTGCTGGACGCGCCGCTCGAAGAGCTCTTGGTCGCGGCACGAGCCGTTCGCGACCGTAGGTTCGGGCCCCGGGTCACGTACTCAGCGAAGGTCTTCATCCCGCTCACCAAGCTCTGCCGGGACCGCTGCAGCTATTGCACCTTCGCCCAGCCGCCGGCGAGGCTCGAGGCCCCCTACCTCGAGCGAGACGAGGTGCTCGCGATCGCTCGCGCTGGGGCCCGAGCCGGCTGCCACGAGGCGCTCTTCACCCTCGGCGAGCGGCCGGAGCTGCGCTACGAGGTCGCGGCCCGCTGGCTCGCCGAGCGCGGCTATGCCTCGACGATCGACTACGTCGCGGCGATGGCCGAGGTCGTGATCGACGACACCGGCCTCCTGCCGCACGCCAACGCGGGGGCGCTGTACGAAGAAGAGCTCGCCACGCTGCGGCCTGTGGCACCAAGCCAGGGGATGATGCTCGAGAGCCTCAACCCGGCGCTCCTCTGCCACCGCGGCGCACCCGACAAGGCGCCTGAGCGCCGTCTCGCCACCCTCGAAGCAGCCGGACGCCTCGCCATCCCCTTCACCACGGGCATCCTCGTTGGCATTGGGGAGAGCCGCGTGGACCGCCTCGCGGCGCTCCGGGTGATCGCCGAGCACCACGAGCGTCATGGGAACATCCAAGAAGTGATCGTCCAAAACTTCCTCCCGAAGGAAGCGACCACGATGGCCAACGCCCCGCCTTGTCCAGCCGAGGAGCACCTCTGGACGACCGCCGCGGCCCGGTTGGTCCTCCAAGCTGACGTCCACCTGCAGGCACCCCCCAACCTCACCGACGACTTCGGGGCCCTCCTCGACGCGGGGATCGACGACTGGGGCGGGGTCTCTCCAGTGACAGCCGATCACGTGAACCCCGAGCGTGCCTGGCCGAGCCTGGAGCGCCTCCGACAGGTGACCGAAGCACGCGGCTACAGCCTCGCGCCGCGCCTCACCGTCTACCCCGAGTTCGCCCGGGACCCCGGGCGTTGGCTCGACCCTAACGTTTGCTTTGCCGTCCTCGACCGCTCAGACGCCGAGGGGCTCGGACGTGACGACCCAGGTGCGGTCTTCCCTGAGAAGGTGGCCGCGACAAGGCCAGTCGGCGATGATGTCGAGGTAGTACTCGTCGGTGAGCGCTCCACCGCCTGGTACTCGGGTGCGCGCGGCGTGCCCCCCGTCCTGGTGCCCGCCCGAAGCCGTGCGTCGGGCCCGGTCCGCGAGGTGCTCGAGGGTGTGCGGCTCGGCCAAGAGCCCGGCGTCGACGAGCTCGTCACGCTCTTTTCGGCGCGCGGCCCGGAGGTCTCGGCGGTGGCCGAGTGCGCGGACGAGCTGCGACGCGAGGCTGTCGGCGAGACGGTCACTTGGGTGCACAACCGGAACATCAACTACACCAACATCTGCACGTTCAAGTGCCGGTTCTGTGGGTTTTCCAAAGGCCCCCTCTCGCTCAACCTGCGTGGGGCGCCCTACTTGCTCAGCCTGGAGGAAATCGCAGCGCGCGTCCGTGAAGCCGCCAGGCGAGGGGCGACCGAGGTCACCCTGCAAGGTGGCGTCCACCCCGACTTCGACGGCGACTATTACGTCGAGGTCTGCAAGGCTGTCGTCGACGCCGAACCGGGCATGCACGTGCACGGTTTCAGCGCCCTCGAGGTCACCGAGGGCGCCCGGCGCCTCGGGGAGCCGCTCGCCGACTACCTGAGCCGCCTTTTCGAGGCGGGGCTCCGTTCCCTTCCGGGCACCGCGGCGGAGATCCTCGATGACGAGATCCGCCGGCAAATCTGCCCCGACAAGGTCACGACGGAGGAGTGGCTCTTCGCGCACGAGACCGCGCACCGAGCCGGGCTCCGCTCGAACGTTACGATCATGCACGGCACCGTCGAGGGGCCGGTCCACTGGGCCCGCCACCTGGTCCGGACCCGCGAGCTGCAACGGAGAACGGGAGGCTTTACTGAGTTCGTACCTCTGCCCTTCGTGCACATGGCTGCCCCTCTCTACCTGCAGCGGCGTTCCCGGCGCGGCCCGACGTTTCGCGAGGTGCTCCTCATGCACGCGGTCGGCCGCATCGCCTATCGAGGCCTCATCGACAATGTCCAGGCAAGCTGGGTGAAAGTCGGCACCGATGGCGTCCGCCAGCTTCTCCAGGCAGGCGTGAACGACCTCGGAGGCACCTTGATGGAGGAGAACATCAGCCGGGCTGCCGGCGCGAGCCACGGTCAGGGCCTCGAGCGCGAGGACTTCGAAAAGCTCGTCGCCCCGCTCGGTCGGCCGCTTCGCCAGCGCACCACGCTCTACCAGCCGGTGCCCTGAGGGATGGCGGGTGCTTGCTCGACAAATGCGTGCGCAGCGGCCGGCGCGGACGACGAGGCGCACATGTGCGCAGCGCTCGAGCTCGCCCAGCGTGCGCGTGCGTACAGTTCGCCGAACCCCTGGGTCGGCTGCCGCCTCGTCGCTGCTGACGGGCGGGTCTTCGAGGGGTCGACGGCTCCGCCGGGGGGACCCCACGCCGAGGTCGTCGCCCTGCGCAACGCCGGGGCAGCGGCGCGAGGCGCCACCGCATACGTCACCCTCGAACCCTGCGCCCACCACGGCCGCACCCCGCCGTGCACCGACGTGCTCATCGCTGCTCGGGCCCGCCGCGTCGTGGTCGGGATCCTCGACCCCGACCCGAGGGTCAACGGCCGGGGCCTTTCGGCACTTCGAGCCGCCGGCGTCGAGGTCGAGCTCGGTGTGGGGGCGCGAGCGGTGAAGGCACAGCTCGCTCCCTACCTGACGCAGCGCCGAACGGGCCGGCCTTTGGTCGTCCTGAAGCTCGCCGCGTCCCTCGACGGCCGGATCGCCGCGCCCGACGGCACAAGCGCTTGGATCACAGGTGAAGCGGCGCGAGCCGACGCGCACCGCCTGCGCGCGGAGAGCGACGCGGTCCTTGTCGGTGCGGGGACCGTGCGCGCCGACGACCCGCTCCTCACTGTTCGCGACGCACCAGGCCCCTCTCCGCTTCGTGTCGTGCTCGGCCCGGTCCTGCCAGGAGCCGCTGTCCTGCCGGCGGTCTCGATGAGCGGCGACCTGGGCACCGTGCTGGACCAGCTCGGCCAACGGGGCGTCCTCCAGCTCCTCGTTGAAGGGGGTGCCACGGTCGCCGGAGCGTTCCATCGCGCCGGGCTTGTCGACCGCTACGTCGTCTACTTCGCGCCCGCCCTCTTCGGCGGTGACGACGGGCTCGCGATGTTCGCCGGGCCGGGCGCCCCGACCATGGAGGGGCTTTGGCGGGGGAGGATCGAGGCGGTTACGCGCCTCGGCTCCGACCTCCGTCTCGACCTCGTCCCCGAGCCTGACGACCTCGGTCCCGAGCCGGGCGGTCCCGAGCCGGGCGGTCCCGAGCCGGGCGGTCCCGGGTTCATCTGCCGCGGGGACATGTGATGTTCACGGGGATCGTGGAGGAGCTTGGGCGCTTCCTGTTGGCGGCACGGGGCGGCGCTACGACACGCCTTCGGTTCGGAGCCGAGGTTGTCACTGTCGGGATGGCGCTCGGTGACTCGGTCGCGGTGAACGGCTGCTGTCTCACCGTCGTCGCGAGCGATCGTTGCTCGTTCGCGGTCGACGCCCTCGACGAGACGCTCGCTCGCACCAACCTCGGGCAGCTGGAGCCCGGGGAGGCCGTGAACCTGGAACGGCCGGTCACGCTCGGCGCCAGGCTCGGTGGCCACCTCGTACAGGGCCACGTCGATGCGACGGGCACCATCGCCGAGGCGGCGCCACACCTCGCCATCGAAGTCCCGGCCGCCCTCGAGCCCTACCTCGTCGAGAAGGGCTCGCTCGCCGTGGACGGCTGCAGTTTGACCCTGGTCGCTGTTGCCCCCGAGCTCGTGCGCATCGAGATCATCCCCCACACGGCCGGCTCGACGACGCTCGGCCAAAAGCGGCCGGGCCAGCTCGTCAACTTGGAGGTCGACGTCGTGGCGAAGTACGTCGAGCGCCTGGTGCGCGCCGGCACCCCGTCCCCCTATGACCGGGCCCAAGGAGAGCCGTGAGCGTGCAGGGCGCATCGGTCGAACAAGCGGTTGCCGCGATCGCACGGGGCGAGACCGTGGTCGTCCTCGACGACGAGGGGCGGGAGAACGAGGGTGACCTCATCCTTGCGGCAGACGCCGTGACCCCAGAGAAGATCGCCTTTTTCGTCCGCCACACCTCCGGGCTGATCTGCTGCGCGATCAGCGAGGCACGTGCCGACGAGCTCGAGCTGCCCTTGATGGTCGCTCGCAACACCGAGTCCCAGCGGACGGCCTTCGCGGTCACGGTCGACGCGGCCGTGGGCACGACGACGGGCATCTCTGCGTCTGACCGGGCGGCAACGATCCGCTGCCTCGCCGACCCGTCGACTCGGGCGCAGGACCTCGCCCGCCCCGGCCACGTCCACGTACTGCGAGCCCGCGCTGGTGGCGTGCTGCGCCGCGCCGGTCACACCGAGGCGGCGGTCGACCTCGCCCGCCTCGCGGGCCGTGAGCCGGTCGGCGTGCTGGCCGAGGTGGTGAGCGCCGACGGGCTGTCGATGGCGAGGGGCGACGAGCTCGAGGCCTTCGCTGCCCACCACGGCCTCCTCATCGTTACGATCGCCGACCTCGTCGCCTACCGCCGCCGGAGCGAGGGCCTCGTCCGCCGGGTGGCGATGGCGCGCCTCCCGACGAGCGTCGGCGAGTTCACCTGCTACGCCTACGAGAGCCTCGAGGGCGAGACTCACCTCGCGTTGGTCATAGGCGAGCTGCACGCTAACGACGGCGTGCTCGTGCGCCTGCACTCCGAATGCCTGACCGGGGACGTGTTGGGGTCGCTCCGGTGTGACTGCGGCGAGCAGCTCGACCAGGCGATGGCACGGGTCGCCGCGGCCGGCGCCGGCGTCATCGTCTACCTCCGAGGCCACGAAGGCCGCGGGATCGGGATCGTGGACAAACTGCGCGCCTACGAGCTGCAGGACCGGGGCTACGACACCGTGGACGCGAACGTCGAGCTCGGGCTGCCGGTCGACGGCCGCGAGTACGGCATCGGCGCCCAGATCCTCCTCGACCTCGGCGTGCGGAGGGTGCGCCTGCTTACCAACAACCCGGCAAAGCGCCGCGGCCTGGAGGGCTTCGGGGTCGAGGTCCTCGAGCGGGTCCCGCTCGAGACCCGTCCGAACAGAGAGAACCTAAGGTACCTCAATACAAAGCGGGCCCGGCTCGGCCATCTCCTCGCCGGTCCCGGCCTCGGCGGAGCAGGCCACAATGTCGGCTGAGCGCCCCGTGAGACGCGACCTCGACGGGAGAGGGCTCCGCGTCGCCATTGTCTGGAGCCGGTTCAATGAGGAGATCACGAGTTCCTTGCTCGCTGCGGCGAAGCGCACGCTCGACGAGCTCGGGGTCCCCGAGGACAAGGTCGCATGCGCCGCCGTCCCCGGAGCCTACGAGCTGCCCCTCATCGCGCAGCGCTTTGCCGCGTCGGGCTCTTACGACGCAGTGATCGCTCTCGGCGCGGTCATACGAGGCGAGACGGGGCACTACGAGCTCGTTGCCGATTCAGCGGCGGTGGGTATCGCCCGCGTCGGCCTCGACACGGGCGTGCCGGTGATCTTCGGCGTGCTCACCACCGACACGGTCGAACAGGCGCGGGCGAGGGCCGGCGGCGCGCTCGGGAACCGCGGCGAGGATGCCGCCCGCGCGGCGGTCGAGATGGCGACGTTGACGCGAACGATCGACCGAGACGACTGAGTGAAGCTGAGGGTGCCATTGGCATGCCCCGGCCCTCGCTTGAGA
>JAKCCH010000027.1 GCA_021838945.1 Actinomycetes bacterium
TACGGACCGCAAGTCGGCTCATCGCCTCGCTCAGTTCGCTCTCGCGGTCGTCTTCTTGCTCACCGCCAAGCTCATCGACTGGCGTAACCGCTGGTCACCGGCATCGCTACCTATCCGCTGAACCTCTAAGTACCGCACGCATTCGTCGGCCTTCTTGCGCCGTGGCCCGTCGAACCCGAGGGCCGTGGCCTTGCGGGCGATCGCGCCGGCGGCGAGGCCGGCGTTCCACGAGAGCAGGGCGAGGCCTTTCTCGGCAACCCAGGCTTCGGCGGCGGGCTCCCCTCCATCGAAGAAGCACCAGGCAGCACCCCACAGGTGCTCGAGGACGTGGATGAAGTCGACCGCGACCGCGACCTTGGCGCTGGAGCGGCGTGCCTCTGGCCTGATCGGGGTCGATCTGGTTCTTCGCACCGTCGACGAGTGCGACCCATGGACGTCACTGCTCGGGGTCCCGGCGCTCTTCCGCGTCGAAGGCGGTAGCGATGACCTCCTTCGCGTTGGCACGACGTCCGCGGTGCGCCACTTCGCCTTTGCCAAGAGTGCTGGTGCGTTCTTCCCGTCGTCTGCTCGGGCGAAGACGTCGCTCGGGGTGCGTGGCAACGAAGTCGCGTCGTAGACGACGGCGAGCTCGGCCGTGCGCTTTGAATTGCGCTGCTCTCCTTTGGAGAGCCTCGTCTTCAGCTTGTGCTTGTCCGCTCGGGCGGCCTTCATGGTGGCAGGGCGCAGGGCGTTGTCGCGATTGCTGAAATTGTAGGTCGACGATCACCGAAGATGTAGGTGCGTCCGAGTGCCATGGATGGCGGGACCGATAGTAGATCAGCTCCGGACGATCGCCTCCTCCCCGACGAGCTCGGCGACAGCGACGGGTTCGTCACAGCACGGGCACGGGCCTCCGATGCCGACCTTGCGCATGAAGGTCGTGCAATCCGTGCCGCGCTGTTCTCCGAGGGCGCGGGCCCCGCAGGCGTCACACTCCTAGACGGTGGTCGGCCGGCGGGGGCGGTCGCTCGGCATGACGAGGGACGCAGGTCGTTGGCCGCGCCGTCGTCGATACGCCACCGCCCGGCATGCATCCGAGCAGAACCGCTGACGGCCTTGGGGCGAGAAGGCCTTCTCGCACACCGGACACGTCATCGTGACGCCATCGTGACGCGCGCACCGCCCCACGCCGGAACGCGAAGAGCCGAAAAGGCTCGTTGATCGTCTGCGACCACAGGTCAGCCGCGCGCCAGCCGCACCAGCGGTCGGAGGACTGGCTCGGCTCCGGCATCGCAGGGGTTGCGGGTACAGGACGTGGTCACGGCGGAACCTCCTGTTGTTCGTCGTCGCTGCATCCGAGTGAGGTCCACGGCCGGCCGGTGGCCGACAGAGGGTGGTCAGCCCCTGTGCTCCTGCAGCACCAGGCCGAGGTGGCCGGCTAGAGCGGCCGCTTCGGCCCGGCTGTCCACCCCGAGCCGGTGCAGCAGCCCGGCGATACGTCGCTTGGCAGTACGTTCCGAGATGTAGAGCGCTCCGGCGATGTCGCGGGTGTCGAGACCCTGGGCGATCATCCGCAGGAGGGAAAGGTCCTCCTCCGCCAGGTCGGTCGGTGGGGTCGCGGCCCTGGCTGGGCCCCGGATCAGTAGGTCGAGGGTGGTGCGCGGGACTACGCAGCAGCCGTCCGCCACCATGGCCACCGCCTGCCAGAGAACGCGCGGATCGGAGGACTTCGGCAGGTAGCCGTCGGCGCCGGCAGAGAGCACCTCGCGGATGGTGCCGATGTCGTCGATGCCGCTCACGACCAGCACTCGGACCGTGGGGAACTGCCTGCCCACGGTGTCGAGGACTTCGGCGCCCCCGGGCCCCGGCATGGCCCAGTCGAGCAGGACCACGTCGGGCCGCTGCTGGCGGATGCCGACCACGGCGCCGGCGGCGTCGCGGGCCGTGCCCACGACGACGATCCGCCCCTGCGAGGTGGGGCCGAGCACCAGCTCCAGGCCGGCGCTGAACAGCGCGTGGTCGTCGACGATCAGCACTTTGATGGGCGACGGGTCACCGCCGCCGGCGTCTCTCATCGCATGCCGCAGTCACAGTCCGGCAGGGGTGGGCCTGCGCCGGGGGTGGCGACGACCGCCCGAGTCGGCAACGTCACGGTGATCAGGTTGCCTCCGCCCTCACGGTGGTCGATGCGCAGCTCGCCGCCGAGCACCACGGTGAGCTGGCGCACCACCCACAGACCGATGCCGCGCAGGCGCTCCTGCTGGTGACCGGGACCGGGCAGCGCCAGGTCGTCGCGCAGGAACGTGTCGGGAATGTCCTGGCCCCGGTCGGAGACGCCGATAGTCATGCTCCCGGCGCCACCGGCGAGGGTCACTTCGACTGGGCCGTACAGCCCGGCGTGCTCCACCGCGTTGGCCACCAGGTTGGTGACGATGCGCCGAACCTTGGGACCGTCGGTCTCCACGACGGTCGGAGCACCCGCAGCCACGTCGACCGTCAACTCGTGCGACGTGCCCCTGGCGATCATCTCGCCGAGGTGGGCCGCCTCGGCCACCAGCGCCGGTAGGTCGCAGGCCTTGTGCACCACCGCCGTCACGTGACCCGGGTCGTAGGCGCTGACCACTGCACGCATGTCCTCGAACAGCAGCTGCAGGTAGTCGAGGTTGGCCCGGAGGAGGCGGGTCCCTTCGCCCACTGGCCCGGTGTCGACCCCCGGCCTGTTCGGCAGGCTCCGGCCGATCAGGCGCGCGCCGGCCAGCGGCGTGTTGACGTCGTGGAGCAGCGAGCGGAGCACCAGACGCCGCTCGCGCTCGGAGCGGGTCGTCGCATCGGCCCTCGCCAGCGCGGCCCAGGTGGCGAGCCGCTGGCCCGCCTCCAATGCGGCCAACCGGCCCACCACTGCCGCCATCAGCAGGGCCAGGGTCGCCCAGGAGCACGACAGCTCGAGCCGTGCGGCGAACGGCACGTCTGGGACCGGCACCAGCAGGCCGACGGCCGCCACCCCGGCGGCTGCCGCCACAGCGATAGTGAACGTCCGGGAACGGTCGAAGCGCAGCGCTACCGAAGCCACCACCAACAGGACCACGCCGCAGGCCGGGCTCCGGGCCCCGCCGGTGGCCGCCGCCCCCAGAAGAGTGAGGGTGAGGTCGAGGGCCGAGGACAGCTCCAGGGGCAGGTGCGGGCGTGCCCATGCCATGGACAGCGCGTAGACGGCGGCGATGGCCACCGTCACCACGCCGAGGGCGCGGTAGGTGGTGACCCACGGGGTGTTCGACGCCACCAGTACACCGATGCCGGCCACGACGACGAACCGCACCCACAGGATCGTTCGTTCCGCCGACGCGGTGCGGGCCGAGTTGGCCCGTTCGGGGCCGGGCCCTGCGACGCCCGTGAGCCCGCGGGTCGCCGTCGCCCGACCCCCCGGCGACGAGGGTGGCGTGGCCACCGCCGGTACCCCCGGCCCACGCGCTCGCCGATGCCCGTCAGCGCCCATCAGGGCCATGATGCCTCGTCCTCCCCCGCGGTGCACCGCCCCACCCCGGCGCCGTCACCGTGCAAGGCCACCGGCGGTCGTCGGTGGCACCATCGTGCCACCAATGGCACCGTTGCCCCCTTCACGCAAGCGCACCGAGCTGCCAGGCTCTCCCTACGGGGTGGCCGGCCCGTGGCGTGCGTCGGCACGCGGACCGCCCAAGGAGGAACGACCCATGACCGCCACCGAGAGCCGGGTCAAAGACCTGCCCATCATCCTGCCGGAGCCCAGCGAGGCCACCAGCGGTGAGCAGGTGGAGCAGGCGACCGAGGAGTGGGTCGAGAAGTTCCGCGGCTACTACGACCAGTGGGGGACGCTGCTGCAGCAGAACCTCGACCGGCTGAGCCGCGGGTCGTACTCGCTGCACTGGCTCGACACCGAGCACACTCACTGGGGCACCAGGGTGCAGCCGAGCTCCCGGGGCCTGACGGCAGCCGACATCGACCGGCCCAAGGTCTACGGCACGCTGCCGGAACATACCGAGTGGCGCAACTTCGCCCCCCGCGGCTCGGCCCGTGACCTGTACAAGGACGCCATGCCGGTGATCGAGGGCTACGACGTCCTCGACAAGTCGCACCTGTGGGCGGACAACGTCAACACCCTCTACGAGGAGGCCAAGGTCCGCCAGTGGAACTCGACCACCGACATCCCTTGGTCGGAGCTCGAGCCGGTGTCCGAGGAGCTCGAGAAGGCCGCCTGCCAGCTGTCGACTTTCCTGACCGAGGTGGAGTTCGTCGCCGGTGACTTCCCGTCGCGGTGGGTGTGGCGCACCGCCCCCGACTTTTTCGAGGTCAACAACTTCCTCACCACACAGATGGTCGACGAGGCCCGCCACATGGAAGTCTTCCGCAAGCGGGCGATGGCCGGGGCCGGCGGCCTGATGCACCCAAGCCCCGCCTTCGAGTGGGCGCTCAAGGCGATCCTGGAGTCCCCGACGCACAGCCAGGGCACGTTCCTGCTCAACGTGCTCGGAGAAGGCCTCGTGCTGTCGATCTTCAGGGCCGGGGAGTTCCTGTCGAAGACGCACGTGGACAAGGAGATCTTCCGCCTGTGCATGCAGGACGAGGCCCGGCACGTGTCGTACGGGACGCTCGAGTTCAAGGCGTACCTCGACGCCGCCGCCGACCGTGAGCGGGCGCTGGCCGACATGCACCGCTTCGCCGACATCGGCGAGCAGATCATCTTGACGGCGCTCAGTGAGCCGGCCTTGCTCGAGTCGGTCGCCGTGCTGATGGGCGGCAGCGTGGCCGAGATCGACGAAGGCATGGAAGGCGTCGGCTTCCTGTGGAGCACCATCGTCGAGGAGTACCTGCAGCGCTGCGACCGGGCAGGCTTCTCGCGGCGCGACCGCTGCACCATCCCGCTCGAGTTCCCGTGGGCCGCATGATGGGACCGGTCGCCGACCCGATCACCCCCTCCGACGCCGCGCCGGCGCCGGTAGCCCGAGTGGCGTTCCCGTCCGTGCAGTGGTTCGAGGCACTCGGACAGCGCATGCACGACCAGCGCGACCATTTCGCCAAGATCGGGGACATGGACTGCACCATGCAGCTCACCCTGTACGACGCCAGCCCCGCCGGCCAGCCGTGGCGGTGCCAGGTCGAGTTCGAGGGCACCGACGTCGTCGACGTGCGCGAGGTCGGCGAGGGCGACGAGGAACGAGCCGACTTCGTCATCGAGACGGACTTGGACACCTGGAGGGAGATGGTCGACAACATCGTCGCGAACGGCGGCAGGCCGGACCTCGACCACACCCTGAACCGGCTGTCGCTCCCAGGCGTGCCGATCCGGCTATGGGGGGTGGACCCCGTGCGCCGCGACGCCTACTACCGGTTCAACCAGTCCTTGCAGCACTACGTCAACAACGCCGCCGCGTTCGGGACGCGGTGGCCGGGTGACGCCGACGAGGCTCCGTTGCCCGCACCCGACGGGCCCGCCGCCCGGGCGTGACACCGTCACCGGGCACCGTTGACCGCCGGGTGTTCCACGACAGGAGAGATGGATGCCTCGAACCAGGGCCGGGCACTTCTACATCGACCCCACCTGCATCGGCTGTGGTGCATGCGAACACGGCTGCCCGGGCAAGGTCGACGCCATCTGCAAGATACCCGGTGACTTCGGCGGCAGGTTCACCATCGAGGCCGGGCAGTGCATCGACTGCGGGCTGTGCATACCGCTCTGCCCCGTCGCCTGCATCCACGACGCCCGGACCGAAGGCGTGACCCAGGGGTCCGGTGGCTACACCCGCATCAGGGACCTGCAGGCGTGGGCGGCACCGCGGGCCGGCCGTTCGGGCGACGCCGCCGGGAGATCCGGTGAGGTCTGACCGGCGCCGCTTCTTCGGCGACCCCGGGCTGCCCGCGCCGACATGTGGCCGGCATCGGCAGCCCGGCGGCAGCGCCGTCCGCAACGCCGTTGCCTCGAACCGCCCGACAGGAGCCCTCCGATGAGCACCCTCGACGTCGTCGACACGACCCCGGACATCCCGGCCAACGTCGCCGCCTATGCGGCTGGTGGTGGCGACAGCATCCTGGTCGCCGGCAGGCGGAGCGGCGCCGCCGGTGGCGGGGTGCTGCCGAACGTCGACCCAGGGACCGGTCGCGAGATCGGGCAGATCGCCTCGGGGACCGAGGCCGACGTCGACAGGGCGGTGGCGGCTGCCGGGCGCGCCTTCGACGGCGGGTGGCGCGACCTCAGCCCCTCGGCTCGGGCACGCTGCCTTTTCGCGCTGGCCGACGCCGTCGAAGGAGAGGCGGACACGCTGGCGGCGCTCGAGACGCTCGACAACGGCAAGCCGCTGACGGAGTCCCGGTACGTGGACGTGCCCCTGGCTGCGGAAGTACTCCGGTACTACGCCGGTTGGACCACGAAATTCGCTGGCGAGGTCCTGCCGGTGTCGCCGCTGGTCGGCTCCGCCTTCGCCTACACCCGCCACGAGCCGGTAGGCGTGGTCGGAGCGATCGTGCCGTGGAACTTTCCCCTGCTCCTGCTCAGCTGGAAGGTGGGGCCGGCGCTGGCCGCCGGCAACACCATGGTGGTGAAGCCGTCGGAGCTGACGTCGCTCACCGCGCTCCGCCTGGCCGAGCTGGCGACTGAGGCCGGCATTCCGCCGGGGGTGATGAACGTGGTGACGGGGCTGGGGCCTGAGGCGGGCCAGGCGCTCGCCGAGCACCCGGACGTGGCAAAGATCACCTTCACCGGCTCGACGGCGACCGGGCGGACGGTGCTGCAGGCGTCGGCCGGCAATCTCAAGCGCGTCACCCTGGAGCTCGGCGGCAAGTCGCCCAACATCGTGTTCGCCGACGCCGACCTCGATCAGGCGGTGGAGGGCGCATTCATGGGCATCTTCATGAACCAGGGCCAAGTCTGCTGCGCCGGCTCGCGGGCCTACGTGGACCGCCGGGTCCACGACGCTTTCGTCGAGAAGTTGGCGACGGCGGCCGGCACCGTGCAGCTCGGCCACGGGTTGGCCGAGGGCACCGACATGGGGCCGCTCGTGTCCGAGGATCAGCGGCGCAGGGTGCTCGCCTACGTATCACAGGGGTCGGCGGAGGGCGCCACCCTGGTCTGCGGCGGCGGTCCCGTGGGGACTGAGGGCTTCTTCGTGAAGCCGACGGTGTTCACCGACGTGCGCGAGGACATGACCATCGCCCGCGAGGAGATATTCGGGCCGGTGCTGTCGGTCATGGCCTTCGACGGCGAGGACGAGGTCGTCACGCGGGCGAACCGGTCGCGCTACGGCCTGGCGGCAGGCGTCTGGACCCGCGACGTCCGCCGCGCCCACACCGTGGCCGCGGCGCTGCAGGCCGGGACGGTGTGGGTGAACACCTACAACATGATCGACCCGACGTCGCCGTTCGGGGGGTTCAAGGAATCCGGCTTCGGCCGGGACCTCGGGGCCGAGGCGCTCAAGGAGTACACCAGCACCAAGTCGGTGTGGGTCGGTCTCGACTGACCGCACCCCTCGCCGGGCCCGCCTGTCCCCGTCGGGCGGTGCACCCGGCACGACCACACGGGGCGAACAGGCAGACACGACGGACTGGAGGCAGGCAATGGCGTACTTCGCCGACGGCACGGAGGTCGAGCACTTCATCGGCGGCATCTTCACGGTGTGCGTGCAGGACCCAGAGCTCAAGGACAAGCTGGCCGAGAGCGGCGTGGTGCTGGGCCTGCACTTCACCGATCCCGAGGCGGCGGTCGTGGCCGACTTCCCCTCCTACAAGGTGTTCACCGGCGACGGGAACGGCTCCACGCCCAACGTCGAGCTGTTCATGACCGCGGACGTCGGGCACGACTACTGGCTGGGCAAGGTGAACGTGTCGGTGGCCCTGGCCCGGGGACAGATGCGAGCCAAGGGCCCGGTCCCGAAGATCCTGAAGCTCGTGCCGCTCACGAAGAAGGTGTTCCCCAAGTACCGGCAGATGGTCGAGGCCGAGGGACGCACGGACCTGCTCGGGGTCTAGCCGCCGGGACACATCGTCGCAACGACAGCAATGGATGTTCGAACGAGTAGAGGAGGCATTGGTGAGGACGCAGGCAGCGGTGCTGTGGGGATTGAAGGAGCGGTGGTCGGTCGAGGAGGTGGAGCTCGACGGGCCGCAGGCGGGCGAGGTGCTGGTGAAGCTGGCAGCGTCGGGGCTGTGCCACTCCGACGAGCACCTGCGGACTGGGGACATTCCGATCCCCTTCCCCGTGGTGGGCGGCCACGAGGGCGCCGGGGTGGTGGAGGCGGTCGGCCCGGGGGTGACCGCGGTGGTGCCCGGGGACCACGTGGTCCTGGCCTTCATCCCCGCCTGCGGGACGTGCCGGTACTGCAGCGAGGGGCACAGCAACCTCTGCGACCTGGGAGCGGGCATCATCCTGGGGCCACAGCTTGACGGGACCTACCGGTTCCACGCCCGGGGCGAGGAGGTCGGCCAGATGTGCCTGCTCGGTACCTTCAGCCCCTACACGGTGGTCCCGGTGGCGTCCGTGGTGAAGATCGATCCTGATCTGCCACTGGTGTCGGCAGCCCTCGTGGGGTGCGGCGTGACCACGGGGGTGGGCAGTGCGCTGCACAGCGCCGAGGTGCAGGCCGGCGACACGGTGGTGGTCATGGGTGTGGGCGGCATCGGGATCAACGCCGTGCAGGGAGCACGGCTGGCCGGCGCCCGCAACGTGGTGGCGGTGGACCCGGTGGCCCTCAAGCGCGAGCGGGCGCCGGAGTTCGGGGCGACGCACGTGGCTGCCGACGTGGACGAGGCGTGGGGCATCGTCAGCGAGCTGACGAGAGGCCAGTTGGCTGACAAGGCCATCGTCACCACCGACGTGGCCGAGGGCGCCTACGTCGGGCAGGCACTGTCGCTGGTGGGCAAGCGTGGCCGGGTCGTCATCACCGCCATCGGCCATCCCGACGAGACGACCGCGTCGATGTCGGTGTTCGAGATGACCCTGTACGAAAAGGAGGTGCGGGGAGCGCTGTTCGGGTCGAGCAACCCCCGCGTCGACATCGTCAGGATCGTCGACGGGTACCGCAGGGGCGACCTGAAGCTCGACGAGCTGATCACCAGCACCTACCGGCTCGACCAGATAAACGAGGGCTACGACGACATGCTGCAGGGCCGCAACCTACGGGGCGTCGTCGTCTACGACTGATGAGGAAGGTCGCCCAGGCCGCCGCAGCGGGCCGCCAGGCATCCACGGCCGCGAGCACCGACGACGAGCGGAGGGTCCCCGGCACTGGACCGAGAGCGACTCAGCGCGCCCTGTGAGCGCATCGGTATGAGAGGCAGTGCGTACCACTGCGAGCCCGAGACGTTCCAGGCGGGGTAACAGGCTGGCCTGCGCCCCGTCCTCGGCCGAGGTGGCGTGCCGGGGGCCTCGACCACCCCCATGGTGGCCAGCGCCTCCGGCCTGCGTCGGCCTGGCCATGATCGACGTGGACGCTGTCTCGCGAGCAGCCAGAGGAGTACCTGGCCTGGTTCGACGGCGAGCGGCGCCTTTCGAGCGCTCATGAAAGGGCTCGAGGAGCTGCGCGCAGTGGAAGCCGATGCGGTCCCGCTTCCCCGACCGGGAGGCGGGCCGCCGGGCCGCGGAAGAGTTCGTCCGTCGGGCCGGCAACGCCGGCATCTCGATCCCCGACGAGCATGGCGACGGGGAGCAGCGCCAGCTACAGCTTCCGCGCCATCCTCCAGGAGGAGTTGGCACGGACCCGAGTGACGACGGGGCCGCTCCGCTGCCACATGGACGTCGTCCCCGGGCCTACTTCCTGCGCTTCGCCGACGAGAACCGGCAGCGACGGTGGATCCCGGGCATCGCGTCGGGCGACTTGCCCAGCGCCACATCCGAGCCCGGCACCGGCTCGGACGTGGCCGGCATCTCGGCCACCGCCACGCGTCGCGGCGACACGTACGTGTTGAATGGACCGGCGACGTTCATCGCCGCCGGGATCGTCGTCGACTTCGTCGAGTAGTTGGTAAGGACCAGTTGTGACCCGCTCGACCGCCGCCATGGGCTGACCGTCCTGGTCGTCGGGAGCGGGACGCCGGCGTTCACGAAGGGCAGGACCGCTACTTGCAGCTCCTCGGGGACTACGGCTACATGAAGGAGTGCCCTATCGCCCGCCTGGACGCAGATGCGAGGGTGACTCGGATCCGATGCGGGACGAGTGAGGTCATGAAGTCCATCATCGGCAAGTCGATCGGCCTACGGCCTCAGAGGAGTCAGGGATGAGAATTGAAGGGATCCGAGCGGTGGTGACGGGAGGGGCATCCGGTCTCGGGCTGGCCACGGTGCGGCACCTGCTGGACCGTGGCGCCAGCGTCGTGGCCGTCGACCTGGCGACCTCGCCGGAGATCGAGGCCCTCGTCGGGCCGTCCGTGTCGTTCGTCCAGGCCGATGTCACCGACGAGGCGGCGGTGCATGGAGCACTCGACGTTGCAGAGCAGGATGGGCCGCTGCGAGCACTCGTCCACTGCGCCGGCCGCGGCGGCGACCGCACCCGGATCGTCGACCGGGACGGCCAGCCCGGCGGGCTGGAGACCTTCGCCGAGGTCGTCCGGGTCAACCTGTTCGGCACCTACAACGTCCTGCGACTGGCCGCGGCCCGGATGAGCGCGAACGAGCCGGTGGACGGGGACCGGGGCGCCTGCGTCCTCACCGCGTCGGTGGCCGCGTTCGACGGGCAGATCGGGCAGACCTCTTACACCGCGTCGAAGGCGGCCGTGCACGGGATCACCCTCGTCGCCGCCCGGGACCTCGCCAGCCGGCAGATCCGTGTGAACACCATTGCCCCGGGCATCTTCGACACCCCGATGCTGGGCCGGCTCCGAAGCGACATCCGGGAGGGGCTGGCCGCGACGGTCCCCCACCCGAAGCGGTTGGGCTCGCCCGACGACTACGCCCAGCTGGCGGTGGCCTTGCTGGAGAACTCCTACGTGAACGGTGAGACCGTCCGTCTCGACGGTGCGATCAGGATGGCCCCCCGATGAGCCCGGTGCTGTTCGAGGCGGACGGAGGCGTGACCAACCCTCACCCTGAATCGCCCGCCAGGACGGACAGCGCCTGATGGACGGCCTCTGGGGAGATCCTGATCATCTCGACATCGGGGGGTCGATGCGAAGCCCGTTGGAGATCTGCTCGGCGCTTCATGGCTTCCCCCAGCGCCGGTCCTGGCGTCGTCCGTGCGACGAGCGATGAAATCCCCCGTCGGCCCTGCGACCTCGGAAGCATCGGACCGGACGATCTTGTCGGCCAGACAGTCCTCGGCGTAGGTCCTGAGCTGCCCGTGGGTGACCGCCTTCGCCGCCCTGTCTCCCCCTCCGGGGCGGCGATGTCGATAGGGGTGGGGACCCGGCCCGATCAGCCGGTGGACGGCGAGTGCGGTCTCCAGGCACCGGTGGCGTGCGCGAGCCGTTCAGCGATCTCAACCAGGCCGGAGGCCGGCCAGCGGTAGGCCCCCACCGAGCGCGAGGATCTCGCCGCTGTCGCGAAGGCCGTGCAGCCACCTGTCGCCGACACCGGCGCATTTGCCCCCCGAAGGTGGACGCATCTCCCAGCTGGTCTCGGATCAGCACCCGCTTGTCTCGATCTCGTTGCCAGGCGCTCGGCTGCCTGAGAGCTCTTGATCGCTGGTGGTCCGCCGCGACGCGCTACGTTCGGAGCTGGTGTCTCGGAGCGACTCGGCCGGAGGAGATGACCGCACGGCGGAGAGACCCCTCGAGGGCCGCGAGCAGGCCTTGGCTGAGCGTCGACAGGCCATCGAAGAGCACGAGCGGCTGACCGATGAGCGCGTACGCGCTGCCGATGAGCGGGAACGCGTCGCGGATGAGCGCGAGCAGAGAGCCGACCGACGCGAGAGAGCGGCCGACGAACGAGAAGGGATCGCCGAGGAGCGCGAGCGCAGGGCTGACGTTCGCGAGCAAGAACTCGACCTCCGCGAGAGGGAGGATGACGAAAGACAGGAGAGGATCGATGCGGCCCTTCGCCAGATGAGGATGACGGCACCGAGCGAGTTGGACCGGCTGGACGAAACTCTCGAGCGGGCGCGGGAACAGCTGGAGCGATCCTCGGAACATATCGAGCGCTCGCAGACACGTATCGATCGGGAACGGAGACGGGACGAAGACGAGGAGGCGAGCGTCAACCGTGAGCTCAGGCGCAGCGAGCGCCAACTGCGACGCTCTGGCGGCGAGGACGGATCGTCACCGCCGGTCCCGCCTCAAGACGGATGAGGAGCACCTAAGATGATCGACATCGAATTGCCCCAACGTCGTTGACCGTGCTGGTCCATCTCGGTCTCCAGCCCGTAGTGGACGTGCCCGCGGCCAGCATGTCGCACTCGCCGTCGATGGTGTCCTCGGTTGTGGCGGGAACACCGCGCCGGTCGCGTTGAGATAGGTCGCCGCAGGCAACACACGGTGCCGGTGAAGGGCGCTCTCGACAGAGTGGGCGCAACAGTGCCATCGCCGAGATCCTGGCGCGGCCCCGACCGGCCGCATGGCAGCGAGACGCTTCCCGTCGGCCGGCCGACGGTCCACTCGCCGTCGCGATCAGGATCAGCACGGGCGATAAGAGGGCGGTGGCTCCAGCTCAGGATCCGCTCCAGCACCCGCCTGCCGCCGACGCGCGCGTGCAGCCGTGGCAGCCAGAAGGGGGACGGGTCGAATCACCCGGAACTCGATCCCATCAGGCACCCGGGAGACGTGGTGCGTCTCGTGGCCGATGACGATGACGAGCGACCTCGGCGATGGAAGGGCTGCGGCCCGGTCGTGCCGACCTGACGACCGAGGTACCGGTCACCGCCCTGAATCCGTCGGAACTCGGGCAGTGCGTGAGAGCCGGCGACGCGTCGAACTGCCCGGGCCCTGGTGGGCGCGGGATCCCCGGCAGGGCGGAGGGCTCCTGGTCCGCCTACGGCGATGTCGGCCCGGTCGATCGTCTCGTCGTGGAAATGGTCGAGCCTGAGGCGCCGCCACAACCGGGCTGCTCTCTACGTCCGCCACGCAGACGGCGTGGTCTCCTCCGCGGTGTCGAGCCACCCCCACGTACGGTCTTCGGCCTGGAGCCAGTGGATACCGGCCCGGGCCGGCAGGAGCGGCCCGACGCCGAGGACGACCAGTTGCTGCGACGCGGGTGCGTGACAACTCCCGGCCGCTGCCCAACGTCGAGTGCACACCGAGCCGGACCATCGAAGCAGCGGCTGTGGCCACGTCGCGCGCCGGTGGCGCACGGTCACCCCGCGGTCGAAGTAGGCGCCACCCGGGCTCGTGGGTGACCAGTATCACCGTCGATACCTCGTCGGGGTGCGCGTCAGCAGGCAACGACTCCCTTCCGGGGAGTCGGACGGTCCGGTCGCCTCGTCGGCGCGGACCAGGCAGAGACGGGGGGCAAGACCACGAGCCAGCGGCGCCCGCTGCGACCCGACCGCCGGGCATCTCGCCGGTGCCGTGGTGCTCCCGGCTCTCGAGCCCGAGGCGTTCGACCACCCTCCCGGACGGGAGAGCGCGTAGGCTTCCTTCTGGTGGGCGGCCCCCTCGAGCTCGACGGTCTGACCCGTCGATTCGGTCCTGTGACGGCGCTCGACGGGCTCAGCGTCACCGTGCCCCCAGGCCAGGTCGTCGGCTTTCTCGGCCCGAACGGGGCCGGCAAGACCACCGCCATGCGGGCCCTCTTCGGCCTCACCGACCTCGATGACGGCACCGTCTTCTGGAAGGGCGCACCGGTCGGGCCCTCCGAGCGGCGCCGGTTCGGCTACATGCCCGAAGAGCGCGGCCTGTACCCGAACATGCTCGTGGCGGACGTGGTCGAGTATCTGGGCCGACTCCACGGGATGGGCAGTCTCGACGCCGCTGCGGCTGCGGCGGTCTGGCTGGAGCGCCTCCAGGTGGCAGACCGCGCGGCCAGCAGGGTCGAGACCCTGTCACACGGCAACCAGCAGCGGGTCCAGCTCGCCGCCGCGCTCGTCCACGACCCGGAGGTCCTGGTGCTCGACGAGCCGCTCGCCGGACTCGACCCGACGGGCATCGACGTCATCGGCGACGTCCTCGTCGAACAGGCCCGCGCCGGCCGCTGCGTGCTGTTCTCGAGTCACCAGCTCGACCTCGTGGAGGACCTGTGCGAGTCGGTGGCCATCATCGACCACGGGCGCCTCGTCGCATCCGGCAGCGTCGACGACCTGACGACGAGCGGGCCGCGACGGCTCGCCGTCCGGGTCGAGGGCCACCGGGACGGAGCCTGGGCACGCTCACTTGCCGGTGTGACGGTGTCGGAGACCCCGGGTGGCGAGGTGCGCCTGGTCCTCGAGGACAGCGCCGACAGCGACGCCGTCTTGGACGCCGCACGCCGCGCGGGGCGGGTCACCAGATTCGTCGTCGAGCGGCGGCGGCTGTCGGAGGTCTTCCGGGAGGCGGTAGCTCGGTGAAGGCCGTGCCGATCCTCATCGCCGCAGTGGCGGTCGTGCTCATCCGCCTCGGTCTACGGCGCAGGCGCACGTCCTCCCGGTCTCGACCGGACCGCAGGCGCACGTCCTCCCGGTCTCGACCGGACCGGCTCCTCACTGGCGCGCTCGGCCGGGTGCACCTCGGCAACACCGGCCTCGTGGCAGCGCGCGAGATCCACGAGCGGATCCGGAGCCGGATGTTCCGCGCTGTCACGCTCGTCCTCCTTCTCGTCGTAGCGGCCGCCGTCATCGTGCCGACGCTCCACAGCGGCGCGGCCGCCACCACCACCAATGTCGGCATCGTGGCAGGTTCGCCGTCGTTGAGGACCGAGCTCGAGGTGCTGGCGAGGAGTGCCGGCGTGAAGGTGGACCTCGTGAGCGTGCCCGACGACTCGCGGGCACGAGCAGCGCTCAGCTCCGGGCAGCTGGACGTCGTGGTCGAGGGAGGCGGTGCGATCCTCGTGAACGCTCCCGTGTCCGCCGCGGACGCCTCGCCGGCAGCACGCTACGTGCGGGCGGTCTCGCAGACGCTCGGCGTGGAGCGCGCCTTCGCCCGGGCGGGCCTCAGCCCACAGCAGGCGGCCATCGTGTCGAGAGCGAGGCCGCTACCGGTCGAGAGCCTCCAGCCCGGCAAGACTGGTCGGACGACCTCGGAGGCGACGGCACTGCTCGGCGTGGTCCTCATCTTCGTCGTGCTCACCCAGTACCTCACCTGGACGCTCATGGGAGTGATGGAGGAGAAGGCGAGCCGGGTCGTGGAGGTGCTGCTCGCCACGGTGCGCCCGATCCAGCTGCTCGCCGGCAAGGTCATCGGCATCGGCGCCGTCGCGCTCGCCCAGGCGGCCGCCCTCGTCGCCTTCGCCTTCCTGCTCGGCGCGGCGGTGGGCTCGAGCCTCGTCCGGGGCACGGCCCCGCTCGTCGTGGCGGCCACACTCGTCTGGCTGGTCCTCGGGTACGCCTTCTACAGCTGGGTCTATGCGGCGGCCGGCTCCCTCGCCGAGCGGCAGGACCAGGTTCAGAGCCTGGTGCTTCCCCTCAGCGCGCCGCTCATCTTCGGTTACCTCGTCTCGTTGATCGGCGTCAGCTCCGGCAATGTCTCCCTGCTCGTAAAGGTCCTCGCCTACCTTCCCCCCACGGCCCCGTTCGCCATGCCGACCCTGGTCGGCTTCGGCGAGGCGACGTGGTGGCAGTTCCTGCTCTCGGCGGTGGCCTGCCTCGCGAGCACCCTCGCCGTGGCGCTCGCGGCGGCCCGGGTGTACCGGGCAGCAGTCCTGCAGACCGGCGGCCGGGTCCGTCTCCGGGGACTGATCCGAAGGTCGACGATCTAGCGGGAGCCTGCGTCGGCCCTCGACCCTCCGGACGGGTGCTCGCGACGCGCCACCGCCTCCGGTGAGCCGAACGCCCCGGCCCCGCGCCATCTCCGCCTCCCCGGGCCCCGAGCGCCGGCCGCGGGGACTCCCACTTCTCTCCGGTGGCCACGGCCTGTCGGCTCGCCTGGTTGCGACAGCCTCGCTGATGCTCTGATATGTGGTGGCGTCCACCTCGGAGCTGGGCCCATAGCCATGTGCCCTCAGGACTCGGGGCGTCACGGGAAACCGCCGGTCGTCCCGGCGGGACATCGCCTGGAGCCGGGCCTCCTCGCCCGGCGTTGCGCGCCGGCACTCAGCCGGTGATGACGAGGTGCAGCGTGCCGTCGATCAGCTCACGTGCCGCGTCAAGGTGGCCGGCGTGCGTGGCAGTCTCGGTCACGACATGGAGCACGATCTCCCGAATGCTGTGGAGCCGCCAGGAGCCGAAGAAGTCAGGCCACCACGCCGGGGCGGCGTCGAGGCGCTGAGCGACCATGACCTCATCGGCACGCTCGATGCTGTCGCGGTACCGACGGAGCACGTCCTCGGCCGGGACATCGGCGCTGACGTTCCAGGCGTTCTCCGACGATCCGAGAAGCTCCTCGATCACAGATCGGTCCCCGGCGACGACCGCCTGGAACCAGAACCGCTCCACGTCGAGAGAGAGGTGGTTCACCAGACCGAGGCACGTCCAGCCCGACGGAAGGACCTGGCGGCGGAGATCCTCGGCGCCGAGGCCCTCGAGAGCCTCGAGGACGTGCTCGCGCTGGCCGTTCAACACGCTCGCCAGCACCTCTCGTTCGCCTGCGGCATCCGACGGCATCGCTCGCTCTCCTTCATCGTCACCCGGGTCCTTGACCGTGCCTGCCCGGTTCGGCCACTCGAGAGTCCGACGCCCCCCGACCTCCGATCTCATCGCCCGGGGCGAAGGCGCGCCGGCCGCCGGCGTCGCTCACCTCGCCTGCTCCCTTGGCGAGCGGAGGACGTCGGGCTCGACCGGTCTGGCGTGTGCGTTATCCAGCTCGCATCCTGCCGTCTCCCACAGCCATGGGGGGGGGAGGCGGCCGGGCCGGGTGAGCCACCAGCATGAGAACGCCCGCTTCGGCCGCCGTCGGGAAGACCGCACCCCGAGATGAGCCACGCTGGAGCGAGCGCACCGCGCCAGCTCACTCCATCGGCTGATGTGCGATCACCGGCGGTTGCCGCCCCGCCACCAACCAGCCGACGGCAGCGGCGAAAAGGGGCATGGCGACGAGGATGAAGAGAAGACTCCGGAGCGGGACGTTGGCGAGCGCCGAGACCCCTCCGTTGAGGGTGCTGGCGGAGAACCAGGCGACCGCCCCCGCGTACCCGCCGATCGTCCCGAGGAGCGCCCCGAGGAGAGCGAGCGCGCCTGCGGTGGTCGCCGTCAAGGCGCGACGGGTCCGGCTCCCGGCCCCGGTCGCCGCCAGCGTGCGCAGATCCCCGGCGGTCTCGCTGCGCAGCAGGCCGACCGTCATGGCGAGGACGGCGAGGGCGAGGGCGATCCCGAACAGTGTCGCGTAGCTGATCACCTGCCCACCGCTCGGAGCGTCATCCTTGGTCTCGATCGACAGCCCGAGCGCGGCGGCCGCCTGCCGGGCCGAGGCGACCTGAGAGGCGCTCAGCGTCGCCGGGGCCTGGACGAGCCAGCCGGACACGGTCGGGCTGAGCTGGAGCTCATGGACGGCGTGCTCGGTGATGACCGTGTTCGGAGCCGACGTCCCGGACGGAAGGGCGCTCACCGTCTCGATCACCGGGTGGGCGAGGCCACCCGGCCCCGGGCCGTGGAGCGGTCCGGGGCCGCTTGGGAGGAGGTGCATCCCGGAGATGCCGGCGAGCCCCGGGCGCATGCTCAGGATGTCGGCCGACGGGCTGAACTGCGACGCCTTGATGCCGAAGGCGCGCAGCAGCGACGGCGTGGCGACGTACAGGGGGCCGGTGAAGTTGCGGCCCGGTGCCGCCCGCTGCAGGGTCACCGGCACCTGGAGCAGCTCGACGACGTCGCGGGTGCCGAGCGCGGCGGCGATGCCCAAGACGCTCTTGCGCACGACCGCGAGCGGGGGCGCCTTGGCCGTCTTGGCGCTGTTGCCCCTCTGCTCTCGACCGCCTCGCTTCACCATGACCGCCCCGGAGGCATGCGAGGAGGCGTAGACGATCATCTGGTCGGAGGCGAGGTTGGGCCCGGTGTAGTCGAGGACGTTGCCGTACCGGGCGGCCGCCGCCACGCAGATGACGACGGCGATCAGCACGCCGAGGGCGACGGCTGCCAGCGCCGGGCCGGAGCGCGCCCGGTAGCGGTCGAGGTCCCGGAGCGCGAGACGCACGGCCACCGGCGCCCTCCGGCCGAGCTCGGCCACCCCTGACAGGAAGAACGGGCCGAGCAGGATCATCGCCGCGATGAGGGCGGCGAGGCCGAGGACGAGCTCGGGCATACCGCCGCCGATCATGCCACCGGAGACCGTGAGCAGGAGGAAGGCGCCGACGAGAAGGACGACGCCCGGTACAACCGTCCGGTGGACCCGGGGAGGCGGCGCCGGGCGGCCCGAGAGCGCGGCGACGACCGACCGCCTCGTCATCTGTCGGGCCGGGTGCCCCGAGGCGAGGAAGGTCGTGAGGACGGCGAGGCCCATCGAGACGACGACGACGGCGACTGGCAGCTGGAGCTCGCCGATCACGTGGTGCGAGCTCTGCTCGAGGCTCGGCCGGTACGCGGACCAGGCGGCGAAGCCGGACAGGACGCCGAGGACCGCTCCCGCGACACCGACGATGACCCCGTTGGCCCGCAACGTCAGGCGCAAGTGCCGGTCGGTCGCCCCGAGCGACTCGAGCATCCCGATTGACCGCAGCCGGCGCTGGGCGAGCACGGCGAAACCCCCGACAGCGACGAGGGCGATGAGCAGCATCCCGAGGGTTACCCCGGCGAGCGAGATGCTCTCCGGGTTGACCACGTTCGGGGGCGCCTGGTGCGTGACGCTCCTCACGGTCGGGCCGATCGAGGCGGCGGACACCCGCGGCGCGTCGAACAGCACCGTCGCTTGGGTCGGCTCGGCAATCGCGCCGGGAAGCACGAGCGCGAACTCGTCGAGCAGGTTCTCAGGGTTCGCCACGGTGCCGACGACGCGCCGAGTCTGTCCGCCCACCTGCCACCGATCACCGATCCTCAATCGGAAGGCGGACGCGACGCCTGCGGTGACCGCTACCTCGTCCTGCCGCCGGGGGTACGCCCCCGAGAGGAGAGAGAGGAGCGGCTGGCTGAAGGTGCCGTGCGGGCTCTCGGCCCGCAGCTGGAACGTCTGCACCGAGCCGGGGAGCACGAGGGGCGCCTGCTCGATCACCTCGGCCCTGCCGAAGCGGTGCCGGAGCGTCGCCAGCTCAGAGGGAAAGCTCCGGCTCGGGAGTGAGAAGGTGGCGATGTCCTGCGCCGTCCCGAAACCCTCGTTGGCAGGCAGCGGGGTGTTGGTCGCGACCGCCGCGCCGACGATCGTGGCCGCCACGGCGACCGTGACGAGGCAGAGCACGAGGAGCTGCTGGGGCCACTCCCTCTTGAACAGGCGCCACGTCCAGCGGACGATGGCACGGCGTGCCGGGGCTCCGCCGGTGTCGCTCCGGTGGACCGGAGCGACTCGCTCGAGGGCGAGGGTCACGGCTCGCTCCCCTGCTGGAGGAGTGACTCGGGACTCGGCGGGATGGCTGTCTGGTCCACCAGCCGGCCGTCGCGGATGAAGACCACCCGGTCGGCCCACGAGGCGAGCTGGGCGTTGTGGGTGACCACGACGGCCCCGAGACCCCGGCGGCAGGCGGCGAGCACCATCCGCATCACCGCTTCGCCGCTTGCCGAGTCGAGGGCGCCGGAGGGTTCGTCGGCGAGCAGCAGGTGCCGCTCGCCGACCGTCGCCCTCGCGATGGCGACCCGCTGGCGCTCGCCCCCGGACAGCTCGTCGGGGAAGTGCGCCACCCGCTCATCGAGCCCGAGCTCCTCGAGCGCCGCCGCCGCCAGCTCCCGGGCCCGCCGGGCCCGCACCCCGTCGAGCTCGAGGGGGAGCGAGACGTTCTCGAGCGCCGTCAGCCCGGGCAGGAGGTTGAAGTCCTGGAAGACATAGCCGACCGACCGCCGCCTGAGGCGGGCCTTGTCGTTGCGCGACATGCCGGAGAGCAGTTGGCCGTCGATGACTACCTCTCCGCTCGTCGGGTCCTCCAGGCTGCCCGCGATCGTGAGCAGCGTGCTCTTGCCCGACCCGCTCGGGCCCATCACCGCCAGGAGGTCGCCGGCCGCGACACTCAGGTCGATGTCGCGGACGGCGAGCACCTGCGAGGCGCCCTCGCCGTAGACCTTCGTCACGCGGTGCATCTCGAGAAGAGCCATCATCGACTCCTGGCCCGCAAGCGGAGCCTCGGCCGCGGCGTGGCGGCGGGCGCCGGGCCGAGGCTCGAGCGCTTCATGCGTCCCTCGGCTGCGTCCAGCCAGCGCACCACCGACTCGAGACGGAACAGCTCGGCGTCGACGGCGAGGGCGAGAGCGAGGTCGAGGCGCCCCTCGTCCTCCTTGATGCGGGTCCACTGCTGCATCAGCTCGACGAGGTGCCGACGGTGGATCTGGATGACGTCGCCGACCTCGACGCCCGGCACGCGCATGGCGACGAGCACCTTGATCACGAGCTCGTCCCGGGGCGGGGAGCCGGCCTCAGAGGGTGTGCCGAACCACGCTGCCAGCTCCTTCTCGCCCTCCGCCGTAATCCGGTAGCCCCGCTGGCGCTCGTCCTCGTGGGCGTCGTCGGCCTCGACGAGGCCGTCACGCTCGAGGCGACCGAGCGTCGTGTAGACCTGGCCGACGTTGAGCGGCCAGACGTCACCGGTGCGCTCCTCGAACTCCTGGCGGAGCTGCAGGCCGTACTTCGGGCCCTCACTCAGCAGGGCAAGCAGCGCGTGGCGGACGCTCATACCGGTGTCCGCATCAGTAGCATACTGAGTATTCTACTCATAGAATGCGAGGTTGCAAGAGGCGGCTGCCAGAGGTGGCTAGTCCCACACGGCGTCCTCGAGAGGGCCGGGGACGCTCGGCCGTCGGCAACCGGGAGGAGTCAGCGCCAGACGACAAGGCACCGAGATTTGGAGGCTCTCGCCGGCGCGTCGAAGACGAGGTGCCTGCTCGCCCGGTCACTCCTAACGAGCTGGTCGCGCCGGGTGGGCGGTGCGGGAGCAGCGCCGCTCCCGATCGAAGGTGCGCGCCGGCTGCGTGCGGCGGCCCGGGAGGACCCGTGACGCGCCACCGCCGCCCCCGCCTCGGAGGGGAGGTGGCGGTGAGAGAGCGGCGCCCGGTTCGCTCAGGTCGTGGCGCCTGGGCTGACCGGCATCCGGGAGACGATCCGCTCCGCCTCGGCGACGACCCGGTCCTCGTCAGAGATCTCTTCGAGGCCCCGCTGGGCGGTCTCGGGTATGAGCAGCGTGAGCAGGGTGCCGAGGAGCGCCATCCCGGCCGAGAACTCGAGCGCCCCGCCGATGCCGAAGGCGGCGCTGATGTGGGGAAACAGGTAGACCCCGATGAAGGCACCGAGCTTCGCCACGCCAGCCGAGATGCCGTGCCCGGTCGTTCGTGCCGAGGTCGGGTAGCACTCGGCGGCGAGGACGAAGGTGGTCGTGTTCGGGCCGAACTCGGCGAAGAAGTAGCTGATGCCGAACAGGACGAGGAAGGGTGCCACCGCCGCCGTTATCCCCGGGATCACCCCGATCAGGAGAAACATGAGACCCATGAGCGGGAAGCCGATGAGCTGCAGCTTGCGGTGCCCGATGCGGTCCATGAAGTTGGCGGCGAGGAAGTAGCCGGGCACGGCTGCAAGGGCGAAGACCATGAGGTTGAACGCCAGCGACTGCTCGATGGTCGCCCCCGCGCCGAGCACACCCTTCACGATGAGCGGGGCCGAGACCGAGTTGCCGTAGTAGGCGTAGTCGAAGACGAACCAGGTGCCGGCCGTTCCGATCAGGCTGATGAGGAAGCGGCGGTTCGAGATGAACTCCCGGAACGTGAGCCTCTGGCGCTCGCCGGTCGTCGCCTGGGGGTTGATGGCGACGGTGCCATCGGAGTAGGTGGCGAGACTCTTCGCCGCCTCTTCGGTCTTGCCCTGGACCCGGGCGAGGAAGCGGGGCGACTCGGGCATACGCCGGCGGGAGTAGAGCACCATGGCCGAGGGGATGGCGCCGAGGGCGAGGATGATCCGCCAGACGTAGCCCGAGCTCATGCCGCTCGACAGCAGCGTGAGGGCGACCACGTAGCCGACGACGGTCCCGAGCGCTTGCATCGAGAAGACCAGGCCGACGAGCTTGCCCCGGTTCTTGCGGTTCGAGTACTCGCTCATGAGCACCGCCGAGACCGGGTAGTCGCCGCCGATGCCGAGCCCGAGGCAGAAGCGGAAGACGATGAGCCAGACGACGTTCGGGGCGAAGCCCGAGGCGAGCGAGAACACGAGCATGATCAGGGCCTCGAGGCCGTAGATCTTCTTGCGGCCCACGCGGTCGGCCACTCGGCCGTAGACGATCGCCCCGATGAAGGCGCCGAGGAGCGTCATCGAGTTCACGAGGCCTGTCTCGGTCGTGCTCAGGTTCCACTGGGACGTGATGAGGGCCGTCACCGTGCCGATGATGAACAGGTCGTAGGCGTCGGTGAAAAAGCCCATTCCCGAGGTCACGATCGCCTTCAGGTGGAACCGTGAGATCGGTGCCTCGTCGAGGGCTGCGGTGAGGGTGGTGGTTGTCTGGTCTGCCACGAGGACGAGTCTGCTCAGTCCTCTTAACGGCCAGCTGACATCGCCGTGATGGCGAGGTGAACGCGAGGTGAACTCTCGGTGCCGGTCAGGCGGCCTTGCCCCGGCCCACGAGGCGCGCCCTCCTCGCGCTCGCCTTGTGGGGAGACAGGACGTTGCTCACGCGCTCGTAGTGCTCGGCGTCGATCTCGCCGCGGGCGAGGCGCTGGTCGAGGGCGGCGAGGAGGTCCTCCTCCCTCGCCGGCCGGCGCCCCCGGCGGACGAGGGTGGCCACGAGCGCGTAGACCGCCCAGACGACGACGGCCCAGAACGCCACCACGGCGATCCACATGGCAGCCACCTCCCAGAAGGGCCGGTTCTGGCCGTACCAGAACATCATGGTCGTGAACCTCCCGTGCCCGAGTTTGGGGCGTCGCCTGCAGGCTGGTGCCGTCCTCGTACCCCAAATAGGGTTCTTCGGCACCTCCCCGGCGTCGTGACCTGGGAGTCTCGGCTTGTAGCATCGACCCACCGGGGTCACCGAAGGAGAGGCCGTGCTCGACGCGAAGTTCATCCGCGACAACCAGCCGGCTGTCCGGACGGCGGCTGAGCTGAAGGGCGTGGACTTCGACGTCGACGCCGCCGTCGCCCTCGCCGACGAGGTCCGGTCGCTCCAGGTGGAGGTCGACGAGGGCCAACGGCTGCGCCGCGAGATCTCGAACCGGTTCCGCACGAGCGACGCTCAGGCGCGCGAGGAGCTGCGCCGTCGGGCGGCCGAGAACGACGACACCCTGAAGGACAACCGCGCCGCCCTCGCCGAGGCGAGGGGGCGCCTCAACGACCTCCTCCTTTTGGCGCCGAACATCCCGTGGGAGGGAGCGCCTGTCGGTACCGGAGAAGAGGACAACGTCGTCATCCGCGAGTGGGGGCGGCCGCCCGAGTTCGGCTTCGAGCCGAAAGACCACGTCGAACTTCTCGAACAGCGGGGGTGGGCCGACTTCGAACACGCCCGGAACACCGCCGGCGACCGGGCGTACTCCCTCAAGTCACAGGCGGTGCTGCTCGAGCGCGCCATGCACTCGCTCGCCCTCGACACCCTAATCGGCGAGGAGTTCGAGCTCGTGAGCGTGCCGGCGCTCGTCCAACGACAGGCGCTCGTCGGCACGGGCTTCCTCCCCGGTCACGGCGAGGAGATCTACTACCTCGAGCGGGACGACCTCTACCTGGCCGGTACCGCCGAGGTGGGGCTCGTCGGGATGTCGAGCGACACGATCTTCGACGTGAAGGACCTTCCCCGCCGCTACGCGGGGATCTCGCCGTGCTTCCGGCGCGAGGTAGGCAGCGCCAGCAGGGACGTCCGCGGGCTGCTCAGGGTCCACCAGTTCGAGAAGGTGGAGCAGTTCGTCATCTGCGAGGCGGACGCCGAGGAGTCGGCCCGCTGGCACGACCGGCTGCTCGGCACCGCCGAGACGATCCTGCAGCGTCTCGAGCTCGCCTACCAGGTCGTCGAAACCTGCACCGGCGACATGGGGCTCGGCAAGTACCGGATGAACGACATCAACACGTGGTTCCCCTCGCTCGGCATCTACCGGGAGACCCACTCCTGCAGCACGTTGCACGACTGGCAGGCCCGCCGCGCCGGCATCCGCTACCGCGACGCCACGGGGACCGTCCGCTTCGCACACACGCTCAACAACACCGCTGTCGCCACTCCCCGCCTCCTCGCCGCCTTCGTGGAGAACCACCAGCGGCACGACGGCACCGTCTCCCTGCCCGATGCGCTCCGCCCCTACCTGAGCGGCCGCGAGGTGCTCTGAGGCGGGAGGGTGACGGTGCTACTGATCGGTATGTAGACTGAGAAGTAGCACACAGGACATGTTGGCGGCATGGAAGGAGACCTGCAGCGGCGACTGGGCCAGCGACTCCGTTCCTACCGGCTCGAGCGCGGACTCAGCCAGGAGAGCTTCGCCGACCTCCTGCAGGTCCACCGCACCTACATGGGCGGGATCGAGCGGGGCGAGCGGAACCTCACCCTCCGATCCGTCGAGCGGATCGCCGACCGGCTAGGCGTCGATCCGCTCGAGCTCCTGAAGGAGGCAGCGGGCGGAGACTCGGCGCGCTCCTGAGCACTGTGAATCACCGGCGCTGTCGCAGGGTCGGCCTATTCTCGCTCCGGCGCTCGTTCGCAGTGCTCCTCGCCGCTTTCCGGCCCGCGATCGGTAGACCGCCTCGCGAGCGCGCGGGGCCGCAAGCGAGGAGGTGCACGAGGTGGGCGACACCACGCCGTCGATCGAGGGGGTCACCGGGCTCCGCGAGCTGCGTGCCCGCCTGGCCGAGCTCGAGTCGAAGGTCGCCCAGCTGACGGACGAGCTCCGCACCGGTCGGCTGGTGGTGCTCGACGACCGCGAGCACGAGCGGCTCGTCGCCGAGGTGGTCGACGGCGTGCTCGAGCTGCGCCTCGAGCTCCCGCCCGCCCCACCCGGTCGACGCAGCGCCCTGCTCGCCTTCACCTCTCCCGGGTGCGAGCCGTTCGGGTCCGGGCTCGGCCTGCAGCTGTGGGCCGATGGCGAGCTGGTCGACGAGCTCTGCTGGTGGGCCGACGGCGAACGGCCTCCGCGCCAGCCACGCGGCTCGCCGGACGATTAGGGCTGCTCGCCGCGGTCGACCGGCCGGATCCCGTGGCCCTCGACCCTCGGGTCGCCGGCCGCGAGCGCCGCCCACCAGCGCTGGCCACCGGCGGCGAAGGCGGCCAGGCTCACCTCCTCCTCGGCCGCGTCGGTGACCGAGAGCTCGTCGAACTCGATGCGCAGGTCGAGGTGGCGGGGCGGTCCCTCGACGGTGTGCTGGAAGAGGTCGAGCGAGTGCGAGCCCCGGCCCTGGCCGACCGGGAAGTCGAGGCTGGCGCGCTCCCGCCAGACGTTCCAGCCTTCGCTCGGCAGGTCGAGGAACTCCCAGCCGTAGATGGGCTGGCTCCCGAAGCTGCGGACGGTGGCAGGCAGCTCCTCCAGGCGGAGCGGCACCACCTCGGCATCGTCGTCCTCGGCCACCCCGTTGCGCAGCGAGGCGACGATGCGTGACACGCCTGTGCAGGAGAGGACGATTCTGCGGTCCTCGGGCTCGGGCCCCTCCTCTGGGAGCGTGAGCGCCACGAAGAGCAGCCGGACCTCGCCGGTCCGCTCGTTGACCCGGACGTCGCAGAAGTCGGCCTCGTTGAGCGCCACGTCGAGGCCGGCCCGCAGTTCGTCGGAGAGGTCCATGGCGCAACGATACGGAGGACGGGGCCGCTCAGATGCTGCAGACCCGGTGGCGGGCAGCGAGCACCGCGGTGGCGGCGGCGGCGAGGCGCCACCGCGCAAGGAGACCGTGCGTCGTGGCCGAGACGATCGCCGACTCGATCTTCGTGGTCAGCGCGGCGATCTGGCGCGCCGTCATGGTCCCCTTGCCGAACAGCACCATGTCCGCTCCGGCGCGGAGCGCTTGGACGGCGGCTGAGGGGACGCTGAAACCGGCCGCCGAGATGGCGCCGGCCGAGAGCGAGTCGGTCATCACGAGACCCTTGAAACCGAGCGTGCGCACAAGCTCCCGCCCGATGGCGGCCGGGGACAGGCTGGCCGGATAGGACGCCAGCCCCGGCACCGTCGCGTTCGAGACCATGACCGCCGGCGCTCCCTGCCCGATCGCGGTGGTGAAGGGCGGCAGCCCCACCTTCTTCAGCTTCGACCAGGAGAGCGTGTGGGCGGGACCGTCGTCGGTGTTGCCGCTCGCCCCTCCGAGCCCGGGGAAGTGCTTCAGCACGGGGATGACACCGGCAGAGAGGAGCCCTCTCATGTAGGCAACGCCGTCTCGCGAGACGACCGACGTCGTCCCGCTGAACGAGCGGAGGCCGTCAGGATCGCTCGGGCCGGGGACGACGCTCCGCCCGTCGACGTCAACCACGGGGGCGAGGTCCACGTTCACGCCGTTGCTGGCCATCTTGCGCCCGACGGCCGCAACGTGGCGCTCGATCTCGGCCGCCGTCCAGTGGGAGCCCATCCATTTCGCCCACGGGAGGGAGCCGACCAGGTTCGCCATCCGCTGCACCCCGCCGCCCTCCTCGTCGGTCATCACGAGGAGGCCGAGGTTGCCCGGCACGTCGTGGCGCTCGAGCCCGGCGAGAGCGCTCGCCAGGTTGGAAGGCGCCGACGAGCCGAACAGGAGGATCCCTCCGGCGCCGGCACGCACCTCGCCGGCGGCGGCCGTCACGCTCGCCTCCTGCACGGGAACGGCGAGCGTCTGCATGGCGAGCCGTGCGTCCGGCCAGGTGCGGATCCTCCGGACGGTCACGCACGGCACGGAGGCGGCCGCCGTCGTCACTTTCGATCGGGGGGCGCCGGCCACAGGCGGCCCGGTGGCGGCGCCGAGACCGGCGAGGAGCGCGGCGGCGAGCCCGGCGGCGAGCGGACGCCTCAACGTCGATCCCTCCCCGCAGGCGGTCAGTCGAAGTCGAACGGCAGCGGGCTGTCCTGCTGGACCACCCATCCGTTCCCATCGGGGTCCTCGACCGTGACGAAGCGTCCCCAGGGAGCCGACTCGATCGGCTCGTCGGGCTCGAGCACACCGTTGTCACGCAGCTGGTCGGCGGCCGCCTCGATGTCTGGGACGCTCAGCACCGTGCCGCGCAGCGAGCCCGGCGGCATCGAGTCGAACCAGGTGACGAGCGTCACCGCCGTCTGGCCCGACGGCGGCCGTAGCGTCACCCAGCGGAGGCCGGACCCGAACTCGTTGTCCATCACCACCTCGAAGTCGAGTTTCTCGGTGTAGAAGGCCTTGGACCGGTCGGGGTCGCTGACCGGCAGGGAGATCACCCCGATGTGGTGGTCGTGCATGGGTCCTCCTTGGATCAGTCGACGACCGACTGGTAGACGAGACGCCGCAGCTCGCGGCGGATGGGGTAGGTCGTGGAGGGCAGCAGCTGGGTCATGAACAGGACGATCAGCTCTTCTGCCGGATCGACCCAGAAGACGGTGCTGGCGGCCCCGCCCCAGGCGAACTCGCCCTCGCTGGCGGGCACCTTCAGCGCAGCGGCGTCCGTGACGACCGAGAAGCCGAGGCCGAAGCCCACCCCTTCCTCGGTCTCACCCGACAGCGAGTGCCCGAACGACGCCATGTCCCTCCCGCCCGGCAGATGGTTCCTCGTCATGTACTCGAGCGTCCGGGGCCCGAGGAGGCGGGTGCCGTCGAGCTCGCCGCCGTTCAGGAGCAAGCGGGTGAAGCGGTAGTAGTCGCCCATGGTCGAGACGAGACCGCCGCCGCCGGAGAGCACCCGCGGAGGACGCTCGGCGGCCGCGCCCATCCGACCGCTCGCCACCGCCCGGCCCGAGGTGGCGTCGGGAAGGTAGAGGGTCGCCAGTCGCTCCAGCTGGTCTTCGCGGGCGTAGAAGCCCGTCTCGGTCATCTGGAGGGGACCGAGGATCCGCTCGGCGAAGAAGACGTCGAGGCTCTGCCCGGACAGCACTTCGACGAGCCGCCCGACCACGTCGGTGGCGTGCGAGTAGTTCCAGCTCGTTCCCGGCTCGAAGAGCAGGGGCAGCCCCGCCCAGATCTCGCAGCACGCCGCCAGGTCGGCACCCTCCGGCGTTCCCCACTCGAAGCCGCGTGCTCGGTAGATGGCGTCGACCGGGTGGGCATAGAGGAAGCCGTAGGTGAGCCCTGCGGTGTGGGAGAGCAGGTGCCAGATGCGCATCGGCTCGGACGCCGGCTTCAGCACGGGCTTCATCGAGGAGCCGCCGGCGAAGACCCGCAACTCGGCGAACTCGGGCAGGTAGTCGCCAACCGGATCGGAGAGGTCGAAGCGGCCTTCCTCGTAGAGCATCATCGCCGCCACAGAGGTGACCGGCTTGGTCATCGAGTAGATGCGGTAGACGGTGTCCGCCTCGATCGGCAGTCCCCGCTCGAGATCGCGCTGGCCGGCCATGGCGACGTGAGCCAGCTCGCCGCCGCGGCTGACGAGGAGGCTGTAGCCCGGCAGCCGGCCGCTGGCGAGATAGCGCTCGAAGTGCTCGCCGAGGCGTGCGAGCCGATCGGCGTCGAGGCCGACGTCGGAAGGGTCGACCTGCTGGTCGAGAGAGGACATACTGTCACCCTACGCCAGCGTCCGTTCGGACCCCCTCTGGGGAGCCCTGCGTCAGAGCACCCTCCGGGGCACTCGGACGACCAGGTAGCATGGCGCTTCGTCCGGGAGAGGTGCGAGAGCGGCCGAATCGGACTCACTGCTAATGAGTTGACCTCTTAACCGGGGTCCGAGGGTTCAAATCCCTCCCTCTCCGCTCGATGGGAAGCGGGCGCCGCGGGTGAGCCGTGGTGCCCGCTGCGAGGAGTCGGCGAGCCCTGCTCCGCCGGATTCACAGGTCGTTTCACGCCGGTCGCGCTGGATGCCGGGCCGGGATGCGCCCGGCCCCTCTCTGCGGCCATCGCCGGCGTCAGGGCGCTTCCACGGTGGCCCGGAACAGAGCCACCTCGGTCGTGACCCGGAACTCGCCCCGGCTCGAGACGATCTCCGCCACCGCCTCGCCGAGTCGCCTTACGAGGTCGACGCCCTGGCGTGCCGAGGTCTTGGCGGCGGTGGTGGAGGTGGCGTGGCGGACCAGCAGTGCCGGATCCGTGAGCACCACGGTGCTCGGCAGCAGCCTGAGCTGAACCTCGTCGAAGCGCTCTCGCAAGAGGTCCCCGAGCCTGGCGACGGGAAGGCGATGTTCACGAGTCCGAGCTCGGCGAGCTCGTCGTCGAGGCCGGCCTGGCGGAGCAGTGCCAGCCACAGGCCTCGCACTCGGCCAAGTGGCGGGAGCCGCCGACGGCGGCCACGAGCCTCCCCCCGGGTCGGAGGATACGACATAGCTCGCAGACGGCACGCCCCGGGTCAGGGACGTGGTGCAGCATGTGCATCGCGAGGCGGCATCGGTGCCGCCCGTCGCGAGGGGGAGCGACTGGGCGTCGGCCACGACCAGCCCGATCCCGGTCGGCGCCGCCTCGAGCACTCCCCGGGGCAGGTCGAGCCCGACGGCCGACGCCCCGGGGCGGCGAGCGCCCCGAGGTAGGTGCCGTCACCGCATCCGACGTCGACGACAGTCCCGCCCTCGACGTAGCCGAGGACACGCAACATCTCACGGCGGAGGTCTATCCGAGGCTGCCGGTGCTGACAGAGCGAGAGTCGATCTCGCAGGTACTGGTTGTCGGCGTAGGCACTGGTCGTGAGGTACCCACGGTCAGCTCGTAGCTCCACGGGCTCACGGTCTCACCCCTCGCCGACCGCCCCGTCCCCTCCCGCTCGGCCCATCGTGCCCCGGGACCGTCGAGACCCCGGGGATAGTCTCGGTCAGTCCGATGGGACGACGAGGAGGACCCCATGGATCAGCGGGCGGGGGCACAGCACGGTCGAAGGACCACGGCGGCGCCTGCGCCGAGCCCGCCTGCCGGTGCCGTGCGGGCGCATCCCGAGCCTCGCCGGGGACTCGCACTCGCCGTCGTGATGACCGGCGTGCTCATCACCGCCGTCGACACGACCATCGTCGTGCTGGCCCTGCCGGAGATCGAGCGGGGTCTGCACGTGGCGCTCGCCTCTGTCATCTGGGTCGTGATCGGATACCTGCTCGTCATCACCTTGCTCGCCACCCAGGTGGGCCGCCTCGGCGACATGTACGGCCGGGTGCGCATGTACGAAGCGGGCTTCCTCATCTTCATCGCCGGGTCGGCTCTGTGCGCTCTCAGCTTCGACCAGATCTCCATCATCAGCTTCCGGATCCTGCAGGGCATCGGAGGCGCCCTCGTGACCGCCAACAGCGGCGCCGTGATCGCCGACCTCTTCCCCCCTGAGCAGCGGGGGAAGGCCTACGGCTACAACAGCGTCGGATGGAGCCTCGGCGCCGTCCTCGGCATCGTCCTCGGTGGCATGATCGTCACCTACGTATCGTGGCGGTGGATCTTCTGGATCAACGTGCCCATCGGTCTCGCGGCAGTGGCGCTCGCCCTCGGTGTGCTGCACGACCGGCCCGAGCGACGCTCCCACCGCTTGGACCCCCTCGGCATGGTGCTGCTCGGCCTCGGACTGTTCGGGACCCTCTGGGGGATCACGAAGCTCGCCACGAGCAACCTTGACGCCACGATCCTCGGCTTCCTCGTAGGAGGGGCGGTCCTGCTCGCGCTCTTCGTACTCGCCGAGTGGCGACAGCGAGAGCCGATGCTCGACCTGGCGCTGTTCAAGATCCCGACGATGTCACCCTCGCTGCTGGCCTCGCTGTTCCAGGGCCTCGCCAACTTCGCCGTGCTCTTCCTCCTGATCATGTACCTCCAGGGCCCCCGAGGGCTCTCTCCCATCCACTCGTCGCTCCTGCTCGTCCCCGGTTACGTCATCGGAGGGGCGATCGGCCCCCTCGCCGGCCGCGTGGCCGACCGGGTGGGACCGGTGGTACCGGCGACCTTCGGGCTCGCCGTCCAGGTCGTGGCGCTGTTCATCTACGCCCACCTCGCCGTCGACACCGTCCTGTGGGTCGTCGTGCTGGCGAGCATCGTGAACGGCATCGGGGCGAGCTGCTTCTTCCCGGCCAACAACTCTGCGGTGATGAAGGCGTCGCCGCCGGCGGTCTTCGGGATCTCCTCGGGGATGCTCCGGACCTTCGCCAACGTCGGCATGGTCTTCTCGTTCTCGATGGCGATCCTCGTCGCCTCGCGCTCGATCCCGAAATCGCTCGCGTTCGCCATCTTCGTCGGCTCGACGACGCTTCGCGGCAAGACGGCCGAGGCCTTCACGACCGGCCTGCACTCAGCCTTCTACGCGTCGATGATTCTGATGGCCGTCGCAGCCCTGCTCTCGGCCAGCCGGGCGATCCGCGGGTTGCATCCGCACGTGGCGGCAACGGGACAGGGCGAGCCATCGCTCCGCCCCTCGGGCTCCACCTGAACCCAAGGCCGTCCCACACGCGCCAAGGGGTCCCGCAGGACCCCTTGGAGACCGTCTATTCAGTTGTGACGCCCACGGCGAATGCACACCTGCCAGCCGCGAATCGGTTGGGGAAACACGGCTCGGAGGGCACCGACCACGGCCCTGGACCCTGCTGGTTCGACTCACCCACTGGCCGGAGTTCGGCACCGCTCGGATGCTCGGTTCCACGGAGGCGGGACAGATGCGCTCTTCGCCGGGGCCACCTCAGTTGAAGGCACGTGCCTCCAACCGCGGACCAGGCGGGGCCCGCTCCACACCCAAGACGATCATGGAACCCTCCTTGCGTCGGGTCTCCTTGGCTCTGGTCTAGTGATAAACCAAGACCGGGCCCACTGCAACCAAATTTTGCCTTGGGTTTGCTGACAATTTGGTGAAGGACGGCCAATCGCCCCCGTTTGCTCAGCCTCGAGTCTCACCTGGACCGTGACCGCCGGCGTCGGCGTCCTGCTCGGCGACGAGGTCGGTCTGAAAGGCTTCGTAGTAGGCCTCGTAGATGAGGTCCGACTCCCGCGCTCGCTGGTGGCGCAATGCGCTCGTCACGAGGCTCAGCCGTTGACGAACCTCGGCGTAGCCGACCTCGGGATCGGCGTGCCCGGCCAGTTCGTCACGGACCGAGCCGACGGCGTCGCGGACCTGACGATACTGGACGCGCAGCCCCCGGACCCGGTTCCGAAGCCTCGGCTGTGTCCTCGCCAGGTCGGAGAGAAGGCTGTCGGGTCGCTCGGCGTTCGACGCCTCCTCCGCCGCCGCACTCTCGAGCTCGTCGAGCGCCCCGAGGACGGCCCGCTTCCATGCCGCCTCGCGCCCCGGCGCGGCGGAGCCGAGGGCTCCCTCGAGCCGGTGCATCGCAGCCAGGGTGCGGTCCTGGTCGACCTGGCGGAGATCGAAGGCGGCCTGCTGGCCGGTGTTCAGGCCTCCATCCTGCCGGTCGACCGCCATCACGACCTCCTTCGGTGCTCCCGCGTTCGGCCACGGCAACGGGAGCTCGTTCGACAACGTGCCTCGGCAATTCTGGGCCGGCAGGCCGGGCGAGTAAAGGGGTCGCGCCCGCCTTGCCCTCCGTCCGAGGCGCAGAGCGCTACGGCGGTGGGGCCTCCACCGCGGCGTCGTCGAACGACGGACCGGGTGCGGGCGTCGTGCCGGCGGAGCGTCCGGAGACCGAGGTTCCAGGTCGCTGGGGAGGCCGCGGCTTGGGCGAGAGCGCCGGCCAGACTGAAGGCGGCGCCACGGGCCGGTGCAGGGCGTCCGGCTGGCGCGGCTCGCCTGGAGTCAGCTGCGGGCCTGCGCTGACCGCTCCAGGCGGCGAGGGCGCCGTCGGAGGGCTGGACGGCCACGCCGGAACCCATCCCGGCGCCGGCAACGAGACCGGCAGGGCTCCGGATGGTTGGGCAGCTGGCGACCGGACGTCGAGCGAGGCCGCCAGCTCCGCCAGGTCGATGCCCTCGCGCCGGTTCCGGACGTCGAAGTAGACGAAGGCAACAGCGAGGGGCACAAGAGGCGAGATCAGTAGCTCGACGAGTCCCACGACGACGGCTCGGGCGGCGATACCCGAGCCCCCGGGACCGCTCAGTCCGGAAAGCCCTGCCTGGCAGCCCAGGTCGACGAGCAAGACGAGCGCGACGACGGCGACGAGGGTGACCGTGGTGGCGAGGAGACGTGGCCAGACGAGGCGGAGCGACCGCGCGACAGCACGTCGGCCACGGGCCTGCTCGAACATGACGACCGGAACGACCAGGCTCAGCAAGACACCGAGCCCGATCGCCACGACGAGGACCCCCACTGCGCCGACGGCGGTGCCTGCGACCTGGCTCGCCCCCAGGAGGGAGACGAGGCCGGTGAGCAGCCCAAGGCCGATCGACCAGGCGGCCAAGGCGAGCGCCACCACCCACACCAGCGAGTGGATCCGTCGAATGGCCGTGCGCAGCGCCGCCCTCCAGTTCGGCGAGGTGCCGAGGTAGCCCTGACCGGCCACCGCCATCACCGCAGCTGCCTGTGCGACCTGTAGGACGAGGAGGAGGAGCATGAGCGCAGCGGTCACGACGATCGGCATGAGGAGGTGGCTCGAGCTCCCATGAAAGCGCAGCGTCTCGGTGCTGCGCACCTTCACGAGCCGGAAGTCGCCTCGATAGGGCCACCACACCCACAGGCCGAGCAGGACACTCCCCACGTAGGCGGCGCCGACGAGAAGAAGAGGAATCGGCGCGATCTGCCGGAAGAGCCGGCGGTACGCCTCGAAGGTCTGGCTGATCACCTCGCCCGAGGAGAGGGTCCGGAACCGTGGCGGGGAGCCATGTGGTGGCTTCATCTCAGTGCAGGACCGGGCGTTCGTTCGATTGGAGCGCGGTGTCACCCTGGCGTCGAGGGGTGAAGCCGTCGAAGTGGGTCATGGATCGGCGCACCTTAGGAAGACCCTCTGCGACGCGACTGCGGACGGCGGGTAGCCTATCGGACTGCCGGCCAGCGCCGCCGGACGCTGGCGCTTCTGCAACTCTGGCCGGGTCGATAGACTCACCACTCGCACTCCAGCGCTCGTAGCTCAATTGGAGAGAGCATCTGACTACGGATCAGAAGGTTGGGGGTTCGAGTCCCTCCGAGCGCGCTGAGACGTCTTCACAGAAGTGTCGACGTCATC
>JAKCCH010000124.1 GCA_021838945.1 Actinomycetes bacterium
TCCGATCTGGGCGGTCTGGCAGAACGGCGAGCGTACGGCGCGGCACTAGCTTGCGCCCGGTCGAGCGGATCGGCCGGAAGTGCCGTTGCTACGACCGGCAGTCGTGGCGAGGTGAGGAACACCCTCCCACGGATGGTCGGGGTCCTCCCTCGCCACGACAGCGCCGTCGATCTCCCCGGCTGCGAGGGAAGCTGGGAGGATCGCGGTCACGCCACCGCCGTCTCCAGCGGAGGCACTCCCGATTGTACGGCCTTCTACCCGCGCGGCAAGGATCCCGCTCGGATCTACCCCAGGGCCTGGTGCCGGGCGGTCAGATGTGGAGACCGCATTCGGTCTTGTCCTGCCCGGGCCACCGGCCTTCTCTCGGGTTCTGACCCTCCGCCACCGGCGTCGTGGTCGGCGCGCAGCCGATCGAGACGTAGCCGGCATACCAGAGCGGGTGCAGCGGCAGTGCCTGTTCCGCCAGGTAGTCGTTGATGTCGTCGTCGGTCCAGGTCGCGAGCGGGTTCACCTTCACCATGCCCCGTCCGGCGTCCCATGCGACGACCGGCGCATCGGCGCGCTCTGGCGTGTCGACGCGCTTGAGGCCCGTGATCCACGCGCTGTGGCCTGCGATGGCCTTCTGGAGCGGCTCCACCTTGCGCTTCTGGCAGCAACCCGCCCTCCCGCACACGTACTCGTCCATGGCCACTTCGGGATGCGTCACCGTGAGGTTGAGCTCCCACGTCTTACCCAGGTGCTCGACGAACGCCAACGTCTCGCGAAAGTGGTACCCGGTGTCGAGGAAGACGATCTCGATGTCGGGCTTGGCCTTTCTCACGAGGTCGACGAGCACCACGTCCTGGAACGAGCTCGCGACGACCGCGTCGCCGAACTCACCGATCGCCCAGGCGATGGATTCCGCCGCTGCGTGGCGGATGGGGAGCGCCTCGAGGCGACGCGAGACCGCCCGCAACTCGGCCGTGTCCGGACTCGTGCGATCGCTCACTCTCCGCCCCTTGCTCGTCGTATGGGTCCGTTGGTGCTCGGCTGCCCGATTGTACTATACCTGACTAAATCAGTCAGCTTTTCACAGTGCGCCATGCCTGCTCCCGACCCTGGACACCTACCAGGTTGGGCAAGACCTGGTCGGAGGGGGTGATCGCCACGCTTGCGACAGCGGCGCGGAGAGCATCACGCATGTAGCCGGGGGTATGTTCGGCCTCCGTGACTCGGGACGGCATCGACGGCATCGACCTCGCCAGGGTGCCCCGTCACATCGGTTGTGTGATGGACGGCAACGGCCGATGGGCACGGGCACGCGGCCTGCCTCGCACCGAAGGCCATGCCGCCGGCGAGGAGGCGATGTTCGACGTCGTCGACGGAGCGCTCGATGTCGGTGTGAAGTGGCTCTCGATGTTCGCCTTCTCGACGGAGAACTGGCGGCGTCCCCCCGACGAGGTCCGCTACCTCATGCACTTCAACGAGCGGGTGCTCACCGGCCACCGTGGCGACCTCGACGAGAAGGGAGTGCGGATCCGCTTCGCCGGCAGGAGGGACTGGAGGGTGCCGCGCCGCATCCTGCGTCACATGGACGAGACCGCGGCGATGACCGCCCACAACAGCCGCATGACGCTCACGATCTGCTTCAACTACGGCGGGCGGGCCGAAGTCGTCGATGCGGTCCGCTCGCTCGTGGCCGAGGGTGTGCCTGCTTCGAAGATCGACGAGCGCGCGATCCACTCCCGCCTGTACTGGCCCGATCTCCCCGATCCGGACCTCGTGATCCGGACCTCCGGCGAGTTCCGCGTCTCCAACTTCCTGCTCTGGCAGCTCGCCTACTCCGAGCTCCTCTTCACCGATGTGCTCTGGCCCGACTTCCGGCGCGAGCATCTCTTCGACGCGATCCGTGAGTTCCAACGACGGGAGCGGCGGTATGGAGGCGTGAATGCCTGAAGGCGTGGGCGAGCCGGAGGACGCCTGGGACGAGCGCGAGCCCTGGCGCCTCCGCGACCACGTCGGGGTGATCTCCGGGATGGTGCTCGGGCTCATCGCCCTCGCCGTGCTGTCCCTGATCGCCGCTGCCGGGGATCCGGGGGCTTTCGGCATCCTCGTCGTGGTGATGATCGGCATCGCGCTCATCTTCTTCGGCGGCCAGCTGCACAAGAGTCGCAGCCGCTGAACCAGCCGCGCCGTAGCGTCTCGGGGTAGTGGCGACGTTCAAGGACGAAGGGGTCGTGCTCCGCACGATGAAGCTCGGCGAGGCCGACCGGATAGTCACCTTCGTCACGCCTGAGCACGGCAAGGTCAGAGCCGTCGCGAAAGGCATACGGAAGGCGCGCAGCAAGTTCGCCGGGCGCCTCGAGCCGATGACGCACGTGTCGATGATGTGTTGGAAGGGTCGAGAGCTCGACGTCGTCACCCAGGTCGAGGTGATCGACCACTTCCGCGGGATCCGGGAGGATCTCGACCGGATGCCGGCGGCGTTCACCATGCTGGAGGCCGTCGACCACATCGTCGTCGAGCGCCAGCCCGCCGACGGCGTGTTCCGGGCGCTGACGGGAGGGCTGCGCACGCTGTCGGAGGGGACGGGTCCGGCGCTGCTCGGTGCGTTCCTCCTGCGGTTGCTGGCATTGGAAGGCGTCGGTCCGGTGGTCGACTCGTGCGCCTCGTGTGGCGCCGACGGACCGCTCGTCGCCTTCGACGAGCATGTCGGGGGTTTCTTGTGCCGTTCGTGCCGAAGCGGCCGCCCGGTCGCTCCCGACACGGTCGCGCTGGTCCGCCAGATCCTCGGCGGCCAATTGCGAGCCGCTCTCACCGCACCGCCGAGCCGGGCCACCGCCGAGGTCGAGCGCCTGGCGACAGCGGCGATCGAGTACCACCTCGATCGCCGCCTCCGCTCGGCTCACTTGGCGCCTGACGGACGCTGACCCCGCTGGTAGCTTCCGTCTCGATGTCCGCCCGGCCACCCGGCACTCTCATGTCTGCGGAGATGGCAGAACAGCCGAGCCGCATCGCAGACTTCATCGAGCGCCGGGAGGCTGTCATCGACGACGTCACCCCGCTGCTTCGCGGCACCATCGGGACCGTCGTCGTCGCCCGGGGCTCCTCGGACCACGCCGCCACGACCGGCAGGTACCTCCTCGAGATGTCCTCGACCCGGCCTGTCGCATCGGCCTCGCCGAGCATCCACACGCTCTACAACACCGATGTCGACTTCGACGGCTATGCCGTCGTGGGCGTCAGCCAGTCGGGCCGGACGCCCGAGATCACGTCCGTGCTCGAACACGCCGCCCGCCGCGGCGCCCGGACCATCGCGATCACGAACGATCCACAGAGCCCGTTGGCGGACGCCGCCGACGCCGTCGTCGACCTCGCCGTCGGCGTGGAGCGTGCAGTGCCTGCCACGAAGACCGTCACGGCCGAGTTGGTCGCCTTCGCCATGCTCGCCGAAGCCTTCGGCATGCCGCTCGCCCCTCACGATTGGGCCCTTCTGCCGCGCCAGGTCGCCCAGGTGCTCGACGACGAGGAGCCGATGCGGGATCTGGCGCTCTGGCTCGCCAATGCCGTTCGCCTCGCCACTGTGGCACGAGGGCCGTTGTCGGGAGCCTCCGCCGAGACAGCGCTCAAGCTCCAGGAGACCTCCTCTCTCCTCGCGATGGCCTTCACCGCCGCCGATCTTCGCCACGGGCCGATCGCCCTCGCGTCGACGGGAATCCGCGTGCTCGTCCTCGCACACCCCGGCCCCGCCGCCGCCGACGTCCTCGAGCTGGCAACCGATCTCGGCGACCGCGGGGCGGACGTCCGGGTCCTCGGCCCGGTACCCGGTTCCGTCGCCACCTGGGCAGCCGACGCACCGGAGGCCTTCGCGCCCGTGCTCGCCGTGGTCCGGGGCCAGCAGCTCGCGCTCCACCTCGCGCTCATCCTCGGGCTGGACCCGGACCGCCCGGCAGGGCTCACCAAGGTCACAGCGACGTGACAGGCTCCGGTGACGCCGACCGGAGGTGACATGGCCGGCAACTCGAGACATGGCCGGCGACAGGTGACATGACTCGCCTCGTCCTGCAGGCTGCGCGGTTGTACACCCCCGAGGACATCATCGAGCCTGCCGTGGTCACCCTCGACGCTGAGCTCGGCCTGGTGACTGCGCTCGGAGGCGGCGCTGTGACCGGCCAGGCCGGCGAGCCGCAGGTGGATCTCGGCGCTCGCGTGATCGCGCCCGGCCTCGTCGACGTGCACACGCATGGCGGAAACGGCCGCCAAGTGAACGGGAGCGATCCCGAGGAGGTGCTCGGATCGCTGGCAGAGATCTCGCGCTTTTATGCCCAGCACGGCACGACGTCGTGGGTGGCGACGACCGTGACCGACACGCCCGAGCGCCTCCTCGCCTCCCTCGAGGGCATCGCCGTCGCCGTTCGGACCGGCGAGGGTGTGCCGACCGGCGCTCGGGTCGTGGGCGCACACCTGGAAGGGCCGTACATCGCGAGGGCCCGCCTCGGTGCCCAGGATCCGACGCGCCTGCGCATGCCCGATCCCGACGAATTCGAAGAGTTGGTCGCCGTGTCCGAGGGCACCGTGAGGCTGATCACGCTGGCGCCTGAGCTTCCGGGGGCGCTCGACCTCATCGCCCTCGCGAGATCGGAGGGTGTGGCGGTCGCGCTCGGCCACACCGATGCCGACTTCGACACCGCCCGACAGGCCTTCGACGCCGGTGCGACGCATGTCACGCACCTGTTCAACGCGATGGCGCCGATGCACCACCGCAAGCCGGGGCTCGTCGGTGCGGCCCTCACGACAGCGGGCGTCACGGTCGAGCTCATCGCAGACCTCGAGCACGTCCACCCGGCGGTGCTGCAGTTGGCCGCCTCGGCCGCACCCGGGCGGATCGTCGCGGTCACCGACTCCGTGGCCGCCGCCGGCCTCGCTGCCGGGCGTCACCAGCTCGGGACGATGGACGTGACCGTGTCCGGCCGGCGGGTCGAGTTGACGCGCGATCCCGCCACCCTCGCCGGCAGCCTGCTCACCCTCGACGTAGCCGTCGCCAACCTCGTGTCGTCCGTCGGGCTCTCACCCGCTGAGGCGCTCCGGGCCGCCACGGCGACCCCCGGCAGGATCGTGGAACAGGCGGGTGGGCCGAAGGGGCTCGGACGCCTCGAGGTCGGCGGACCCGCCGACCTCGTCATCCTCGAGCCGGACCTCAGCGTCGCGGCGACCATCGTCGCGGGCCGGGTCGTCCATGACCCCAGCGGGCTCGTTTCATGACTCGGAGCCCTGCCGTGCGCCCCATCGACCGCGCGGGCGAGGCTGCTGAGGCTGGCCACGACCCGCGCTCCGTCACGCTCGCAGCCGTCTGCATCGGCTCAGCCGGGACGGGGACGGAGGCGGCGGACGAGTGGCTCGGGTCTCGTTTCGCCGGGATGGTCGAGCCACCGGCGCGAGAGCACGTGATCGTCGTCAACGACGCGAGGCGCGATCGTCAAGTGGGCACTCCTCGGCACAAGCGGGCACGATGGGGTGATGGAATCGCTGTTCGGCCGCTACGAGGCGGCCGCGCTCCTCGCCGTCGAACGGGCGAACGGCGGTGAGCTGGCACCGCTCGACCAGGTGATCGTCGCGTTCGAGGGTCTGTTCGGCCAGAGCGTGACGGCCACGACGTTCGCCGAGTCACTTTCGCTCCTCATCGATGCCGGCCTCGTCAACTGGGCCGCGCCACGCCTCGAGCTCACCGTGGACGGCCGTCGCATGATCCGGCGCTCGGGCTCCCACTGGGACCCGGACTTCCCCGACAAGGTGGCCGAGCGGCTCTCGCGGATCGGCGAGGACGAGCTGGCGCCCGAAGGTGAGCTGCCAGCCCCGACGGAGGCCGACGTGCTCAGCGCCCTCGGATCGCTGAAGCGCGGCCGCCTCGAGGGCTGGGCGCCCGTCACCGGCGATGCAGTCGCCCCGAGCGGCATGGCCGGCCACCAGACCATCGGCGCACGCCTGCTGTCGGGTCTCCCGACCGGCTACGGGGTCCGAGTGGCCGTGCCGGGGATGACCGCCGCGCCGGCCTCCGATACCGGCCAGCAGCTCCCGAGCGTGCCGAGCGTGCCATCCGTGCCTCTCGTGGCGCCTGCGGACGCCGCCGGCGAGGACGCCGACACGGAACAGGACGACGAGGCCGAGGAATAGGGCCCGCTAGCCCACCGCTAGCCCCAATACCGTTCAGTTAAGTGGCAATGGTGTAGTTTGGGGCCGTGCCCCGCTCCGGGTGGAGGAAGCCAGCCTCAGACAGACGGCTCTCTGACCTCGTCTCTGTAGGCGTGCTGACGCGGACGTTC
>JAKCCH010000125.1 GCA_021838945.1 Actinomycetes bacterium
CACGGCGTGGCGTGAGATCGAGCCGGAAAGGAAACGGCATGGAGGAAGCAGGGTTCTCTGGCATCGGTCACCTCGACCTGTCGGTCTCCGACGTCGAGGCGAGCGCGGCATGGTACGAGAAGGTGCTCGGGCTGCGGCGCCTGCGGCGCGTGGACTTCTCCGAGCGCACCATGGTCGTGCTGCGCCACGACGCCTCTGGTCTGGTGATCGGGCTCAACCAGCATCAGGGGTTCCCCGGGGAGCCCTTCGACGAGCGACGCGCCGGGCTCGACCACGTCGGCTTTGCCGTCGCCCGGCGCCAGGACATCGAGACCTGGCAGGAACGTCTGGCGACGCTCGGCGTCGAGCACTCCCCGGTGGCCGACACCGAGATGGGCTCGGCGCTCGTCTTCAGGGACCCTGACCACATCCAGCTCGAGCTGTGGTGGTCCAAGCCCTCTGTCGCTGAGCCACCGCTCGCCACCCGCGCACAAGGTGTCGTCGAGCGCTCGAGCCCGCTTCGCGTCGACGAGACCGTGCAGCGCCTCGCCGACGCGGCGGCGGCAGCCGGTGCCACGGTCTTTGCCACCATCGACCATGCCGCCGGTGCACGGTCGGTCGGCTTCGACATGCCCGAGACCCAGGTGCTGATCGTCGGCAACCCCGCCGTTGGGACCCCGGCGATGCTCGCCGCTCCCGACCTCGCCCTCGAGCTCCCGACTCGGCTGCTCGTCCGCCAGGCATCCCCCGGTGACACGGGCAGTACCGTCGTCTTCTCCGACCCGACCGTCGTCGCCCAGCGCTACGGGCTCGGCCTCGAGCATGTCGCCGGGCTGGCCGCGATCGCAGGGCTGGTGGACCGTGCGCTTGGCGCGGCGTCCGATGGATAGGGAATGCCCGTGTGGCGGTCAACGGGTGCAACGCACGGCCACGTCCGAGCGGTGATGCCATGACCTCTGCGCCGCTCGTGGCCGTGGTCGGTGCCGGGCCGGCGGGGCTCGCCGCTGCCCGCCAGCTCCGAGATCAAGGCGGTGTCCAGGTCGTCCTCGTCGTCCCCGAAGGGCGGTCGGAGTACTTACCCGGCACGCTCGCCGTGGCCACCGGTGACGCTCGCGCCGCCCAGTACAGAACCCGGGTTGAGCTCGCCGGCGTCGAGGTCATTCGGGCCCGGGTCGAGGCGATCGAGCCCGGTGCGATCAGGATCGAGGGGTCCTGGCTTCGGGCCCACGCCGTCATCGCCGCGCCCGGGCTCACCCTCGATCCTGTCGGCAGCGCCACATCTGGGGAGATCGTCGGCTTCTGGGACCCGAGCGGGGCCGAGGTGGCCGCGCCCCGGATCGGCGCCGTCGAGCAGGGGGTCGTCGACGTCGTGATCTCGTCCCTTCCCTACCGTTGCCCCCCTGCACCCTACGGCCTGGCCATGCGGCTCGCCCGGCGCGCTCGCCGGCTCGGGAAGCAGCTCCAGGTCCGCCTGGTCACGCCCGAGGTGCACCCGCTCGCCGCGCTCGGCCACGTGCTCGGCGACGAGTTGCTCGCCGGCTGCCAAGACGCCGGCGTCGAGGTCCGCCTGGGTCACGAGATCGACCTCGACGCCTTGGCCGAAGGGGCGATCGCAGCTGGTACAAGCGACCGGGACGGGGCGGACCTCACGGTCGTGATCCCCCGGCACCGCGCGAGCCCGCTGCTCGCCGACCTGGTCGGGGCCAACAGCCCGCTCGTCGGGGTCGACGCCCGCTTCGCCACCGAGATGGCCGGGGTCTTCGTCGTCGGCGACGCTGCCGCCGGCCCCTACCCGAGAGCGGCGGATCCCGCCGCGTGGTCGGGATCGGTCGCAGCGACGGCAGTGCTGTCCGAGCTCGGGTTCGATCATGCCCGCACCCCCGGGGCGCCTGCACCGGACTGCTTCGTCGACCACGGCGACGGCGCCTACGGGCGTATCCGGATCACCTACCCCGATGGGCCACCACCCCGGGGGCAGCCCGCCGTCGCCATCGAACCCGCTGCACCGGCACTGGCCACGGACTTCGAAGAGGCCCACCGGCGATGGCACGCACTGCGTGTCGAAGGCCAGTGACCGACACCTCGCCATCGTCCCGCCCCTGGGGTCACCCTGCGTCGTCGCGGCCGACGTCACGGCCCTGCCGACCCTGACCCGAGACGCTCCGGTGGCGGCGCCCTAACCTGCCTGGCGGTGGCGGACGATCGTGAGAGCCGGTGCTTGCTGGACGCTGGCCTCGTCTTGCTCCTGGCTGGCCGTGAGGCGCACGCCGACATGGTAGGTCTGGACGAGCATCCAGCCAAGCGCCCCCGCGACGACGGTGACCGCCACGCCCGCAGCCGACAGGGCGAGCCCGATGGTCACGCCGACGGGTGGTCCGTTCCAGTTGCCCACGTAGATGACCGCTGCGGCGATGAACAGCCCGAGGGCAATGTCGTTCAGCGCTGCGTGCGCGAGACCCACCAGCTTGGCCTGCGACCTTCGAGGGATGCCGAAAGCGAGGTCCACGAACCCCGGCAGGGCGGCGAGCATCGCACCGCCCGCGCCGGCGATGCTCAGGGCGATCGCGAGGTTCAGCCAGAACTGATGGCCGTTTGCCGCATAGACGGCGAAACCGACGAGGGCACCGGTGTAGAAGGCGACCGGGAACGCCACCAGCATCGGATGGACCGGATGGCCGCCGACCTTGGCTTTGCTGTACATGGCTCCCTCCTTCGTTCGAGAGCCCGACACGTCGATCGTATGCCGGCTTGACGGTCGCGTCCAGGGTCAGTCCACCCATGTATTTCCACCCGACGGTAGACACTGGGTAAGGTGGCGGTCAGCGCACCGTCGGCGATGCCGCCCGGCTGAACGGAGAGCGATGGAACGTGACGTCGAGAACACGACGGCAGCCCGCGACGGGCTCCTCGCCGAGACGGGCCTGGTGCGCGCGGCACGCTACATCCAGCCGGGGGAGCCCTCGTCCGATGCCCGGGAGATCCACCGCCGCGGGGGCCGCCGGGCCGAGGAGTTCTACCGGGAACGGTGGCGCCACGACAAGATCGTGCGCTCCACCCACGGGGTGAACTGCACCGGGTCGTGCTCGTGGCAGGTCTACGTGAAGGACGGCATCATCACGTGGGAGACCCAGGCGGTCGACTACCCCTCGGTCGGCCCGGGCTCGCCCGAGTACGAGCCACGTGGCTGTCCCCGCGGCGCGTCGTTCTCCTGGTACACCTACTCTCCGGCCCGGGTGCGCTACCCGTATGTCAGAGGTGTGCTGCTCGAGGCGTTCCGGGCGGCCAAGGCCGCCAACGGCGGGGACCCGGTCGCCGCCTGGGCCGAGGTCACCGGCGATCCCGAGACGGCCACCGCCTACAAGCAGGCGCGGGGCCGGGGCGGCTTCGTCCGGGCCTCGTGGGCCGAAGTCCTAGAGCTGGTGGCCGCCGCCCACATCCACACGGTTGCCGCCTACGGCCCGGACCGCACGGCAGGGTTCACCGTGATACCGGCCATGTCGATGACCTCGTATGCGGCGGGCACCCGCTTCTACTCGCTCTTGGGCGGGACGATCCTCTCCTTCTACGACTGGTACGCGGACCTCCCGCCCGCGTCACCGCAGGTGTTCGGCGACCAGACCGACGTGCCCGAGTCGGCCGACTGGTGGAACGCCTCCTACCTGATCGTCTGGGGAACGAACCTGCCCATCACCCGCACCCCCGACGCCCACTTCATGACCGAGGCCCGTTACCGGGGCCAGAAGGTGGTCGTGGTCTCCCCCGACTACTCGGACCACACGAAGTTCGCCGACGACTGGCTGGCCGCCAATCCAGGCACCGACGGGGCGCTGGCGATGGCGATGGGCCACGTAATGCTCTCCGAGTTCTACCGGGACCGCCAGGTGCCGCGCTTCGAGTCCTACGCCCGCACCTACACCGACCTGCCGTTCCTCGTGACTCTCCGCCAGCGCGGCGACGGGTACGTGCCCGACCACTTCCTGACCGCGTCAGACCTCGATGGCGACGGCTCGGCACAGAGCGCGGAGGAGGCGGAGTGGAAGACCGTCGTGCTCGACGAGGCGAGCGGCCGCCCCGTGGTCCCCAACGGGTCGATCGGCTTTCGCTGGGGCGAGGAGGGCAAGGGCCGCTGGAACCTCGATCTCGGAGAGATCCGTCCGGCGCTGAGCTGCTACGGCCGTCCTGGCTCTGAGATGCTCGCGATCGACCTGCCTCGCTTTGACGTCGGTGACCAGGGGGGCGGGGTGCTGCATCGCGGAGTGCCGGCGATCCGGGTCGGGACCCGGCTCGTGACGACGGTGTTCGACCTCGTGATGGCGCACTACGGGGTCGCCCGTCCGGGTCTCCCGGGTGACTGGCCGGCCGGCTACGAGGACGCCGAGGCTCCCTACACCCCCGCATGGCAGGAGAAGATCACCTCCGTGCCCGCTTCGGCGTGCACCCGGGTGGCACGGGAGTTCGCCCGCAACGCCGAGCTGTCCGGGGGCCGGTCGATGATCGCCATGGGTGCGGGCACCAACCACTGGTTCCACTCGGACCAGATCTACCGGACGTTCCTCTCGCTGCTCATGCTGGGCGGGTGCGAAGGGGTGAACGGCGGCGGGTGGGCGCACTACGTCGGCCAGGAAAAGGTGCGTCCCCTCACGGGCTGGTTCACCCTCGCCTTCGCGTACGACTGGGTGCGCCCTACCCGGCACCAACCCGCCACTCCCTACTGGTACCTGGCGACTGACCAATGGCGCTACGAGGGCACGCGCGCCGACGCGCTGTCCTCCCCGCTCGGCGAGGGCCGCTTTTCCGGAAAGTCGGTCGCGGATCTGAACGCGTACGCAGCGCGCCAGGGTTGGATCGCCTCTCATCCGGCCTTCGACCGGAACCCGCTGGACCTGGCCGATGCTGCGGACGCCTCGGGGAAGAGCCCGGAAGAGTTCGTGGTCGACGAGCTCCGGGCCGGCCGCATGCACTTTGCCGCAACCGACCCAGACCATCCGGCGAATTTCCCCCGGGTCCTCACGGTGTGGCGCTCGAACCTGCTGGGCTCGTCGGGGAAGGGCCACGAGTACTTCCTGCGCCACCTGCTCGGCGCCGACAACGCCGTGGCGGCGGAGGAATGCCCACCCGACGCCCGCCCCACCGAGGTCACCTGGCGTGAGCACGCCCCGGAGGGCAAGCTCGACCTGCTGGTCAACATCGACTTCCGGATGGTCTCAACCAGCATCTACGCCGACGTAGTGCTGCCGACCGCGACCTGGTACGAGAAGCACGACCTGTCCTCTACGGACATGCACCCCTTCGTGCACAGCTTCAACCCGGCGATCGCCCCTCCCTGGGAGGCACGCAGCGACTTCGACATCTTCGGCGATCTGGCCAACGAGGTCTCGCGCCTGGCCGAAGGACGCCTCGGGGTGCGCCGCGACGTGATGGCGGTCCCTCTCGGCCATGACACCCCCGACGAGTGCGCCCAGCCCGGCGGCCGGGCGGTCGACTGGGCGGCAGGCGAGTGCGAGCCGGTTCCCGGAGCGACGATGCCGCGCCTGATGGTGGTGGAGCGCGACTACCCGCACCTGTCCGAGCGGTGGCGGGCGCTCGGCCCGCTCATCGACGACGCCGGCGCGACCACCAAGGGGGTGACCCTGCCGGTCGGCACCGAGGTTCCCTGGCTGGCGAGCCGCAACGGCACCATCCGTGGTGGCGTCGCCCACGGCCGACCCAGGATCGACCGCGACGACCTGTTCTGCGAGGCCATCCTGGCGCTGTCGGGAACGACGAACGGCCGCCTCGCCGTCGCGGGATTCGAGGCGCTCGAGGAGCGGACCGGGGTGGCGCTCGCCGACCTGGCGCACGAGCGGGCCGGGGACCGGATCACCTTCGCCGACACGGTCACCCAACCTCGCGCCGTGATCGCCTCGCCGGAGTGGTCGGGCGCGGAGTCCGAGCGCCGCCGCTACTCCCCCTTCACCGTCAACGTCGACCGCCTCAAGCCCTGGCACACCCTAACCGGCCGCCAGCACTTCTTCCTGGACCACGACTGGATGGCCGAGCTCGGCGAGTGCCTCCCCACCTACCGTCCGCCGCTGGGCATCGCCACGACGTTCGGCGACCAGCGCCGCGGGGACGCGGACCGGCCGCAGCTGGTCGCCCGCTACCTCACCCCGCACTCGAAGTGGTCGATCCATTCGGAGTACCAGGACAACCTCCACATGCTGAACCTCTTCCGGGGCGGCCCGGTGATCTGGGTGAACCACCTCGACGCGGCTCGCATCGGGGTGGCCGACAACGACTGGATCGAGGCCTACAACAGAAACG
>JAKCCH010000126.1 GCA_021838945.1 Actinomycetes bacterium
ATCGTCTGGTTCGAGGGCGCCGGGTCGGACAACTTGCGCCATGGGTACGGTTGCTCGGACCTGGGCTGGCCGACCAGGGCGTTCCGCGACTACAAGGAGGACTGAAGGTGGCACCGAGTGGCTTCTGTTGGTACTGGGGCAAGTACCACTGCTGGTACCTTATTTGGGGCACCCGCAAGGCCGGTGGTGTGTACGAGTGCGCGTGCGGGGAGCGCAAGACAAAGGACCGGGCCGGTCGTGGCCAGCATTGAGACCCTGGACGGGGTCGCCACGGGTCGCTACGTCGTCACTACCGCCCACGGAACGCGGCATGTGATCGACCTCGACGCCCGCACTGCCACGCGGTACGCGGCACCAGGCCACGAATGGGGGCCGCGTTCGCACCTGAAGGATGTCGACCCGGAGCTGGCGTCCATCCGCGTAGACGAGGTCACGCCTGACGGGGCGCCGTTCCGCTTTTGGGTCTTGGAGGACGCCACTGTCGGCAAGAGGATGTACTTGGCGAACCGGGACGAGTGGCGCCTCACGTCCGTCGTCCAGAGCATCGAGCCAGCGTAGAAGAGACGGCGCATGACGCCAGATGAGTTCGCCAAGTTTATCGGGACGTTGACCGGCAGCGCCGAGGCCGCGGCGCTCGCCAAGGAGGTCGCCATCGACCCAGTGGCGGCGCGCGAGAAGATCCGCGTGCCCAAGGACGCTGGTGAGTACGCTGCTGACTTAGAGGCCATACTGCGCCGCATCCCGAGAGGGTGGTGCCACAGCATCGACTGCGGACCGGGCTGGTACCCATTGCTCTCCCGGCTGGCGAAGAAGCTGGCAGAGGTCGACCCGGACGGCCTGATAGAGGTCTATCAGGTGAAAGACAAGTTCGCCGAGCTACGTGTTTACGTTGGCGCCGGGGAACTACCGTGCTGCCGTCGTGCCAACGAGGCCACAATGGACCAGCACCTGGCATCTGACGAGCACCAGGAGCTAGCTGCCGAAGCTAAGTCCAGGCTCAAGGTCGTCAATGCCTTGATAACGGAGCTGACTGACCAATCTCGCGAGATCTGCGAGGACACCGGGGAGCCAGGGATCGTCATGGACTCAGGCAACTGGCTCCGCACGCTCGACCCGGTGACGGCCCCGGATCATTACGAGATCGAGGAGCTCGACGAGGAGCTCGTCGACTGGGAATTGAGGATTGCTGCCGGGGACGTTGAAAAGCTGGAGGCCACCGTCCGGCGACTGGGCCGCGAGGTTGCCCACCAGCGCGTGGTCATGGCGCGGCTGCTGGCGGCGCTGCGCTCGGAGCGAGGGCGGTGACGACGTTGCAACCCGGTTTTTGGGTCTGCATCGAAATGATGGACGCCTACCTCGACTGCAACGCCTCTCAGCCGTACAAGGACCAGCCGCTGGCGCAAGATTGGGCGCGCGTCGCCAAGGTCACAGAAGAAGCAGGCGAGGCCGTCGCTGAGCTGATCTCCTACACAGGGCAGAACCCAAGGAAGCCACAGCGACCGGAAGCCAGGGAGGCGTTGCTCGAAGAGCTGGCCGACGTGGTTTTGACGGCCATCGAAGGCATACAGCACTTTACGAAAGATGTCGCAAGTACGAGGAAAGTAATTGACGACAAGTTACAGGCCACGTGCCGACGCGTACACCTGTTGCCGGAGCCAACCGCCAACGCCCCGCTTGGTGCCGGCACTGCGCACATGGGCAGATTTGCTCGGTCGTAGACACCATGACGACTCAACGTTCCCGCCACACGGTCCACGGCCTGGACTGGTTGCACGGGACCAAAGACAGAGCGCTGAAGGGTGAACGCGTCTGGCACGCCGAGCTGCTCGGCATCGACGCGGAGGTCGAGTACAGGCGGGCAGACTACGAACACGGCGAAGACCCCGGCTGGTACCTGTACTGCCGGCAACTTGGTCATTTCGGCAAGTACCTCGCTCGTACACGCGACGAGGCGCTGGAGCTGGCCACACACATTGTGATCTTCGGCAGAAAGGACGACAGTGACCGAGCTCGTCCAGCCAATCGTCCTGCTGCGCTCCGGCAGCCACGAGGACGCCGTCCGGTGCGTAGCCGAGGCGTCGCTACGTGCCTACGTGTCGGCACCCGACCTGCCAGACTGGGAGGCGTGGCTGGCCGGCAGCTCCACCAAGACCGTGCGCCGGCCAGCCGTGGTCTGGGTGGCCGGTGATCCCACCCACGTCGAAGGCGAGGAGGAGCTCGGCGTCGCCTGCCTCCTCGGTGACGCGTGCCACCAGCTCCTCGAGTGTCACCGCGGCGAGGCACCCGTCGGGGTAGGTGTGCGGCCTGGCGCCCTGCACGCCGAGAGCGCTGGTGGCACTTGCCAGCTTTTGCTGCTCGGCGCTCGGCGAGCGCAACACCCTCCCCGAGGGGGGGTCTTGGCGATGGCGCTTGCCGGCGCGCTCCACCACGCTCACCACCCGAGCGTGGTGGGCATCCGGCGTCCCCGGAGGGCGGTGGCGAGGTAGGCGCGCTCGAAGGCCTGCTTGGCGTAGAGCCACCGGCGTCCCTCGGACACCGTCGGGATCTTATTGCGCGGCGGGCGCACCGGGTCGACGGCCATATAGGCGCCGCGGTCGCCCATGTCGAGCACGCAGCGAGCGGAGAGCTCCGCGGTCTCACCTTCTCGCCCGTCGAGGCGCGCCGCGAGGTCCCTGGCGGCGCTGTCGGCCATCTGCTCGGTCATGTGGCCGGTCTTCGGGAAGTTGACCGGCACGGGGGTCTCGCCGGCCGGGGGGAGGGCGATGGCGACACCGACGGCGTATACGCCGTCTGCGGCCTGGTGGCGGTAGTGGTCGTCGACGGGGACGAAGCCCTTCGGGTTGGAGAGCCCTGGGCTCATGGCGACGGCCTCGACGCCGGCGAGGGGCGGGATCACGATCGAGCAGACCGAGGGCGTGGGGCGAAGGCCCTCGGCCTCGACGGCCTCTGCGGTGATCCTCGTGATCGCTACCGAGGTGCGGTAGGTGATGTCGCGCTCTTCGAGGGCTGCTTCGAGGAGCTGGCGGATCATGCCCGCCCCGCCCATGCCCATGTGGCCGAGGAACGGCTCGGGGGTGAGGACGGTGATCGGGACCTGGTGGCGGAGCTTGCGGCGCCGGAGCAGGTGGTCGAGGCAGAAGGCGAGCTCGTAGACCGGGCCGATGCAGCTCGCCCCGGGGGCGGCGCCGACGACGACAGGGCCCGGGTCTGCGAGGAGAGACCGGATCGCACCAGCGAGCTCAATGGTCTCCGGCGCCGACATGGGCGAGTGGCCGGGCCCGTCGAAGGGGCCGAGGCCGGGGACGGCCTCGTTCGCGCTGCGGTGCCCGGTGGCGACGACGAGGAAGTCGTAGGGGTGCTCGGAGCGTGTGGTCGTGACGACCTTGGCGTCGGTGTCGATCCCGGTGACGGTCTCCTGTGCGAAGGCGACGTGCTTGCGAGCGAGGGGTTGGGCGAGAGGAAAGGAGATCTGCTCGAGGCTGCGCCGTCCCATCGCCACCCAGGGAAAGGACGGGACGAAGCTGAAGCGCTCGTCCTTGGCGAGAAGGGTGATCTCGGCCCGCTCAGGGGAGAGGCGCCGGCGCAGCTCGTAGGCGGCGGTCAACCCTCCGAAGGAGCCGCCGACGATGACGATGCGCACCCGGGCGCTCAAAACGTCACCACCTTGTCTGCCCATATCGTCCAGTCGGCCGCCTCCTCCAAGGTGGAGCGTCGGGCCCCGTCGACGAGCAGCTCGTCGGTGAAGCCCCGGGCGTCCATGCAAGTGCCACAGCAGCCGATCTCCCCGCCGTGGCGGAGCACGGCGGTGACCATGCGGTCGAGGTGGTAGTAGCCGTCGGGCACCTTCTGGTTCGCGAGCGCGCAGCCCACCGCGTCACCGAAGAGGAAGACGCGCACCTCGACGCCGTCGCGCCGGGCCAGGGATCCGGCGAGGCGCAGGCCGTTGTAGGAGCGCTCGGTGCCATAAGGCGGGTCGTTCAACACGACGAGGATTTTCATCTGGATGCTCGCTTTCTCTTCGAGGTCTCGGGCACGGGGTGCTCCTCGCGTGCCTGGTGGTACGCGACGACGAGGCGGTCGGCGGCGAGGGCGATCGCAGCGCCGGTCGTGTCGCGCCCGAGCGAGAGCCGCACCGCAGAAAGGGCGACCTCGGGAGCGACCCCCATGGCGAGAAGCGTCGCCGACGGCGTCTCGCCGCCCGCGTGGCACGCCGAGCCCGTCGAGGCGGCGACGCCGGGCGCCCGGGAGAGCAGGTCCGTGCCGTGCACCCCGGGGAACGAGACGAACAGCGTGTTCGCCAAGCTGGCGTCGAGGGGGGTGTGGCAGACGAGCCCGGGGGCGGCGGCGGAGAGCTGCGCGAACAGCTCGTCGCGAAGCGCTCGCAGACGCGCCGGCTCGCCTTCGAGCCGGGGGCGGGCGAGCTCGCACGCGGCGCCGAGGCCGACGATGCCCGCCACGTTCTCCGTGCCCGGCCGCAGCCCGCGTTCCTGGCCGGCGCCGACAAGGACGGGCGAAAGCGGCGTGCCCCGGCGCACGTAGAGCGCCCCGACGCCCTTCGGGGCGTAGCACTTGTGGCCAGCAATCGAGAGCAGGTCGACCCCGAGGTCCTCGACCGAGACGGGGACCTTGCCGACCGCCTGGGCGGCATCGGTGTGGACGACCGACCCGTGGGCCCGGGCGGCGATGGCGAGCTCGGCGACGGGCATGAGGGCGCCGGTCTCGTTCTGGGCGAGCATGACGGTGACGAGCGCCATGTCGTCGCCGAGGGCGGCGAGCGCGGCGTCAAGATCGAGGATCCCTGACGCGGCGATGGGTACGCGGGTGACGGCCCACCCGCTCGCCTCGAGGCGCGCGCAAGGTGAGGCGGTGGCGGGGTGTTCGACGCTCGAGGTGACGACCCGGTGTCGCTTGGTCCCTGCCGTGGCGGCGGTGCCGAAGATGGCGAGGTTGTTCGACTCGGTGCCCCCGGAGGTGAAGACGATCTCGTCGGCCGCGGCGCCGATGAGGGCGGCCACCTGCTCCCGGGCCTCCTCGACGGCCCTGCGGGCGGAGCGCCCGAGCGGGTGGTCGCTCGAGGGGTTGCCGTAGGCGGTGCGCAGGTACGGCAGCATCGCCTCGAGCACCGCGGGCGCGACCGGCGTCGTGGCGTTGTGGTCGAGGTAGACGACCTCGTCGGTCGCTGCGGTGCTCATCGACGACGGCCCGGTATCGTCTCGCGTCCCTCTGCCGGTGCCGTGGCGGGTATGTCGGTGCCGGCGGCGACGGGGAGGCCGGCCTGGCGCCACTCGGGGAGGCCGTCCTCCAAACAGCGCGCCTGCAGCCCTCGGGCCCTGAGGGTTGCGACCGCCTCGGGGGCGAGCAGGCAGAGCGGCCCCCGGCAGTAGGCGACGACCTCGAGGCCGGGGTCGAGCTCGCCGAGGCGGGCCTCCAAGTGCTCCAAGGGGAGCGAGATCGCCCCGGGGATGTGGCCGGCCGCGTACTCCTCCACCGGGCGGACGTCGAGGACGACCACCTCGCCCGAGCGGGCGCGCTCGAGCAGCTCAGCTCGGGTCACCCGCTCGGCGCGCTCGCTGCCCGCGCCGATGGCGCGAAAGATCTGGTCGACCTCTGCGAGGCGTGCCCAGCCGAGGTCGCCGAGGGCGGTGACGAAGCGGCACACCTCCTCGCCCGCAGCCCGGTAGTAGACGCGGGTCCCCTCCCGGCGGGTCTCGACGAGGCGGGCCTGGCGCATCACCTGCAGGTGCGCAGAGGCCGTAGTGAGCTTGAGCCCCGTCGCCACGGCCAAGGCCTCGACGCTGCGCTCGGCCTGGCAGAGCAGGTCGAGCAGCTCGATGCGCTTGGGGTGCACGACCACCTTGCCGATGCGCGCCAACTGCTCGTAGAGGTCGGCCCGTCCGTCAGCTTGGCTCCTATTTTCCACAGATCTATGGATAACAGAGCATCGTCGCTAGCGCAAGCTTCCCCGGCTCAAAGGACCCCGCGTCGCATTACCTATGTAAGACACCTATACTTCGATGATGATGAGGGTCGATCGCCAGCCACGGTGCCGCTGCCGGGTCGGCCCGGGCCGCTTCGAGGTCCGAGCGCGCATCGAGCGCTTCGCCGAGCCGGCCGTGCTGCTGTTGCTGGCCGAGGGCCGAAGCCACGGCTACCAGCTCGCGGAGGATCTCGAAGAGCTGCTCGACGAGGGCCGGGTCGACTTCGGCAACCTCTACCGGCTGCTGCGTGCCCTCGAGGAGGAGGGCCT
>JAKCCH010000028.1 GCA_021838945.1 Actinomycetes bacterium
GACAGCACCTAACGCCCGGAACGTAATCCGATCGCTACGAAAAGGGCTCGAGCTCGCTCACGAAGGACCGAAGGGCGGCAAGGATCGGCCCGAAGCCCCTCCCTGCTCTCGGTCCTCCCTCGGTCGGTACCTCGGTCCTGCACATGGGTGAAACGTACCGAGAGGGTGTGTCACTCCAGATGAACAGGGAGAACGGGCCTGCGCGGGCCTACTGGGCTCAGGCCTGCTGCGCCCCGGCCGGCACCTCCATCGCCGGCGTGCGGGCGGGACGCCCGAGGTAGGCGCCCGCCAGCATCGACACCCATTGGTAAAGGCCGTCCTCCTGCTCCGAGAGCGGCCCCGGGATGGCATGCGGGCTCGACATGCCGCGCTGCACCGACTCGCAGGCGAGCCAGTCCTGGCGGTTCGTGACGTCCCAGAAGTCGACGGCGAACGACGGGTCGAAGTCGGGCCGGGCGACGTCTTCGGGGGCGAAGTGCCATTCGCAGACGATGCGGGTCCGGTCGACGTCGAGCGGCGTCAGGACGTGCGTCATGACGTAGTCGGGATGGAGGCTGATGAGCACGTTCGGGAACAGCCCGATGTAGTCGACGATGCGGCGGCGGCGCTCGTCGAGGCCGCGCAGCGGCGTCCCGCTCGTCCGGCCGTCGAGCGACATCGTCGCGTACTCGTCACGGATGTCCATCCACCCCGCGACCCAGGCGCCGGACCCTGGATGCTGGTGGTTCGCCCCACTCGTCGGCGGGCTGGCCGCACAGAGCTCCGGATGGATCGACGGGCAGTGGTAGCACTCCTGGTAGTTCTCGGCGAGCACCTTCCAGTTCGAGGCGACCTCGTAGTCGTGACGGCCCTTCGTCACGAGCCTCTCCAATTCGTACGGAGCCACGACCTCATCGAGACCGGCGACGTGATCGGCGAACGGTCCGCCTGTGGCCGAGGCATCCACGAACAACAGACCGTGCCACTCCACGCAGGGGAGCTCGACGAGGCCCAACTCGTCGGGATCGAAGGTCGCATCGCCACCGAAGCTCGGCGCCCTCCGCAACCGCCCGTCCAACCGGTACGACCACGCGTGATACGGGCAGAGCACGATCTCCCGGTTGACGGTGTCGGCGCCGCACGGCAGCAGCTCGTGGCCGCGGTGCCGGCAGGCGTTCGCGAACGCGCGCGCGACGCCGTCGAGGCCGCGCATGAGGAAGATGCTCCCCCGACCGGCCGCCTCTGCCCGCTGATCGCCTGGATTGCCGACGAGCGAGCTGCGGCCGAGGCACATCCAGCCGCCCTCGAAGAAGTTCGCCTGCTCCCATTCGAAGACGTCTCGATCGACATAGGCCGATCTCGGGAGCATGCGGCTCTCGCCGAACGGCCGGAGGGACAGCGCGAGCTCCGCTGCGCCGAGCGGAGCCGGGAGCCTCACAGGTGTACCCGTCGTTTGACTGAGCATACAGTCAGGATACACCTGGAGGCGGCGGACGCCCAGGGGACCCGCTGACGAGACGCCGCCGGGCACGTGATGCGGCTCCACGGTCAGCAGCCGGAGATTCCCGTTGTCGTCAACGACAACGGACCGCAACACTCGGTGCTCCGATCCGGAAGGCGACGCGACGCGGAGCTCGCCGGCGCGCGCCGGGCGGCAGAGGGTCAGGAGCGCGCGGGGCACCGGTCGTTCGTGTCGCAGGGAGTTGGCAAAGGGCCGAAGGACCCTGGCTTGCCTTCCTCGGTGTATCGGACGATGCGACTAAGAGGCGGCGCCCAGCGCAGCCGCGAGAGAGAAGGAGCGAAGGGCCGATGAAGAGACCTTTGGCCATCACCGTGGCCGGGCTGCTGTCCCTGGCGCTTGTGGCATCAGCGTGCGGCACGACCAGCAAGTCCGGCACCGGTACCACGAAGCCGGGCGGCATCTCCCCTGCTGGTGCGGGAAGCCAGTGGACCACGAACCACCCGTTCAAGGTGGCGTGGATCTACGTGGGTGCCAAGAGCGACGCGGGTTGGACCCACCAGCACGACCTCGGGCGTCAGGCGGTCGCGAGCGCTTTCGGTGGCCGCGTCCAGACCTACTACAAGGAGAACGTGCCTGAAGGCCCGCAGGTCACGACGACGATCGATCAGCTGGTCAACCAGGGTGTCAACATGATCTATGCGACGTCCTTCGGCTTCCAGCCGTATGTGGTGGCCGGCGCCAAGAAGTACCCCAACGTCATCTTCGAGCAGGCGACGGGCACCGATCTCGGCAAGAACCTCGCCGAGTACGGCGCCGCCGGTGAGGACGCCGACTACCTGGCCGGCATGGCAGCCGGCTACGCCACCCAGAACGGCAGGATCGGTTTCGTCGCTCCGTACGCGATCCCCGAGGTGATCCGCGAGATCGACTCCTACACCATGGGCGCCCGTGAGACCCACCCAGGGGCAACGGTGCAGGTCGTGTGGACGAACTCGTGGTTCAACCCCGCCGCGGAGCGTCAAGCCGCACAGAGCCTCGTGTCCACAGGCGTGGACGTGCTCGGTGACGGCGTCGACGACCCGGCCGTCGGCCAGGTCGCAGCAGCTGCGGGCATCAAGTGGACGGGCTACGACTCCGACCAGAACCAGTACGCGCCGAACGCGTACCTGACGAACGCCATCTACGACTGGGCTCCCTACTACGTGAGGGACGTCAGGGCTGCGATGGAAGGGACCTGGAGGAGCCACTTCTACTACGGCAACATCGCCGACGGCTCGATCACGCTCGCCCCGTTCGGCAAGAGCGTCTCCCAGACGGCGAGGACCGCCATCCTGGCCAAGGAGGCACAGTTCAAGAACGGGACGTTCAACCCCTTCACCGGGCCGGTGATCAAGCAGGACGGCTCGGTCGGGATCCCGGCCGGGAAGACCATCCCGGTGTGGGACGCGCACAACCAGAACGCCCTCAGCCGCTACACCCTCAGCTGGTTCGTGAAGGGTGTCATCGGGAGCGCCAAGGGCTGACCGTCCGATGACCGACACCGCACCGGCGGCGGCCAGCCCGGCACTGGCCGCCCGGTCCGTCACGAAGCGATTCCGGGGGGTCGTCGCCAACGACCGGGTCGACTTCGAAGTGGCAGCCGGCGAGGTCCACGCCCTCCTCGGGGAGAACGGTGCAGGAAAGACGACCCTGTGCAACGTGCTCACGGGGCTGTACCGCCCCGAGGAGGGCTACGTGGAGATCGGGGGCAAGGCGGTGCGGATGCACTCGCCCCATGACGCTCACGAGGCCGGGATCTTCATGGTCCACCAGCAGTTCCGGCTCGTGCAGAGCCTGAGCGTCGCAGAGAACGTGGTGCTCGGTTGGACTCGCCACGGTGGCACGTGGTTCGCTCCCCGGCGGGTGGAGCCCGAGGTGGCTGCCCTGGCTGAGCAGTACGGGATGGACGTGGCGCCGCAGGCAAAGATCTGGCAGCTGTCCGTCGGCGAGCAGCAGCGGGTGGAGATCCTGAAGGCGCTCTACCGCGGGGCCCGCATCCTCATCATGGACGAGCCGACGAGCGTCCTCACCCCGCAGGAGGTGGACCAGCTCGTGGCAACCCTGCGAGCGATGGCGCGGTCCGGCTCGGCCGTCGTGTTCATCTCGCACAAGCTCCCAGAGGTCCTCGCCGTCTCTGACCGGATCACGGTGCTCCGCAGCGGGAGGACGGTCGGAACGGTGGACACCGCTGCGACGAGCGCCGAAGCCTTGGCCCACATGATGGTCGGCCGCGACGTGGTCTTCGGGGATCACGCGGCGGCTCACCATGCCGGCGGCGAGGTCGTGCTGAAGCTCGAAGGCCTCTGTGCAGAGAACGACATGGGCACACCAGCTCTGGTCGACGTCGGCCTGGACGTGCACGCGGGCGAGATCCTCGGGATCGCCGGTGTCGCCGGCAACGGCCAGCGCGAGCTCGCCGAGGTGATAGCGGGTGAGCGCCCGCGAACCGGCGGAAGCGTCACCATCGCTGGGAAGAGCCAGCAAGGAAGGCCGTGGGAGGCGATCGACACCGGTCTCGGCTACGTGCCGGAGGATCGCATGGGCGTGGGCGTCGCGCCGGGCCTCAGCATCACCGACAACCTCCGCCTCAAGAATTACAGGCGGGGCGGGACCATCCTGCGCAACAAGAAGGCCACGGAGGAGGCGGAGGAGCTGATCCGGAGGTTCGACATCGTGGCGAGAGGACCGCGGACGCTCGCCCGCGAGCTGTCGGGAGGAAACCTCCAGAAGCTGATCGTGGCGCGGGAGCTGTCGAGCGGCGCCAAGGTGCTCGTTGTCTCCTCGCCGACGCGGGGGCTCGACGTGGGCGCGACCGAGAGCGTCCGCACGTTGCTCGCGGATTCGGCGCGAAGGGGCGTCGCGGTGGTGCTCATCAGCGAGGACCTCGACGAGATCTTCGAGCTCGCCGACCGCATCGCGGTCCTCTACCGAGGACGGGTGACAGGCGTGCTGAACCGTGGGGAGGCCGACGTCGACCGCATCGGGCTGATGATGGCCGGGGAGGTGGCGGCGTGATCCCCTTCACGATCCGCTTCGAGCCGCGTGAGCGCCTGTCCCGCTGGATCAACATCTGGGTGCCTGTGGCCGCCATCGTGCTCGCGCTCGTGATCGCCGGCGCCGTCCTCGCAGTCTCGGGTCACAACCCCTTCACCACCTACCAGCAGATCATCCAAGCCGCCTTCACACAGCCTGGTGCCTTCACCCAGACGCTCGTCAGCACGACCCCGCTGCTCTTCACGGGCCTCGCCGCGGCCGTCGCCTTCCGGATGCGGATCTGGAACATCGGCGCAGAGGGCCAGCTCTACCTCGGGTCCATCGCGGCTGCCGGGGTCGGGCTTTACCTGCAGAGCCTTCCCGCGCCGATCGTGGTCCTCGCGATGATGGTCAGCGGGGCCATCGCCGGGTCGTTGTGGGCCGCGATCCCAGGCACGCTGCGCGCCTACTTCAACACCAACGAGATCCTCACGTCGCTGTTCCTCAACTACGTCGCCGACTACCTCATGTACTACCTGATCTTCGACTCGACGTCGTTCTGGCGAGACCTCACCTCACCAGCAGCCCGGGTCTTCCCACAGGGCAAGACCCTCGCGGCCTCCGGCAACTGGCCGGCGCTGACGATCTTCACGATCGCGGTACCGCTCGGACTGATCGTCGCGGTCGGCGTCTCGGGACTCCTCTGGGGCATGATCCGGGGGACGCGCTACGGCTTCGAGATGCGCGTCATGGGGGATGCCCCGCGGGCGGCGAGCCACGCGGGCATGAACATCCGCCGAAAGATCATCTCGATCATGTTCGTGTCGGGCGCCGTGGCCGGCCTCGGAGGAGCGAGCCAAGTCGGCGACTTCCGCCATGTGCTCGACCCCCGGGGTCTCGAGCAGGCGCAGTTCGGCTACACGGGCATAGTGGTGGCGGCGCTGGCGCGTTACAACCCCATCTCGGCGATCCTCGCCGCGCTCGGGATCGGGGTGCTCACGAACGCGGGGCTGGCGCTGCAGGGTCCCAATTTCCCGATCGGCCTCACCGGAACGATGGAGGGGATCCTCCTGTTCTGCGTGCTCGGTTCGGAGATCTTCGCTCGGTATCACGTTCGGGTGCACCGCACGAGAAAGCCGCTGGCGGCTCACCGCGCGGGACAGGTACGCCCAGCAGCACCCGCGGCGGCACCCGTGGAGATGGCACTCACCGGTGGAGGGGAGCAGGCCTCATGAGCGGGATCAACGCAAACATCGGGATCTCCATCGTCGTCTCGGCGATCCTGTACGGCACCCCCCTCCTGTTCGCCGGCCTCGGCGAGCTGTTCGCCGAGCGCTCCGGGATCCTCAACCTCGGGGTGGAGGGCATGATGCTCATGGGTGCGGTCTGCGCGTTCTGGACGTCCCAGAAGATGGACGGCCCGTCCTGGCTGGTGCTCATCGTGGCGGTGCTCGTGGGCGCACTGGCAGGTGCCGTCATGTCGCTCATCCACGCCTTCCTGTCGATCACCCTGCGGGCCAACCAGATCGTCTCGGGCCTGACGCTCACCATCTTCGCCGGGATCATCGGCCTGTCCTCGTATCTCGGAGTCGTCGGCAACCTCGGCGCACAGGCCGGACGCCACCAGTTCTCCGACATCAACGTCTTCGGCCTGAAGGACGCACCCGTCGTCGGGCCGATCCTCTTCCACGAGAGCCCGCTCGTCTACCTGTCGTGGCTCTTCGTGATCCTGTCGCTCCTCTACCTGTACCGGACGCGGCCCGGACTGCACCTGCGCGCAGTCGGTGAGTCCCCCCAGGCAGCCGACGCGATGGGCGTCAACGTCATCCGCTACCGGTACCTGCACACCCTCCTCGGTGGGGCGCTCGCCGGTGTGGGCGGTGCGATGTTCACGCTGCAGATCGCCACGAACTGGATCAACGGGCTCACGGCCGGGGCGGGCTGGATTGCCATCGCGCTCGTCATCTTCGCCTTCTGGCGACCCGACCTGCTGCTGGTCGGCGCCTACCTCTTCGGCGCCTTCCTCGGGCTCGGTTATGACTTGCAGGCGCGAGGCATCACCTCGATACCGACGGAGTTCTGGTCTGCGCTCCCGTTTCTCATGACGATCGTCGCCCTGGTAGCGGCGTCAACAGGATCGGTGCGACGACGGCTCGGGGCTCCGGCCGCTCTCGGATTGCCCTACGCGCGGGAAGAGGGCTGAACACCGGCAGTGGTCGCAGCCGCGTCGTAGCGGAGCGGGCCGGAGCGCGGCCGAGCGCGGGCGGAGCGCTCAGCCGGTCTCTTCGAGACCGGCCTCTGCCGGAGCAGCGACCGCCACTTCGGCATCGCCGGGCGCGCCCTCGAGGCTGGCGGCGGCCGACGAAGGCGCGCCACCCGAGCTGCGCCGGCGCCGCGGCGGGCGGGCGACGGCGAGCAGCTCGTCGAGTCCCTCTTCGATCATGCGCGGCAGCTCGGCGATGCGTGGCACCGTCTCCCGGCAGGCGTTCAGGCCGAAGTACACCATCCCGCAGTAGCTCATGACCGTCATGTTGAGCCCGACGCCCTCGGCGACCGGGCCCAAGGGGTAGAAGCCCACGAGCCGGCCACCGGCGAGGAACAACGGGAACGGCGGCCCTGGGACGTTCGAGATGGTGACGTTGAAGACGGGACGCACGCGGTCGAAGACGCGCATCGAGGACAAGAGCCGAGACGCTCGCCCGACTAGCGCCGGGAACGTGAACTCGGTCCAGTCCGTGAGCGTCGCTGCGCCGATCAGCTGCTCCTGCTCCTTGGCCGAGCGCATCCCCTCGGATATCGCCTTGAGCCGGTCGACGGGATCCTCGATCTCGGTCGCGAGCGAAGCGAGCATGGCCGAGACGCGGTTGCCGTGCAGGCCCTTGTCGGCGTCGGTACGCACCGACATGGGCACCATCGCGACGAGCGGCTCGTCCGGCAGATCGCCGACCTCGATCAGGTACCGCCGCAGGGCAGAGGCGCAGGCGGCCAGCACGACGTCGTTGACCGTGCAGCCGAAGTGGTTCTTGATCGCCTTGAAGTCGTCGAGCGGGCGCTCGGCGAATGCGACGCGGCGGTGAGGGGTGATCGCCTGGTTGAGCGTCGTCTTAGGCGCCGCGAAGGGTGCCGGCGGCGGCTCGATGCCGGAAGTCCGGTTCCGCTCCGTCACGTGCAGGGCGGACTCGACGACGCGCCGTGCGGTCTTCACCGCCTTCATCGGGTGGCCGACGAGCGAGGCCATCGCGAACGCCATCAGCTCGACGTCCGACGGGATCGGCTCCGGCCTCCATGGGTCCGCGATCAGCCGCTCGGGCGGGCGCGCCTCGAGGTCGAGCCACGTGGCGGCGATCTCGGCACCCGAGACGCCGTCGATGGCGGCGTGGTGCATCTTCGTGACCGTGGCGACCCGGCCGCCCTCGAGCCCTTCGACGATGTACATCTCCCAGAGCGGGCGCTCGCGGTCGAGCGGCAGTCCGACGACCTGTGCCACGAAGTCCTCGAGCTCCTTCGTCCCGCCCGGTGCGGGAAGAGCAGCCCGGCGAACGTGGTAGTCGAGGTCGAAGTCCGGATCCTCGACCCAGAGCGGGTGCGACAGCTTGAAGGGCACCTCGACCAAGCGCCTCCGAAACGGAGCCGCCAGCGGCAACCGCTCCGCCACCATCGCACGGATGTTCTCGAAGGAGGTGTCCTGGTCGCCCGGCTCCATCACGTACACCCCCGTGACGTGCATGTGGGAGCTCGGAGTCTCGAGATAGAAGAACATCGCATCGAGGCCGCTGAGTCGCTGCATCTGGATCCCTCCTCACGCTGGCCGTTGGCTGCGCTCCCGGGCTGGCGTGCCGGAACCTCGCACGCGCCCGGAGTGCCGCCGCGCGTCGTAGCTGATGAAGGTTAGCGAGGCGTCCGCCCACCGGTACAGCGGAAGACCGAGAGTTCAAGAGGCTGCAACGTGGCTCATCGACGTCAGGAGGAGTGACGTCGCGCCTGCCGATCCGTCAGCGCACTCCGGTGTGCCCGAAACCCCCCTCACCTCGCTCGCTCGACGAGAGCGCGGCTGCGTCGACGAGGACGGCCTGGTCCAGGGTCATCACGACGAGCTGTGCGATCCGGTCCCCGACGTGCACCTCGAAATCAGCGACGGGGTCGTGGTTGACGAGGATCACCGACACCTCGCCCCTGTAGCCCGAGTCGATGAGCCCGGGCGCGTTCAGGCAGGTGACCCCGTGGCGTAAGGCGAGGCCGCTCCGCGGCAGCACGAGACCAGCCCTGCCTGCCGGGATCTCCACCGCGATTCCCGTCGGCACCAGCTTTCTCCCACCGCGTGCCGGAACCTTCACGTCCACCGTCGATCGCAGGTCGAGACCGGCATCCCCGTCCCTCGCGGGCTCGGGCAGGCGAGCTGCCGGGTCGAGGCGCACGGTGGGGATCTCGAGCATCACTTCGCAACGTAGTGGACAAGGTCATTACGATCACCGCCCGTGCTCGTGTGGATGGATCTGGAGATGACCGGTCTCGATCCAGAGCGCCACGTCATCGTCGAGATCGCGACGCTCGTGACCGACGACGACCTCGAGATCGTCGCCGAAGGGCCCGATGTCGTCGTGCACGCCGGGGACGAACATCTCGATGCCATGGAGCAGATCGTCCGCCGGATGCACACGGGCTCGGGCCTGCTCGAGGCGATCCGTGCGTCGACCGTCTCGCTGGAGGAGGCAGGGCGCGCCACGCTCGAGTTCGTCCGCCGGCACGTCCCTGCCGGCGAGACCCCGCTCTGCGGCAACTCCATCGCAGTCGACAGGAGCTTCCTCCGCGCTTATCTGCCCGAGCTCGACGCGCACTTCCACTACCGCAGCATCGATGTCTCGACACTGAAAGAGCTCTGCCGCCGCTGGAGCCCCGCGGTGTACTCGGCGAGGCCGCACAAGGTCACGGCACATCGCGCTCTTGACGACATCCGCGAGAGCGTCGCCGAGCTCGCCTACTACAAGGAGCACTTCATCCGGCCACCGGATGCGGCACCGGGCACGGCGAAGGGTCCGGGCATGGAGACCGACACGACCGCGGCGACCGACGCGTGACCGCGGATCCTTCCGGGCGACCCCGCAAGCAGGAGCAGGAGCCGGCTTCCCCCGAGCCCACCGAGCTCGCAGCCGGCGTGATCCGGCTCCAGATCCCCATCAACTTCACCGGGCTCGGGCACGTCAACTCGTACGCGCTGGTCGACGACCGCGGAGCGACGATCGTCGACGCAGGCCTTCCCGGCGGAGAGACCTGGTCAGCCATCCGCCAGCGCCTGCGAGCCGCCGGGCTCGCGATCCGCGACGTCCACACGGTCGTCGTCACCCACTCGCACCCGGACCACTTCGGCTCGGCCGGCCGCCTCGCGCACGCAGCCGGTGCGGATCTCGTCGCCGAGCGGCGCTTCCACACGTGGTTCGAACCCATCCCGCACACCCACTCGGTCGCGGCACCCCCCGACACCTCGGACGCCGACGAGGCAGAGGAGGACGACACCGGCTACCTCGGCCTCATACGCGCACGACGCACGCCCTGGGGCGGCAGCCCCTTTCCCACCAGCCGGCGCCAGAAGATCGTCCGCCGCCTCGCCACGAGGGGACTCGTCCCGAGCATGCGGCCACCGATCCCGACCAGGCGCGTGGACGACGGCGACACGCTCACGTTCGCGGGTCGGCAGTGGCGCGCCCTTCACACCCCGGGCCACACGGGCGACCACCTCTGCCTCTACGAGCCGGCGGAGGGACTGCTCGTCTCGGGCGACCACGTGCTGCCCACCATCACACCGCACGTCGGCGGGCTGTCACCCCTGCGTGACCCACTCGGCAGCTTCCTCGTCTCACTCGCCCGCCTGCTCGAGATCGGTCCCGTCCAGTTGGTGCTCCCGGCACACGGCCACCCGTTCCCCGATCTCCGCGGCCGCATCGAGGAGATCGTCGACCACCACGAGGACCGCCTCCGCGCGCTGCGCGAGATCGGCCGAGGTGGGCGCCAGACCGTTGTCGAGATGTCCCAGCAGCTCTTCCGCCGCCCGCTCTGGGGGATGATGGCCGAGAGTGAGACCTACGCCCACCTCGAGTTCCTGCGCTTGCGCGGCGGGGCCGAGCGGGTCCGCCTCGAGGACGGCCAGCTGGCCTATTCCGTCGACCCGGACGGCTCGTCCTCGGCCCGAGCCGCGTTCGGCGCAGCCGGCGACGACGACTGAAGGTTCGCTTGCGATCTCTGACGCCGGACTGACGCCACCCGGCGCAGGCGCTCGCCCAGTCCGTCGCGGTCGTCGCGGTCGGAGACCTCCACTTCGTAGCGTTTGGCCCGCTCGTACTCCGTGAGGACGTCCCTCGCCGACCGGTAGCCCTGGTCGATGAGCTCGTCGGTGCGTGAGAAGTCGGCGGGGTCGAACAGGACCGTCCCCGGCTGCTCCATCACGATCACGTCGACGCCCGGTGGGATCGCCGCAAGGTCACGGCGGACTCGGGCGCCGAGGGCCAGCGTGAACGCCGAGAACATCGCCTCGAACGGCCTCGTGAAGGCGGGAGGGGGCGCGTCCACCCGCCCGCACAACAAGACGTAGACGCGCTCGGCACCCGCCGCCAGCGCAGCGGAGATCGCCACGTTGTCGAGCACTCCGCCGTCGATGTAGCGCCGGTCGCCGATGTCAACAGCCGGGTACAGGCCGGGCAGCGCCGCCGACGCCATGATGGCGTCGAGAGCCGGGCCTTCTGTCATCCACTCCTCCTTGCCGTCGTCGAGCCGGGTCGCGACGAGGAGCAGCGGCACCGGCGCGTCCTCCAACCGCTCGAAACGCAGGTATCCGGCCACGAGCGACCGCAGCCCGTCCATGGAGAACACTCCCGGGCGCCTCTCCAAGAAACGCCACGTCCCATGGAACCGCCTCCTCGGGAACACGTCGCTCGCAGCGATCCGACGCCAGACGTCCGCGGCCAGGTAGACGCCCTCGATGGTGGGAAGCGCTGCGAAGGCAGCTCCGTTGATCGCGCCGATCGAGGTCCCGACGAGGAGGTCCGGTTCGACGCCCGCCTCGACGAGGGCACGGAGCATGCCCACCTGGACGGCCCCGCGGTTCCCACCACCGCTCAGGACGAAGGCCGTGTGCACCGCTCGCCGCGGCCAGCCCGCTCCGACGCCGCCGACGCCGCCGTCGCGGTATGTGCTCGAAGGGACGCCGTAGACCGGCATCTCAGGGGTTGACGGCCACCACGACGCGGCCCCGCGTCCGGCCGGCGAGGATCTCCTCCGCGAGTGCCGGCACGTCCTCGAGGGCGGCCTCGACAGTCATCTCCTCGAGCAGGTCGCGAGGCAGCTCCTCGGCGAGACGCTTCCAGGCCGTCCGCCTGACTGGTGTCGGGCAGCGGACCGACTCGACTCCGGCGAGGTCGACAGCCCGCAGGATGAACGGGTGGACCGTCGTCGGGAGGTCGGCGCCGCCGGCAAGACCGCACGCCGCGACGCAGCCGCCGTAGCGGGTCTGGCGGATGACCGTCGCGAGGATCGGCCCCCCGACGGCATCGACGGCGCCGGCCCAGCGCTCCTTGTCGAGCGGACGAGGTGGCGCCCCGGCGAGCTCCGCGCGATCGATGATCTCGGTGGCGCCGAGGCCCCGGAGGTAGGCGGCCTGCTCGGGCTGGTCCGCCCGGCCGCTGACTGCGGCGACCCGGTATCCCCGACCGGCGAGCAAGGCCACGGCCACGCTCCCGACGCCACCGGCGGCACCCGTGACGACCACGGGGGCGTCGCCGGCCCGCTCGGGGGTGAGCCCGTGAGCCTCCAGCGCAAGCAGGCAGAGCATCGACGTCAGCCCGGCCGTCCCGATCGCCATCGCCTGGCGGGCATCGAGTCCGTCGGGCACCGGCACCACCCACTCGCTGCGGACGCGAGCCAGATCGGCATACCCGCCGAAACGTTCCTCGCCGAGTCCCCAGCCCGTGACGATGACGGCTTGACCCGCCTCGAGGTCGGGGGAGCCCGACTCCTCCACCACCCCCGCGAGGTCGACGCCGCACACCATCGGGAAGCTGCGCACGACCTTGCCCTTCCCGGACACTGCGAGGCCGTCCTTGTAGTTCAGGCTCGACCACTGGACCCGTACCGTCACGTCGCCGTCCGGCAGGTCGGCCCGGTCGATCTCGGCAAGCCGACCCGGCAGTCCCTCCGGCTCGGCCGCCAGGACGGCTCGCAGGCTGCCCATCAGATCTGAGCCTTCACGAGCTCTGCCCAGGCGTATGCGCCGGCCTGCCCGATCGGCATGTGGGTCCCGTCGGAGTAGAGCCACTGCGGGTTGGCCTTGGCAGCCGCGTCCCAGTTGGCGATGCGCGCGGTGGCGTAGTGAGGCACCTCGGACTCGAACATGGCGTTGTTCTGCTCTTCCCACCAGTCGGGCGCATGGTTCGTCACGAAGACGATACGGCTCACTCCCTGGAGCACCGACATCATCTGCTGGAACTGGGCAACCGAGACCGGGCCGTTCGTTCCGAGCGCCACGACGACGACGGCGCCGAGCTGCCCGGACGAGCGCAGCTGCTGGAGCACCTGGACACCTGTCTCCCACTGCATGCCGACCTCTGCATCGACTTGGACACCGGGGATGATCGCCTGCAGCGCCGGCGCGGCGTCGATCGTGACAGAGTCGCCCACGACCGTCACCCGCCCGGGCACGAGTCCGGGAGCGGCCGGCGGCAGGGGCGCCGGCGGTGTGACCGCCTGCACGATGACCGTGCTCGTCCCTGGTTGTGTGCTCGTGTTCCGCCGCGCGGTCGTCGACGCGGTCGGCGCCGACGTTCCCGGCGTGTGGGGCCGCGGCCTCACGTGCTCGGAGTCGCCACCACGCTGCGGCGCTCCGACGAGCGTGGCGCCGACGGGCCGACGCGAGGTCTGCCGATGCGATGCGGCGGACACGGCGCCGCATGCGCTCATGCCGAGCGCCACGGCCGCGAGCAGCGTGAATCCTCGGGCAGCGCGCCGGGTGCGCGGATCGTTCGGTGGCGTTCTCATATCGGTCCTCTAGGCGTCCGGCCGTGCAGGACAACGATCATTCTACGATGCGGCATGCCCTCGACCGCCCCCGCCGCATCCTCCAGACCCGGTCACAGCGACCGGACGGCCGGCCCCGCAGGCCCGAGATCGGGTGGTGTCAACCAGCGAGCGCTGGTGAGGATGACTGCTGAGGAGGTGGATGCGTTCCTCGAGGAGAGCCGCATCATGACGATGTGCACGCTCAACCACGACGGGACCATCCACGCCGTCGCGATGTGGTTCGGCTTCCTCGACGGGTGCATCGCCATCGAGACGAAGGCGAAGTCTCAGAAGGCCCGCAACCTCCTGCGCAATCCGACGATGACCGTCGTCATGGAGGCGGGCGAGCGCTACGAGGAGCTGCGGGGCGTCGAGCTCGTCGGCACGGTGGAGATCGTGGACGACCCTCAACAGATGATGGAGCTCGGTAGGAACATCTTCGAGCGCTACTACGGTCCCTACTCAGAGGAGGCGAGGCCGTTCATCGAGGCGACGCTCAACAAGCGCATCGTCGCCAAGCTCCACGTGGCGAGGACCGCCAGCTGGGACCACCGCAAGATCAGCTGACCGGACCCGGGCGCCCCCTCGCGCGCCCTCGGCGGGTCAATCCCCACGAGGCAGGAGCAGCACCTTGACGGCTCCGGTCCGGCGAGCGCTCTTCGCGGTCAGCACCGCCTGCTTCCACTGCGCGAGCGGGAAGCGGTGCGTCACGAGGGCGGTCAGGTCGAGGCCGCCCGCGGCCCAGGACAGGTAGTGCTCGAAGGCGTGCCTGCGCTCGCCACCCACGTCCTCGACACCGAAGCCGTTCGACCCGATCATCCGCACTTCCTTGAAGTAGAGCGGCGTCCACTCGAAACGACCCGAAGGCTCCACACCCGAGATCACGAGCGACCCTCCGGTCTCGACGACGCGAAGCGACGTCTCGATCGTTTCGGTGCTCCCGATGGTGTCGTACACGGCGCACGGGCCTTCCTGGAGCCATGCCCTCCCGCTCCAGGGCACGATCGGTGCCGTTGTGGACAGCCTCGCGACCGCCTCCACGAGCTCGTCCGGTGCCGTCGGAAGGATCTCGTCGGCGCCGAGCGCCGAGGCCAACGACGCACGCGCACCTGCGCGCGTCGCGGCCCACACCGGGGAGGACGTGAACAGCCTCTTCAGGAGCGCGACGGCCGCCAGCGCCAACGGTCCCGACCCGTAGACCAGAACCGGCGAGCCGGCTCGGGGCGGTGCGAGGAGCACTGTCCGGAGCGAGACGGAGACGGGATCGGCGAGCACGGCGGCATCGTCCGGCACGCCGTCCGGAACCTCGAACAGCTGGCTCTCGTGCGCCGCGAAACGCTCCGCGTGCACCCCACCGGCCGACGCGCAGTTCCCGATGTGCAATGAGGGAGGAAGGGTGCCGCGGGTGAAGTTGCGGCACCAGGGATAGCGCCCTTCGGCACAGGCCGGGCAGGGCGGGTCGATGCCGCGGGGCACGCACGACAGCCACGGGTTGAGGACGACCCTGCGGCCGTCGTCGAGGCGGCGTGCCACGGCCTCGTGCCCGAGGATATGTGGGAACGACACGAGGGCCGTGAGCGGGTTGTCGCGCCGGCCGTTGAGCACGATCTGCTTGAGGTCGGACCCGCAGAGGCCGCTCTCCACGGTCTCACAGGCGACCCAGCCTTCCGCCGGAGGTACGGGCTCCGGCACGTCCTCGAGCCGCACGGGAGCCCAGCCTGCGACATAGCCCCGTGGGTAGATCGTCCCGGCGATCTTCGCTGCAGCCTCCCGGTGCAGATGGTGGCGGAACACCAGGGCCTTCATGACCGGCGACTCTATGACGAGAGCAGCGACGGGACCGTGACCCCCTGCCGTGGCCGGTGCGCGGAGCGGCGATCGTAGGCTGGCCTCCCCGTCGAACTCCAGAGATCTCCTCAGCCCCGTCTCAGAGATCTCCCAGGATGGGCGGCAAAGATGAGCGAGAAGTCTCGGGGACCCAAGGATCCTCCCTGACAGGAGCGGAGACGATGGACACGAACCCGTTCGACCCGAACGAGGGCGCGATGGACGACGACGAGGGCTGGGCCGAGCAGGCCCAACCGGCTTCGACGCTGCCCGGCCAGGCCGATCAGCAGACTCAGCAGACTCAGCAGACTCAGCAGACTCAGCCGAGCCAGCCGAGCCAGCCGGACCAGCCGAAGTGGCAGCCGCTCCCCGAGGGCAGCTGGGCGCCGCCGACCGTGCCCCCGCCGCCACCGCCCGCATGGCCGAACCAGGGGTGGCAGGGCCAGGGCTGGCAGCAGGGCCAGGGACCGAACCCCGGCTGGCAACAGGGCTACCCGCAGCCGGGTGGGAACGCCGGCTGGGGCGGCGGGACGGGGACGCCGGGCGGCTATTCCCCTTACGGCTACGGCTCCCCACCGGCCGAAGAGCCTCCGAAGCGCTCCAGGACCGGCCGCTACATCGCGACCGGTGTCGCCGTCGCGGTGCTCATCGCCGCCGCCGCGACTGCCGGTGCCGTCTTCGGTCAGACCAACAGCAACACCGGCGCCGGAGGGTCACAGCACCTCCAGAGGATCCCGCAGCCGGGCACCTCCGACAACAGCGGCAACAGCCGGCTCGACGTGAACGCCGTCGCGAGGAAGGTCGACCCGGCGACCGTCGACATCACGTCGATCATGAGCACGCTGAACTACGAGGCGGAAGGCACCGGGATGATCCTCACCTCGAACGGCGAAGTCCTCACGAACAACCACGTGATCCAAGGCGCCACCTCGATCACGGCACAGGTCGACGGAGTCGGTCGGAAGTACACGGTGAAGGTCCTCGGCGCCGATCCACGCCACGACGTCGCCCTCGTGCTGCTCGAGGGCGCCTCGAACCTGCCACACGTGACGATCGGGGACTCTTCCAGCGTGTCGGTCGGCGACCCGGTCGTGGCCATCGGCAACGCCCTAGGTCTCGGTGGCACACCGACCGTCACGAGCGGCATCGTGTCGGCGCTTCACCGTCAGATCAACGCCACCGATGCGGGATCGGCTAACACCGAGCACCTCTCCGGGCTCCTCCAGACGGACGCCCCCATCAACCCGGGCAACTCCGGTGGACCCCTCGTGAACGCGGCCGGACAGGTCATCGGCATGAACACGGCGGCCGCAAATGGGAGTGGGACGACGACGGCGTCCAACATCGGTTTTGCGATCCCGATCAACCAGGCGATCTCGATCGCGACGGACATCGAGCAAGGCAAGGCGGTCGGCTCCATCGTGCTCGGGACCCACGGCATCATGGGCGTCGACGTCGAGACGATCCAGAGCGCCGAGTCCCCGCTCGGCGGCGGCATCACTCTGCCTGTCAACCAGGGCGCTGCCGTCTACCAGGTGCTCGGCGGCTCCCCGGCCGCACGGGCCGGGATCTCAGCGGGTGACGTCATCGTCGGTTTCGACGGCCACTCCATCACCACGATCACACAGCTCGGCAAGCTCGTGGGTCAGTCGCACGCCGGCCAGCAAGTGAGCGTGACCTGGGTCGACACGAGTGGCGCCAGGCATACTGCCACTCTCACCCTCGAGGCGGGCCCGGCGGTCTGACCCAGGCCGGCCGGCTCCGGCCGCCACACCGGTTCGCGGAGCCGCCGGTGCAGTCTCCCCCCTCACTGCACCGGCGGCTTCGCCGTCCTGTGCCGACGGCGATCCTGCTGACCGCTCGGCGATCGCACCGGGCAAGGCTGGACCTTCGCCTCTAGGAGGCCTCGCCCCTTCGGCACGAGGATTGCCGCGTGGGCATGACGGACGCGGGGGTCCTCGAGTGCGACGGCCTCGCAAAGCAGTTCGGCTCGCGCACCGCGGTCGAGTTCGGTCGGCTTCCGGATCTCCGCCGGAGAGGTCTACGGCCTGCTCGACCCGAACGGCACAGGCAAGACCACGACCATGAAGATGGCGTGCGGGCTCCTCACACCGGACGCCGGCTCGATACGCATCTGCGGCGAGAACGCCGTCGACAACCTCTCCGTGCGTGGCCTCGTGGGATATGTGCCACAGGACGTCGCTCTGGACCCGGACCTCACTGCGCGGGAGAACCTCGAGTTCCTCGGGCGGCTCTACCGCTTGAGAGGGCGCACCCTCGCCGAGCGCTCCACGCGATGCTGCGGAGGCAGGGGGCGACGGCCTGACGCTCAGCTCGTGGTGTCGGCGCCCTGCTCTCGGGAGCTCGAGATGCGGCTCCGGAGTGCGGCGAGGCGTTCAGCGAAGAAGGGCTGTGTGAGCGACCAGAGCTGGGACTCGAGCTCGTACTCGACCGCCTCCTCATGCGTCGCAGTCGTCCCGGAGCGCCGGAGCGACTGCTTGATGCGCTTGGTGAGCTCCGAAGGGGCCGCGGCCGCCTTGGCCGCGAGCGTCACTGCGGCGTCCCGCAACTCGTCGTCGGCGACGCTGCGCCAGGCGAGCCCTCGCCGCACAGCCTCCTCGCCGCGCAGCACCTCGCTGAAGAGAACCATGGCGGCAGCAGCCTCCGGGCCGACGAGACGCGACAGGAGCCATGTGTGCCCGCCACCCGGGTGCAACCCGAGCTCCGAGAAACGGCACTCGAACCGCCCCCGCTCTCCCACCACCCGCACGTCGCATGCGAGGGCGAGGTTCATGCCGGCGCCGACGGCCGGGCCGTTGACGGCGGCGACCGTCGGCAGGGGGCAGCGGGCGACGCGGAGGAATCCTTCGTAGACAGCGCCGAGACGGCTCTGCTCGCCGCGGCTCGTGCCGGCGAGCGACGCCGCTCCGGAGGCTTCGCTGCTCGCCGCAGCGAGCCCACCGAGATCCGCGCCGGCGCAGAACGCCCGTCCCCGCCCTGTGACGACGACCGCTCCGATCACCGGGTCCCTGCTCGACTCGATCCGGTCGAAGACGTCCACGATCGCCTCGACCATCGGTGCGGACATCATGTTGCGCCGGTCGGGGTCGTCAAGGGTGACGATGGCGACGGCTGAGGAACTCGGCTCGGATGCCGGGACGACCTCGAGGTCGACGAGGGTCACCGGCTCAGGCGAGACCGCTCAGGATGACGGCCACGCTGGATCTGACTAGACGTCGGTCTCGTCGGTGTCGTCGAAGTCGGCGGCCGCGTCGTCGCCAGGCTGCTGGCCGCCCTGACCGGCCGACCCGCTGAGCCACGAGCTGACGCGGTCGGCGACGTTCTGGATCCCGCTCGACGCGCGCTCCACGATCCCGGCGAAACGCCGCCGGTAGTGCTGGAACGCCGCGTTGTACTCCTCCGATGGCGGTGGCTCCTGCCCGCGCCGCACGTACTGACCGGAGCGGATGCGGTCGTACTCGCCACTCGCGACCCAGCTGACCAGCTCGCGCACCCGGCGGACGGGGAACGGATGGGTGGCGTTGACCTCACCGAAGAAACGGCTCCAGCGAGCGAACGGGTCGCCCTCCTCCTCGTACTCTGTGGCCTGCCGGATGAACGCGTCGAGGTTCATGTCCCGTACGGGGCCGCCCGCGATCCGCATGAGGGTCAAGCAGGTGACCCGAGGATCGGCGACGACGAGAGCGCTCGCGCGATCGGCGGTCAGCTCGCCCGCCCGCCGGCACTCCATGAGGGCGTAGTGCAGCGCGACGAGCGGGATGCCGAGCAGCGGCTGGGCGCGCATGGCGCTCTTCATCAACATCTTCGCGATCTCGCCGGCCGTGGTGATCGCGACGTGGTCCGCGAGCACATGGCCCATCTCGTGGGCGAGCACGGCGCGTAGCTCGTCGTCGGAGTAGGACTGGACGAGGCCGGAGGCGATGAGCGTGATCGGCTCGTGCGTCCCTATCGTGAGGGCGTTGCCCTGCGGGTTCTGGGTTACGTACAGCTTCGGGCACTCCGCCACGTCGAGCGTGTGAGCACATTGCCGTTGCATCGCCCAGACCGACGGCACCTGGTCCTCACCGAGGCGGATGGCGTTCCCGAGGTACATCTGGCGGAGCCGTTTCTCGAAGGACCACTCCGTCATCTTCTTGATGGCCTTGTCCAGCATGGGCACCGAGAACAGGGCGGCCCGGGCGGCGCGATCCGCCGGGTGAGCGAAGCCCTGCGCGCTGATATCCGGATACTGCAGCGCCACCTCGAGCGTCGTCATGACGGGCCTCCTTCTCCTGCTCTGCTCCACAGCATGACACCGGCGAGGACGTCGTGGCCCCGCGCGGAGGGGTTTCATCGACTCGTGCCGTCCTGACGCTGCGCTACATGGACGACCTCCCCGTGGCAGAGGTGGCGCGCCAGCTCAGCCGGTCCGAACGCAGCATTGAGTCCCTGCTCGCCCGAGCTCGGGTGGCGTTCAGGACCGAATACGCTCGGGAGGCCGACGATGCCTGACCCCTTCGAGCAGCTCCGGGATCCCGATCCCGTAGCCGAGCCGGACGCGGCCTTCCGTGCCGGCCTTCGCACGCGCCTGGAGCAGGCGCTGACCTCGGCGGCTCCGGCGGTGGCAGGAGAGTCGGCATCAGAAGAAGGGAGCACGATGATGACCACTCAACCCCTAGCCGACGTCGCCGTCGCTCTCGGTGCGCGTCTCGATGTCGAACGATCCAGCCGAGCCGGGCGCCCGACGGCACAGCGGGTGGTCGTCCCCTACCTCACCGTCGACAACGCGGCTGCCGCACTCGACTGGTACGTGGCCGCGCTCGGCGCTCGCATCGCCTCCGAGCCCATCGTGATGCCCGACGGGCGGATCGGTCACGTCGAGCTCGACTTCGCCGGCGCTCCCGTGTATCTCTCGGACGGGTTCTCGGAGAGCCACGTCGCTGGACCGACGATCGGCGCGGACGCGACAGTCACGCTGGTGCTGGACGTGCCGTCCGTCGACGACGCAGTCGCGAACGCGCTCGAGCACGGTGCCTTGCTCGAGCGGCCCGCCGACGACCATCCCTACGGTCGCAACGCCGTCATCCGCGATCCGTTCTGGCACCGCTGGATGATCTCCGGACCCCTCCTCGGCGGCGCGCCCGTCGCTGCATCCGCCGGATGGGCGGGGCCCATCCGCGAGGGAGACGTCGGCTACGCCTCGCTGTGGGTGCCGGACGAGGCGCGGGCGAGGCGTTTCTTCTCGGACGTGCTGGGCTGGCCGCTCGAGGGCAACCGGGATGTGTCCTGGAGGGCCGTCTCGCACGGTGTCACGGGCGGCTCGGAGCTTCCGACGCTCTTCTGCGCCTACGCCGTCGAGGACGTCAACGATGCGGCAAGGCGCGTGTGGGAGGCCGATGGCACGGCGGAGGAGCCCGTCGCCGAGCCCTGGGGCAGGACCGTCGACTGCACCGACCCCGAGGGACTGCGGTTCGCTCTCTACGAGCTCCCGACCGATGGGGCCGGGCGGCCGCCACGGCCGTTGCCGAACGGCGAGCGGCACGGCGATCTCGCGTACATCACGATGCACTCAGTGTCCTCCGAGGTCGCCCGCACCTTTTACTCAGCGGTGCTCGGTTGGCGCTTCGTGCCAGGCCGGATCGAAGACGGATGGGGCCTCGAGGGCGTCGCGCCGATGACCGGGCTGAGCGGAGGCCACGACCGCCCGTCGATCGCGCCGATGTACCGCGTCGACGACATCGCGGGTGCCGTCCGGCGGGTGCGCGCGGTCGGCGGCACCGCGACCGACCCTGAGCTCGAGCCCTACGGCTGGTCCTCCGAGTGCCACGACGACCAGGGCACGTTCTTCTACCTCGGCCAGCTCTGACCGACCTCCGCGCCCGCTCAGGTGGTCACGCTGAGGCCTGCTCGCTCAGCGTGGCGAGCTCCTCCTGCACCCTGCGTGCATGCTCCTCGGCGTCGCGTCGCGCCGACTTTGGTCGCCAGCGACCGGTCATGACGAGGATGAGCGGCAGAAAGGCGGCTTCACCCCCAACACAGATCCAGTACCAGGTCTGCCACTCCTGCGGGGATCTCTTCGCGGCGTTGCTGACGCTCGTCAGCGTGGCGGCGTTCCTCTGGAAGAAGGCGACCTCGCTCTTCAGCCGAGTGTCCTTGCTGATGGCGAGGAGGCGAGGGAGACCGACCTCCTTGATCGCCTTCTGGAGGAGCGGTGCGGGCACCTTCGTAGGGGGGTACTTGGCGAGCTGGGTGAAGAGTGCCGGATGGGCGAGCACGACGCTCACGTTCGGGTCCTTCTTCAAGATCGCGTTCGCCCTCACGCCGAGCGCGCCGTGGTCGACGAGCGGAGTGACCGAGGAGACGACGAAGGGGAGGACGAAGATCGAGACGGCGATGACGACACGGATGATCCAGCCCCACACGGCGAGACCGTGCGCCTGGAGAGCCGGGTTCCTCCTCTCGACTGTCTCGGTGAAGCTCGCCATCCAGGGTGCGTAGGTGATGGCGAGGAACACCGCCAGCAAGCTGAAGATCCACACGATCGTGTAGTAGCCGGTGTGCGGGTTCGTCGCCTGGTCGAGGTAGATGATCGTCATCGCGATGGCGCCGGCGGCCCCGAGGACCATGAGTGGCTTGCGCACCCGGAGGGCATCGGAGACGATCCCGACCACGACGAGGCCGCCGGCGTCAAAAGCCCAGAGCCAGTTGCCGAGGGCGTTCGCCTGCGAGGCCTTGAATCCGAAGATCGTCTCGAAGTAGATGACGTTGAAGCCGACGGCCGTGTAGTAGATGATCAGGAAGAGGGCGATGGCGAACGCCGACAACACGATCTCCGGGCGGACCACCTGCCGCCACGGCCGCCTCATCGCCTCCCGAGGGTCGATCCCACGTGCGCGCGCCTCGATGAGGGCCCGGTCACGCATGCTCACCATCAACTGGTCGCGCAGGTTCGGAGACAGCTCGCGCAGGCCGAACAGGGCGATGGCGAACACACCGAGGCCGACGATGCCGCAGATGACGAACTGGTCCTGCCAGGCGTGGAGGTGGCTGAGCGTGTTGCTCGCCACGACCGAGACGACGAGGCTCCCGACGACCGGGCCGAGCGTCCAGAAGCCCATCGCCGATGCCCTACCGAGCTGAGGAGAGAAGTCGCGCACGAGTGCCGGCGTGGCGACGAGGATGATCCCCTCCACGAATCCGACCGCGACCACGAGCACGGCGAACGCCCACTCGTTCGGGGCGTTCGGGACTCCGAACAGCACGAGCAGTGCCGTGATGCCGAGGGGGTAGGCGACCATGTTCGCCCGACCCCAGCGGTCGGCAACGCCGGCGAGGAGCGAGGTGAAGGCTCCGACGGCGTTCGCCGCCACGGTGATGTCCACGTAGAAGCGGAAGGACATGCCGTAGTGGGCGAGGATCTGCGGTGCTACGGAGCCAGCCACGTAGAGTTGGTAGTAGAGCACGATCGTGGCGAGCACGACGATGGCGAGGTAGACGACTCGGGGTCCCGTGGCCGGGTAGCGCTCCATCTGGCGGTACCAGAGCACCCGAGCGAGCGCGCCATGTGCTGGACTTGCAGGCAGTCCCGGATCGTTCACCACCACGGCTGGCTGCGCCATGGGTCCTCCCGTGATCAGGTCAGAAGGCTATGAATCGTCGTCCAAACACGGTCTATATTTCTCACGCTCGGCCGTCAAGGCGTCAGGCGCAGCTTGACTCCTCGATCGAGCGGGGCGGTCACGGACCCCACACCATGAGCGGGTGACCGAAAGGGGGTCTCTTGGCTGCGACGACATGCACTGCACCCGACAGCACTCGAACGCCATTCGGTGAGCCGATTCTCCCGTCGGCTGCTCGTTGGCTGCTCGAGGCCGCTAACGACCTCTTCCACCAACAAGGTGCCCGGACGACGAGCGTGCGGGAGATCGCAGCAGCCAGCGGTCTCACCCCCGGCGCCCTCTACAACCGCTCCTCGTCGAAAGAAGAGCTGCTGTTCGTGCTCGTGCGCGGCAAGCACCTCATGATCGGGCGCGAGGTCGGGGGCGGCACGGCGGGCAGCCGCCAAGGACCCGGCATCTCAGCTGAGCGCGATCGCGGCGGTCAATTTCAGGGTGAACATCACCCACAGCTCGGGTGCCCGCGTCGCGAGCCGTGAGTACGTCCACCTGACCGTCCAGTCAGACTGTGGCCGGTGACGACCCTCGACCTGCTTTCGGATCGCAGTCTGCCCCGCCGCTGGGCTGCGGTCCTCGGGGCGGAACCTTCGCGGCCCGTCGTCTACGACGACGAGAGCGGGTGGGTGTCACGAGAAGAGCTCGAGGCTGCCTCACGATCCTTCGCTCGATCGCTGGCGGACGCAGGGCTGGAGCCGGGTGACCGGATCGTGATGTCGTCGGCGCCGTCGGTCAGCCTTGCCGTCGCTCACGTGGCGGCGCTCCGGCTCGGCCTCGTCGTGGTGCCGATGAACACCGCCTACACCCGGCGCGAGATCGAACACGTGGTGGCGGACTCGGCCCCGGCGGCGGTCGCCGCCGACGAGGAGCGGCGAGCGCGCCTCGTCGCGGACGCACGAGGCGGTGCACCGCTCGTCACAGTCCGCCTCGCGCCCGGCTCTCCGCCCTCGATCGAGGACTCGCGATCGAGGGCGGCCGGGACGGCCGACCCCGACCTCGACACGGCGGACGCGGAGGACCCGGCGCTGCTCGTCTACACGTCTGGCACGACCGGGGCGCCGAAGGGCGCCCTCCTGTCCCATGGAAACCTGCTCGCGTCCGCCGAGGCCGTCCGCCTTGCCTGGCACTGGACCGAGGAGGACCGCCTCGTGCTCCCGCTCCCGCTCTTCCACGTGCACGGCCTCGCAGTCGGGTTGCACGGGACGTTGGCGGCCGGAGGGTCGGTGGTGTTGAGGCGGCGCGCCGACCCGGCGGATCTCGGAGCAGCACTCGAGGAGCACGCGGCCACGATGCTGTTCAGCGTGCCGACGATCTACGCCCGGCTCGCCGGTGAGCGGCGGCTGTCCCCGCTGCGGCTGTGCGTCTCCGGCTCGGCGCCGCTTCCGGCCGGGCTGCACAGGCGGATCGAGGGCGCGACCGGTCAGCGAATCCTCGAGCGCTACGGCATGACCGAGGCGCTCATGATCGCGTCCAACCCGTACGAAGGCGAGCGACGGCCCGGCACGGTCGGGTTCCCCCTGCCGGGTGTGCAGCTCAGGATCGATGCCGAGGGCGGCGGCGAGGTGCTCGTGCGCGGACCGAACGTGTTCTCGGGCTATTGGCGCCGTGCCGACGCAACGGCGGCCGCCTTCGAGGGCGGATGGTTCCGAACCGGCGATGTCGGCGAGCTCGACGCTGACGGCTACCTCCGGCTCACGGCGCGCAAGTCGGAGCTCATCATCACGGGCGGTTACAACGTGTATCCGCGCGAGGTGGAGGACGTGCTGCGAGGTCATCCCGCAGTCCTCGACGCAGCCGTCGTCGGCTGGCCGGACCCGGAGTGGGGAGAGCAGGTCGTGGCTTTCGTCGTAACAGACGGACCCGTGGCCGAGCCTGAGCTGCTGGCGCTCGCAGCGGAGCAGCTCGCGCCGTACAAGCGACCCCGGCGGATCGTGCAGGTCCGCGACCTGCCGCGCAACGCGCTCGGGAAGGTCGTGAAGTCGGAGCTCGGTCCGCCCGCGGGCTGATGCCGGGTTGATGCCGGGGCTCGAGCGGCACAGACTGGTGGCATGACCCAGACCGAGGCACCCAACCGCGCTCGCTTCCACGCCATGATCGAGGGCACCCAGGAGGACTGGAGCATCATCGCAGGTCACTCGATCGAGCTGTTCCAGGGGCTGCCGGACCGGCTTCTCGCGCACCTGCGGCTGCTCGGCGGTGACTTCGGCGGCTTCGCGGTCGACCGCCTCACCCACTCGCTCCAGACGGCGACCCGCGCCTACCGGGCAAATCGGGACGACGAGTACGTCTTCTGCTCCCTCGTGCACGATATCGGCGACACGCTCGGGCCGGCCAACCACGCCGACGTCGCGGCCGCAGTCGTGAAGCCGTTCGTGTCCGAGCAGAACCACTGGATGGTCGAGAAGCACGCCATCTTCCAGGGCTACTACTTCTTCCACTTCCTCGGGCTCGACCGGGACGCACGCGAGAAGTACCGCGAGCACGAGTGGTTCGACTACACGGCCGAGTTCTGCGAGGAGTACGACCAGGCCGCCTTCGACCCGGGATACGAGACGTTGCCGCTCGAGCACTTCGAACCACTCGTGCGGTCACAGCTCGCGACGGCAAGACGCAGCCTGTACAGCGGTACGGACTCCTAGCCCGTTTCCGGCTGCGGCCGGACCGCCGACGCGCATTTCGTGAAGCCACCATGTCGCCGGCGACATGCACGCTTCACAAGTTGATCGCGAGCGGTCCCCCGGCAGCAGGGATCAGCGGAGGCCGAGTCCGCCGTCGACGACGACCACCTGGCCGGTCATGTAGCGGTTGGCGGCCACGTCGGCGATCGCCTGGGCGATCTCCTCGGTCTCCCCGGAACGCCCGAGGGGGGCCCTCTTCTTCATCGCCTCGTGCAGCGGTCCCCAGTCCGATGTCCACGGTGTCCTGACGAGACCGGGCGCGACGGCGTTCACACGCACCTCCGGCCCGGTCACGTTCCCGAGCAATGCAGTGAGGTGGTTCAACGCCGCTTTGGAGACCGCGTAGGGCACCGAGCTCCCGGTGGGTCGCACGCCGGCCACCGAGGTGACGTTCACGACGGCGGCATCTCCGGTCGCCTTCAGGTACGGCATCGCGAGGCGCGTCAGCCGGAAGGCCGCGAGCACGTTCACCTCGAGGATCCGCCGGAAGGTCTCGTCGTCGACAGCGTCGAGGTCGTGGTGCGGTATCACCTTCGTCGTCCCGGCGTTGTTCACGAGCACGTCGAGTCGGCCGAACCGCTCGACCGTCACTGACACGAGCGTCTCGCACGCGGCGGCGTCCGACACGTCGGCCTGCACGTAGGCGGCGTCACGCAGCGACGCCGCCACGCGACGGCCGGCTTCCACAGACGAGGAGGAGTTGACGACCACACTTGCGCCCTCGGCATCGAACAGGCGAGCGGTCGCCTCGCCGATCCCGCTCGAGGATCCGGTGACGAGCGCGACCTTCCCGTCGAAACGCCCCATCGTCCCTGCCTCCTCCCTCTCCCACCCACACCCGCCGCTGACCAGACCGTCAATCTACGCTGAGCGGCGTGGCACGCACGCCGGAGGTGAGCTCGTGATCCGCTTCGTCACGTGGGAGGACTGGGCTGGGTGGAGGGCGATGTGGGAGGGCTATTTGCGTTTCTATCGGGAGGAGCTGCCCGAGGATGTGACCCTCGCCACCTTCGAGCGGCTCTGTGAGCAGCGCGACGGCTTGTTCGGTGTCGTGGCAGAGGACGCGGCGGGCGACGGGCAGATCGTCGGCATCGCCAACGCGATCGTCCATCCATCGACCTGGACGCCGGCGACGTATTGCTACATGGAGGACCTCTTCGTGGCGCCGGAGACCCGCGGGACCCACACCGGCGAGGCGCTCATCAACGCCGTCGCGGCTGAGGCACGCACACGCGGTTGCCTGAAGGTGTACTGGCACACCCAGGAGTTCAACGGCCGGGCGCGCTCGCTCTACGAGACCGTCGCCCGCAACGTCTCGTTCATGGTCTACGAGATGGAGCTCTGACCCGGCCGGTACGAACGGGCAGATATCACCGCCGGTCCCTTTCCCCGGACCCGCGGCCGGTCGTATGGTGGGCGCATGGGATCAGGCCGGACGTTTCTTGGCGTCATCATCCTGCTGGTCGCTCTGCTCGCGATCGCTGCCGGTGTCATGTACTTCACGATGTCGGCCCACAACCTCCCGTCCTTCATGCCCGGCCACGTCGCCAGCGCGACCGCGACGGGTCACAGGACGAAGCGAGGTTGGGCGGGCGTCGGCGCCGGCGTCATCCTGCTCATCATCTCGATCGCCGTGCTGGCGACGGGGCGCCGCCGCCGGTATCGCTACTGACCGGTCAACTGCGCTCGAAGACGACCTCTCCGGCGACCATCGTCAGGCGCACCTGAGCCCCGGCGATGCCGCCGTCGGCGCCGTCCACCATGAACACGTCCCGGTCGAGCACGACCATGTCGGCCCATTTGCCGGCCTCGATCGAGCCGCACTCATCCTCCAGCTCGTTCACGAACGCCGAGCCGCGGGTGAAGGCCGAGAGCGCTGCATCGAGGGCGATCTTCTCCTGTGGCAGCCACGCCGGCCGGTCCGTCCCCGGTTCCGTCCGGTTCACAGCCACGTGCACCTCGGCCATCGGGTCCGGCGTCGAGACCGGCCAGTCGCTCCCGAAGGCGAGAGACACGCCGCGACGGGCGAGGGTTCCGATCGGGTACTGCCAGCCCGACCGCTCCTCCCCGAGGAACGGGATCGTCAGCTCCACCATCTGCTCGTCCTCGCAGGCCCACAGCGGCTGGAAGTTGGCGGTGACGCCGAGGGCAGCGAAGCGGTCGAGGTCGTCCGGGTGCACGACCTGGAGGTGGGCGAGGTGGTGCCGGCCACCTGACGGCCGCTGCGTCCGCGCCACCTCGATGGCGTCGAGGGCTTCCCGCACGGCGCGATCGCCGATCGCGTGGACGTGCACCTGGAACCCCTCGGCATCGAGCCGCCGGACGTAGCCCTTCAGCGCTTCCGGGTCGACGAAGGACAGGCCGCACTCGCCGGTCTCGTGACCGTGCACGTCGAGGTATGGGGTGAGCATGGCGGCCGTGAAGGTCTCGCAGACGCCGTCCTGCATGATCTTGACGCTCGTCGCCCGGAACCGGTCCGAGTGCAGTGCCGCGGCTTGTTCCCGGGCCGCCAGGATCTCGTCCACCTGATCCTCGCCCCGGTCCCGCTCCCACCAGAGCGCCCCGACGACTCGTGCCGTCAACTGGCCGGACGACGCCAGTGCGAGGTACGCCTCGAACGCACCGCGGCCGTCACCGTAGAGCGGCACCCATGCGTCCTGCCACGACGTGATGCCGAGCGAGTGCAGGTACTGCTGTGCGACGAGCAGGCCTTCTTTGTAGTCGTCCACCGTCAGATCCGGGAGGACGCGTTCGACGAGCGTCATGGCACCTTCGTGCAGCGCACCGGTCGGCACGCCACGCTCGTCCCGCTCGATCCGGCCATCGGGCGGGTCCGGCGTGGCGGCGGTGATGCCGGCGAGAGCCAGAGCTCTCGTGCTCACCCAGGCGCTGTGGTGATCGCGGTTGGCAAGGTAGACCGGGCGATCGCCGACGGCCGCGTCGAGATCCGACGCCACCGGCAGGCCATTCGGGAACCCCGCCATCGACCACCCACCCCCGCGGATCCACTCGGCGTCAAGATGCGCGGCCGCGTAAGCGGCCACGGCTGCCACCGCATCGCGGCGCTCGAAGATGTCCGTGAGGTCGCAGCGCGCTCGTTCGATACCCGCCATCGGAGGATGGATGTGGGCGTCGGTGACACCGGGGATGACGAGACCTCCGGACGCGTCGACGACTTCGGCTCCCGGACTGGACACCGAGCGGACATCGCTCTCGCTCCCGACCGCCACGATGCGGCCGGCTCTCACGGCAACGGCCTCTGCCCAGGGCTTGCCGGGATCACCGGTCCAGATCCGGGCGCCGCGCACGACGAGTTCCGAGATGGTGCTCACCGTCCCAGCCTCGCTGTGACGACACCGCTCCGCAACTCCGGGTGACGCGCCCTCACTCTTTCGGCCAGAGAGGCTCGGAAGCCGAGAAGCCCAGCTCGCCGTCCCAGGCATTCCGAGCGGCGACCTTGTCGACCGCCAACCGGTCGGCCACAGCCCACCGACCCGTCGGGTATCCGAAGGAGACCGTGCACGAGTTGTCCCAGGAGTCGTCCGGAACTCCGAGGAGCGAACGCACCTCGGCCGGGTGGAGGGCGCCGAGCACCGACGTCAGCGCGCTGCCGACACCTTCGGCACGGGCGGCGAGCTGCGCGCTCCAGGCCGCCGGGTAGATCGACCCGGCGCCTCCCGCTGCCGTCCGCACGAAACAGAACAGGTACAGCGGCACTTCCTCGAAGTGGTCGGCCAGCCACTGGGCCGAGCGCTGCACCTTGAGCAGGCTGCGGTTGGAGGGCACCTCGGGATCGGCCCTGGCCCGATCGAGCCGCTCACGGTAGAAGGTGCTCCACAAGGAGGCGATGCTCTCGCGGTAGAGCGGCCCGAGCTCGCCCTTCAGGTCCGGTGAATCCACCAGCACGAAGCGCCACGGCTGCGCGTTCCCACCACTCGGCGCCCGGATGGCAGCGTCGAGGATGCGAGCCTGCACGTCGAGCGGGATCGGATCGGGCCGGACACGGCGCATGGCGCGCGTGGTGTAGAGCACTTCGCGGACATCCATGGCGAGATCCTGTCAGGCCTTCTCGGAGCCCGCCTACGCCTGGCCCGATCTCTCCGGTGCACGCAACAGGAACAGGAGGAAGAAGGGCCTGGTCCGCAGCTCCTCGTAGCTCTCGGGATCACGCTCCGCGAGCTCCGGCAACGGCTCGGGCTCCGTGAGCTGCTCGATCACGAAGCCGGCCGCAGCGATGGGAGCCGTCAGGTCCCGCAACGGGCGCCGCCAGAAGGTCACGTCGTACTCCTTGCCCGCCCGCTCCCACGACTCCGTCACCTGCATCACCGCGAAGTAGTCGTCGGGCGTGTGGTTGAGCCAGTCCCAGCTCGGATGGTGCGTCGAGAACACGACCCGGCCGCCCGGGACGAGGACGCGCCGCAGCTCGTCCAGGACGGCGCGCCAGTCCCGGAGGTAGTGGAACACGAGTGAGGCCACCACGAGGTCGAAGCTCGCTCCGCTTGCGAAGTAGAGGGGCTTGTGCAGGTCGTGCGCAAGTATCCGCGCCCGCTCACCGACCCGCTCGCGCGCGAGCTTCAGCATCTCTGCGCTCACGTCGAAGGCGGTCACCTCTGCTCTTTGCTCGATCATCCACTCGGTGAGCACGCCGGCGCCGCAGCCGATCTCCAGCACCCTCTTGTCCTCGAGGCCGGCTCCGGACAGCACCGCCATCATGGCCGGCCGCTCGTAGTGCGCGTTGGCGGAGTTGACCTCGTTGAACGCTGCGTACCCGCGCGCCATGGCGTCGTACTGCCGCGCCGTGACAGCGCCCTCGCCGACCGGCTCCGTCTCGGAGCCGGTCATCGGTCCGTCGCGGCCGCTCGCCGGCCAGCCAGCCTCCGCAGCGGTGGCTCGTACTTCGGCGGTTGCTGACGGGGCGGAAGTGCCGAGAGCAGCTCCGCCGTCGCCGTCGCCACTGTCGCGACGGCGGCCTCGAAGGCTGCCTCCGTTGCACCTGATGTCGACTGGACGCCGCTCACCTTGCGCACGTACTGGCGGGATGCTGCCTCGATCTCCTCGGCGGTCGCCGGCGGCTCGAGGCCGCGCAGCGTGGTGATGTTGCGGCACATTGCAACGACCCTAGGTCGCGCACTCCACCTGTTGAGCGGATCGGTCAGGATGCAGACTCGCTCATGAAGACGTCGCTGCCCCGCTCTCCTTCGTGGCCGCCGGCGTCGTCCTGCCCGCCATCGTCGGCTCCACCGCTCGCGTTCGACTGGCGCTCGTGCTCACGGGCCACCAGCTTGGCGGCCAACTCGAGTGAATCGGCAGAGTCCTCTCCTGACCCACCACCCCTCCCGGCGGCCTCGAAGTAGCCGCGTACGTCCTGCACCGCATCACGGTGCAACTCGAACGCCTCTTCGACGGCGAGGTCGTAGGCCGCCCGCGCCTCCCTGCGAGCCTTGGCGTATTCGTCCGAAGCGGCACCCATCTCGCGGTCGAACGTGCCGCGAACGGTCGCAGCAGCCTTCTTGTAGGAGTCACGCGCCTCGGCGATGAGCTCACGACGGTTTGCGCTCGGCGTGCCGCTGATCGCCCCCTTGTAGGCGTTCCAGGCCTCGGTCAAGGACTCCTGGTGGCCGTCAGCCGCTTGGCGCTGCCGGTCCTCGAAGGTGGCACGCGACGACTCGAGCGCCTCCCCGAGGGCGATGCGCGCGAGGTCGATGTGGTCTCGACACAGCTCCCAGGCCTCGTCGATCTCGATGAGGCACTCGTTCCGTGCCTCATGGTCAGCCGCGCTGCTCACGGAATCGTTCAGCATGTGCATCTCCTTCGGCACGCGTCGCTTGCCGGAGTTACTCCTGTGCCCCGCAACCCATCAGCGGCGACCGGCAGACGTGCCTGACCAATAGTGACAGAAGTTCGACCTGGGCGCTTGGAGCAGGGCGGACCTTCAACCGGATGGCACCCTGAGGGCCCCGGTGCCGACTCGTTTCAGGCTGGCGAACGAGCGCCGCCTCGGGTTGAGCGATCCGGGCGCCACCTACCTCGACGCCGTGGATGCCGCCGTGTAGATGTCACATGACCGAGAATGGGTGGATGAACGGCCGGCTTCCTGACTTCCTCTCGCTCCACGGACGGCACGCGCTCGTCACCGGCGCCGGCAGCCCGACCGGTATCGGCATCGCCTGCGCCCGGGCGCTCGGCGAACTCGGTGCGAGCGTCACGATCACGGCGACCAGCGACCGCATCGACGAGCGGTGCGCGGAGCTGCGGGCGGTCGGCATCGACGCAGACGCCGTCACGGGCGACCTGACGGCGCCCGAGCAGGTCGAGGCCGTGGTGGCGCACGCTTCCTCAAAGGGGCCGATCACAGTACTCGTCAACAACGCCGGGATGGTCTCGCTCGGAACGGGCTTCTCGTCAGGCTCTGTCGAGACGTTGCCCGTGGACGACTGGAGGCGGGAGTTGGACCGGGAGGTGACGACTGCGTTTCTCGCGGCGAAGGCGGCCGTGCCGATGATGCGCGAGGCAGGATGGGGCCGGATCGTCAACATGTCCTCGGTCACCGGCCCGGTCGCCGCCATCGCCGACGACGTCGGCTACGCGGCGGGCAAGGCTGCCATGCTCGGACTCACCCGGGCACTCGCCCTCGACGTCGCCCGAGCCGGCATCACGGTGAACGCCGTCGCGCCCGGGTGGATCGAGACCGGCTCGTCACTGCCCGATGAGCTCGAGCTCGGCCGGGGCACGCCCGCCGGCCGGCCGGGATCGCCCGAGGAGGTGGCGGCGCTCGTTGCGTGGCTGGCGACGCCCGGGGCGTCGTACGTCACGGGTCAGCTGCTCGTCGTAGACGGCGGCAACACGATCGCCGAGCAGCGGTACGTCCGGCCGTGAGCACTGTGCTGGCGGCACCACGGTGTTGCCACCGCTACGCCGTGTTGCGCTGACGGGAGGGGGTCGGACGCGCACCACCCACCGGTGCCTGGGATCGGGTGGGCGATCCCGTGCACCAGGTGGGCGGTGACAGCTCGGCGCTAGGAGCTCCGGCTCAGCTGGTCGTGACTGTGATGACTGCGCTGTGCGACGGGGCGTATCCCGTAGCGCCGGCGAAGAAGACCTTGAACTCATCCTTCGTCCCCTTGCCGTTCCTCGGGACGACACCGGTTACGGCGGCCTGTCCACTGGCGTCGGTCGTGCCGATGCTCATGCAGGTGCCCCACGGGCCCCACGATGCCGTGGCGGTCTTCGTGCGGGTCGCCAGGCAGAGCGACTCGTCAGCGAGCGCTGTGCGGCCGCTCTTCAGCGTCGCGGTGAGCGTGAGCTTGTGCCTCGGGGCGGCTGTGGCACGGCTTGCCATGAGCGTGATCGCGGTGTGCTTGTTGGTCGGCGTCCCGGTCGCGCCGGCCGGCGTGGCGACTGCGGCAGCGCTGAGAGTCGCTGCAAGGACGCCAGCCGCGATGACAGTCGGCCGGGAGAAACGACGTACAGACATGCGCATCAACCCCTTTGTGGCAGGCGGGTGCCGGCGGCTGCTCCTACCGGCGTCCCACAGAGGA
>JAKCCH010000127.1 GCA_021838945.1 Actinomycetes bacterium
CAGTTGGCCACGAAGAGCGTCGCGACCGAGGTCGGCGCTGCCGCCGGGTAGTCGCGGCGTGGCGCTCGCCTAGGAGAAACGCCGCCCGTCCTCCGCCGCATACCTCGCCACCACGGCGTCGGTCGCCGCCGTCGCCTCGATCGCGTCGACGAGCGAGACGAGCCGGCCGGCCGGCAGGGCGCACGTCATCTCCTCCGGTCGCATGCCCGTGCGTGCCCGGCTGAGGGCACAGCCGACGCTCGCAGCCGGCCGGTCGTGCTCCTTCGCCAGCGCAACGACGTGGCATTGCGGCTTGCCCTCGATCGAGAGGTTCGGGATCGAGTCGGAGAGCACCATCATCTGGCGCCCGTTCACGCGCAGCATGACCACGTCCGGGACGACGCCGGCGGGTACGTCGGCGAGCCGGCCGTAGGTGATCGCACCGGGGCGGCTCGAGACGGACGGGATCTGCGGGACCATCTCAGGCGTCACCCACCCGCTCTCGAGGAGCGCCTGCACGTCACCCTTCGTGGCGTCGAGCTCGGACAGACCGTGCGTGAACTTCCCGACCGAGCAGTTCCCGTGGTCCTCCGGGACCGTCGAGAACGGCTCCTCGGCGGCTGCAGCCTCGACCCAGAACACACACGAGGCAGGGACGCGTCCCTGCCGCCCGTCTGCGGCGGGCTCGCTCATCGGCTTGTCGAACGCCCGGGTGGCGGCGGGAGCTTCGTCCCCGAATGCCAAAAAGATGGGTGGAACGGAGAGATGGAGCGCACTCGTGAGCCTCTCTGCCAGCGCCGGCCAGTCGGAGCGGCTCACCTCAGTGGTCGTCATGGCAGGCAAGCTAACGGGGGGTCACGACGCGCTTGCCCCTGTGGCGGTTCGCCGAACAGCCGCGCTCATGGCACGCTGGACCCGATGCCCAGGTCATCTGCCCGCTGGCCCGGCGCGCATCGCGCCGGGGCTTTCCTCGTAGCGGTTGGCCTCGCTGCCGGGGCGCTCGCAGGATGCGGCTATTCCGGCTCGATGCGCCAGCAGGTCCAGAGCTGGGCCTCTCAGAGCTCCTTCGTCGCGAACGACAAGCAGGTGCTCACCGACGTCGCGGGCGTGCAGCTGGGGGCCCGGAAGGGCTCGGCGCTCCAGCTCCGCACCATCTGCGGGGGGCTTCAGAGCGACGCCGGGACTCTGTACGGCACACTCCCGACGCCGGACCACCCCCTCACGGCACAGCTCGGGACCTCGATGCAGGACCTCTACGACGCAGCCGCGTCGTGCGCAGTGGCCTCGAGCACCACGAGCGCGACCGTGCAACGAGACCTCGCGCGGATCCATCGGGGACTGGTCGAGCTCGACGGAGCAAGGAAACGGCTGCTTGCGTTCGGTGTCCACTCGCCGGTCGTCCCGTCCGCGTAGTGACGCCTCCAAGTAGCGTGGCGCGATGGCGCAACACGGCGAGCTCGTTGGGCCCTTTCCGAGCGGAGTCGACCCCGAGGACTATGACCGGCTGCGCCGACGTGTGCTCTGGCAGCTGCCGATGGGGCTCTACCTCCTCGGCTCGGCTGCCGGCTCGCGGAAGAACCTCATGACGATGAACTGGGCCATGCAGGTGTCCGTCCGCCCCAAACACGTCGCCGTCTCCATCGAACGCTCCGCCTTCAGCCACGCGCTCGTCGAGGAAGGCGGCTGTTACGCGCTGTCTCTGATCGCACGGGAGGACCGGGCGGCCGTGCGCAGGTTCGTGAAGCCGGCAGAGCACGACGCCGTCGTCGGCACGCTGAACGACATGCGCTACACGACTGCCGTCACGGGCGCGCCGATCCCGGAGATCGCCGTGGCCTGGCTCGACTGTGAGGTCCGGCAGTCGCTCGACACCGGGAGCCATACGGTCTTCGTCGGCGAGGTCATGGCCGTCGGCGGGGGCGAGGAGGCCGAGATCCTGCGAATGGAGGACACGAGAATGAGCTACGGCGGATGACGGCGGCGGCCTCGTCCGAGGCGGTGGAGTTCGTGGACGGTGGTCGTCGTTTCGCTCAGGTGGTTGACCTGCTGTGCGGGGTCGACGCATACGCCATCGACACCGAGTTCCACCGGGAGCGCACCTACTACCCACAGCTCGCGCTCGTCCAGATCGCCTGGGACGGCGGCCTTGTGCTCATCGACCCGCTCGCTGTCGACGTGTCGCCGCTCGCCCGCGTCTTCGAGTCGGGTGCCCTCGCGGTGCTGCACGCGGCGGACCAGGACCTCGAGGTCCTCGAGCGCGCGACTGGTGCGCTCCCGCCACGCATCTTCGACACACAGCTGTGCTCGGGCTTCCTCGGTTACTCGTCGCCCTCTCTCGTGACCCTTGTCGAGAGCCTGCTGCGGGTGCAGCTGCACAAGTCGGACCAGCTCACCGACTGGACGCGGCGCCCGCTGTCTGAAGGACAGCTCTCGTACGCGGCGAACGACGTCGCTTGGCTCCTCGAGATGAGATCGGTGATCGGCGCCTCGCTGCAGGAGACGGGTCGCACGCAGTGGGCTGCGGAAGAGTGCGCCCTCCTGCTCGCCAAGGACCGCAGCGATGGTCACCCCGAGGAGGCTTGGTGGCGGCTCCCTCACTCCCGCCAGCTGCGCGGCGCCGCCCGAGGCGTGGCCCAGGAGGTGGCGGCCTGGCGTGAGCGGAGGGCGCGGCGGCTGGATCTGCCTGCCCGTTTCGTGGTGTCGGACATGGCGGTCCTGTCCATCGCCCAGCGCCCGCCGGCGAGCCGGGAGGACCTGCTCCGAACCCGCGGAGTGGACGGACGCCACTTCGCCGGGGCGGTCGGCGACGAGTTGCTCGAAGCTGTGCGGCGGGGCAAGTCCCTTCCGCCCCGCGACGTGCGGCTCCAGCCGGGCCAGAACTTCGAGCGGCCCAACCGGCCCGTGATCGCGCTCGCGAGCGCGTACGTCGGCCAGCGCGCGGCGGAGCTGTCCATCGACCCCGCCATCCTCGCCACGCGGGCCGACCTCGTCGCCTTCTTCCAGCGCGTCCCGGACGGCCGGCTGGCCTCAGGATGGCGCCACGGCCTGCTCGGCTCGATGCTGAAGCGGTTGGCGGACGGGGACGCCGCCCTGGCCTTCGACGGCGACGACGGCCTGGTGCTCGAGGAGCGGTCGCACCGGGCGTTGGAGCCGGACCTGGGGGGCTGATGCCTCGCCCCGGGGTGGTCCGTTGGCCGTGATGCACGAGCGCGCGGGCGAGGACGCGAGAAGCGAGAGCGTGAGATGCGAGAGCGTGAGATGCGAGAGCGTGAGATGCGAGAGCGTGAAAACCCCGGATCCCTGGTCGGGAGCCCGGGGAAACGATAGGCGCGATCGCCTGGCGCGTTAACCGTCGTTTTGCCGGATTTCGCTCCTGACGTTCGCGCCTATCGTTTCCCGGCCCGGCCGGCGACTCGGTTTCGTGACTCGCCCGGCGACTCGGCCGGCCGGCGACTCGGCTTCGTGACTCGCCCGGCGACTCGGCCGACGACCCCGAGTGTCAGTCGTGCGTGAGCCGAGCGCCGAGGAGGACGACCGCCTCCTCCGGCCCGAGCGTTTCGGCGAAGGGCGACCCTTCCGAGTTGGCGGCTCCCTCACCGCCTGAGGAGACGGCGACCCTCCAACCACCTGGTGCTGCCGGGAGCTCCGCCTCGCCGACCCGGGTCGTCTCGGCGGCGAAGTTGACGAGGACGACCGCCGTTTCGTTACCGCGCCCTGATCGGCTGTGCCGGGCGAAGGCCAGCACGTCGTCCTCCCCCGCGTCGAGGCGCTCCAGATCACCCCACCGGAGTGCCTCCGAGGCCCGCCGGCAGGCCGCCAGGCGACGGTAGAGGGCGAGCACCGATCCCGGATCGGACGCCTCGGTGCCGGCGTTGCACGTCTGGGGCGACGGCGGCCAGGGCAGCCACGGCTCGCTCCCGGCGAGGGCCCATCCGTGATCCGGCTCGCAGGTCCAGGGAATCGGGGCTCGGCAGCCGTCCCGTCCTCCCGGGTCCACCACCCTGTCGGGCGGCACGTCGGCGTCCTCGAGCCCGAGCTCCTCGCCGGCGTAGAGGAACACGGTCCCGCGCATGGCGAGCGACAGCACGGCAGCTGCTCTCGCCCGCCGCTCCGACCCCCCGAGACGGGTCCGGTGCCGCGACCGGTCATGGCTCGACAGGACCCAGGTGGGCCAGGCGCCGATCGGCACGAGGAAGTCGTCGATCTCCTCGATGCGGCGCCGAAACGAGCGGGCTGACCATTTCGTGAACATCGGCACGAAGTTGAACGCGAGGTGCAGCTCGTCCCCGTCGCCGTAGTACGGCGCCACCTTTGACGCGTCGATGAGAAACACCTCCCCCACCAGCACCGGCTGTTGCGGCCAGCGATCGATGTGGGCACGCAGGCGTTTGAGGATCGGGTGCGTCGACGGCTCGTCGATGAGCGCCGAGTAGGGCATCTCCGCCTTGTCGGCAGGCAGGTCCGGAAGACCGTCGGGCTTCCCGAGTGCGTGTGCGACGTCGATGCGGAAGCCGTCGACCCCACGGGCGAGCCAGAAGTCGAGCACTTCCTCCATGGCCTCGACGACCGCAGGGTTGGCCCAGTTGAGGTCCGGCTGCTCGGGAAGGAACAGGTGCAGGTACCACTGCCCGGTCCTCTCGTCGAAGGTCCAGGCCGGTCCCTCGCCGAAGGACCGCTTCCAGTTGTTCGGCGGCTTGGACGGGTCCTCGGGATCGGGGTCGCGCCAGATGTACCAGTCGCGGTGCTCGCTCGTGCGCGAGCTGCGAGCGTCGAGGAACCACGGGTGGCGGTCGCTCGTGTGGTTCGGCACGAAGTCGAGGATCACTCGGATGCCGTGGTCGTGGGCTTCGGCGAGGAACCGGTCGAACCCCGCCAGGTCACCGAACAGCGGCGAGACGTCGCAGTAGTCGGACACGTCGTAGCCGAAGTCGGCCATCGGCGAGGGGAAGATCGGGGACAGCCAGACTGCGTCGACGCCCAGCTCGGCGAGGTGTCCGAGGTGATGCCGGATGCCTTCGAGGTCACCGGCGCCATCTCGAACGCGGTCCGGAGGTGCGCCCGGCGCGAGATGGAGGCGCTCGCGACGGCCGGCAGGATCGGCCAGGCAGAGACTGCGCGGGTAGATCTGGTACACGACCGCGCCGTGCCACCACGGGCGGTCGCCTCCGCCGCCGCCCTCGCGCCGCGCGCTCAAAGGGTTCCCAACTCCTGATCAGCTGGACCGGCCGGTTCGGCCGGTCCGCCCCGACGACGGCAGCGCCGGCCCTCAGTCGCCGGACTCAGGTTGCCCCTCAGCCGGTTGCCGCAGGTCCACGCGGAGCGTGAGGACGCCGTCCTCCAGGCTGGCGGTGGCGTCACCGAGCATGGCGAAGTCCTGGAAGTCGAGCCGCATCTGGCGCATGATCTGCTGCCGCTCCGGCCCCTCCACCGGCGGGAGCCCCCGGCGACGGACGGCATCCGCTCTCTCACGGAAGCGCGTCACCATCTCCGTGGGGTCGAATTCGTCGGGCATCGGGGGTCACCCTATCGTTGGCGCGGCGGTGCGTTTCGGGCCCCTGCCTGCGCGGGCCAGGGCACCAACCTGGCGATATGCTGACCCCCGCAGCACGAAGGACATGGCCCGTGACGCCTCACTCGAGGTCGGACCACCCGCGCTGTCAGTTCGGGGGCAGGATCCACGCACCTGGGAGCGGCTCGTGAAAAAGGGACGTCACCGTCGATTCGAAGAGGCGCGGAGCTTGAAGCGCGCCTTCGAGGAACATGCGGAACCATGCCCCGAGTGCGGAGCGGATCCCGAGGGGCCGCACGCGTCGTGGTGCCTCCACGACTCCGAGGAGCTCGAGGACGAGGAAGAGGAGAACCCGACCTACTGACAGGACCTGACGGGATCTGACTAGACCTGACGGGATCTGCTCGTCGCACCCGCCGGCCGGACCTACCGGCTGCCGCTCGTCCTCACCGCCGGATGCGCCAGTTGCACCGGCCTCCTTGCCCGCCCCGCCGCCCGGCGGCGGTCGTCGAGGTACTTCCTGATGGAGGCGTAGACCGCTTTCCCGGTCATCGCCGTGATCTCCGCCTTCATCGTCTCGTAGACCGGCCGCGCACCCGCGAACGCCTCGGGCGCCTCGGTGCACCACCAGTCGAACTCATGCCCGCCCTTGCCCCAGTGGTGCCGCGTCCACTCCGTGAGGGTGGTGACGATGTGACCGTCGGCCTGCTCCTCGTCGGAGCGC